>JABDHL010000001.1 GCA_012972825.1 Chlorobiaceae bacterium
TCGAACGCATGGCCGATCACGCCACAAGGATAGCCCGTGAAGTCATTTATCTGGTAACCGGCGAAATCGTCCGTCATAAAGGGGATTTCTATGAACATCTCCTCGGATCTTTAGATGATTGACCGCATTTTTGTTTTTTTCTTGGAATTAATCCTGCAGGTCTGCTAAATTAGCAGCACTTTGTTTTTTTTATTTTTAACATAAGCATGGTGTTTGAACTCTATGGCTAACCTGTTAGGCAAATTTTTCGGCGACTCACCGAAATCCACAGAAACCCCGCAAGCATTTACCATCAAGATCGATCCCGACAAGTTCGGTCTTTCCATACAACCTCAGGGTACGGTCTATGTGCAGCTTGAATCCCTCAAGCAGAAGCTGACCAAACTTTCTTCCAATGTTGAAAATAACCTGATGCTCAGTATCCGGGCTTCAACAAAGGGGAACATCGAGCTTGCCTCTTCGGCTTTCAAGTTTGATGAGGCATATATCAGGAAAGGGAAGTTCGAAGTCGAATATCTTACCCTTGCCTATGCAACCTTCCAGAATCTCGGTGAAGAAGACCTCAAAGCAATCAAACAGGCCCGGATGATTCTTTCCGAGCTTGAAAAACTTGCTCAGCTGGCACTCAATATTGCCGACAAGGCCGAGTATGTAAAGTTCGCCAATGTGCAGGAGCTGCATAAGGACGAATATGGATTGAAACCCATGGGGGACATAACAGCTGAAATGATCAAGAAGGCAGTTGAGGCTTTCGTGAGCGGCAACGCCAAGCATGCCAGTGAGACGCTCGTCATGATGACCGAGATCCAGGGCCTTTATGATAAAGCCCTTGCAAAGATCAAGTTATCCGTCACTGACCAGAACATCACCAATCTGACAGGCATTCTTTCAATTATTGAGCATGTCAAGGCTTCTGCAGACATATCGTGTTCCATTGCAAGCCACTTCTGCTGAGACACATCCTCCTGTTTCCGATAAAGAAAAGCGGGTGACGGTTTCATACTCATGAAGATTGCTCAAACAATAGCCGGAAGGCTCAAAGAAAACAAGCTGTTCTCTGCCATCCTTCTGATGCTGCTTTTTCTCCTGCTCTTCTGGCTGGTTCAGCATCGCGATCCAAAAAAAGCTCAGGTGCAAAAGCCTCCGGAGCTTATTCCTGTGTCAGTGGCCCAGGTTTCAAAAGCAGCGGTGCGCGACAGCTTCAGTACCGTCGGCACTGTTGAGGCTTTCAGAGAGGCCGACATTTTTTCAGAAACCGCCGGCCAGGTTCGCAAGGTATCGGCTGAGCCGGGGGCACACAAAAAAGCCGGAGATGTCTTGTTCACCGTCGATGATGAACTTGCAGCCTCACGGCAGAGAAAGGCCGATGCTCATTACCGCCAGACGAAACGCGATGTCGAGCGCTATAAAACCCTCTATGCTGAAGGAGCTGTACCGTTGTCAGCCTTTGAGGCCGTGCAGCTTCAGAACGAAGAGGCACAGGCTGAATTTGTCGCGGCCAACCGTCAATTCAGCAATACCAAAGTCAAGGCCCCGTTTACAGGCACAGTGACCTCCCGCTTTGTCGAGCAGGGTGAGCTGCTGCACGAGGGGCTGAAGGTTGCACACATGGTTGATATGACGAAGGTCAAGGTCATCATTCTTGTGCCCGAGCGTGAGATCATCAAATTTGTCCCGGGCACGATGCTTTCCGTGACCAGCGACACCTATCCCGGTCAGCTGTTCAGCGGCAGGGTCAGTGCGGTCAGCGACAAGTCAGGCCGCGACCATACCTGCAGGGTGGAAGTGCTTCTGCAGAACCCGCAGAAAACCACCTTCAGATCAGGAATGTTCGTCAGGACAGTCACCACGGGCGCAGGCCATCGTGAGGCAGTGCTTGTGCCCCGTATCGCCCTTGTTTCAGGAATAAGAAAGCCGGAAGTGTTTGTGGTCCGCAACGGAAAGGCTTTTTTAAAGCCTTTTTCAGCCGGCATGGAGCTGCAGAAGGAGCTGGAGGTGCTTGATGGGCTGAACGTGGGCGACAGTGTTGTGACGAGCGGCCAGACAGAGCTTCTCAACGGCTCTGCTGTTCTTGTTATCGGCCGGAAGAAAGGGCCGGCTGCACCATGACGCTTACCGAGCTTGCTATAAAACGGCCGACGCTTATTGTCGTTCTCTTTACCGTGCTTGCCATTCTCGGTCTCTTCAGTTATGGTCAGCTGCAGTATGAGCTTCTGCCGAAAATGACTCCGCCTGTTGTGACCGTTTCCATCCGCTATCCCGGTGCTTCACCCAGCGAGGTCGAGACATCGCTGACCAAACCGGTCGAAGAAGCTGTTTCAGCCATTGAAAAAATTGCATCGATCACCTCAACGTCAACTGAAGGATTATCGGTTGTTGCCATTGAGTTTTCGAATTCCGCCAATATCGAAAAAGCCCTGCAGGATGCTCAACGCAAGATCAATGAGGTGCGTGACCGCTTCCCTGATGAGGCAAAACCGCCTGTTATCACCCGTTTTGCGCTTGATGAGGTGCCTGTTCTGCGTATCGGCGCCACATCATCCCTCTCCGATACGGAGTTTTACCAGATGCTCAAGAACGACATCAAACCCCTTCTTTCAAGTGTTGCCGGCGTCGGGCAGGTTTATCTTCTCGGAGGACGTGAACGTGAAATCAGGGTCAATATCGATCTCGAGCGCCTGCAGAGCTACAGCCTGACGGTGCCTGATGTGCTCAAAGAGGTCGGGAAGGCCAATCTCGATTTCCCAACCGGCAAGATTGATGATCGCGACCGGCAGTTTGTCGTCAGGCTTGCCGGGAAATTTGCAAACCTTGAAGAGCTTCAGGATCTTGTTCTGCGCTCCACCCCGACAGGAAAAGTCGCGCTGCGTGATGTTGCCGAAGTAGAGGACGGATTCAGGGAGATTACCACTCTCACACGATTGAACGGCCGAGCCTCAGTCGGCATCATGATCATGAAACAGAGCGACGCCAACACTGTTGACGTGAGCCGGCTCACAAGGGCTGCGCTCTCCCGTCTCGAAAAACTGTACAAGGATAAAAACCTCTCCTTCGATATTGCCCAGGACGCCTCGACCTTCACCCTTGAAGCAGTTACCGCCGTACAGCACGACCTTATGCTTGCCGTGCTTCTTGTCGCCCTTGTGATGATGCTTTTTCTGCACAGCCTGCGCAACTCCCTCATCGTACTCGTCTCCATACCGACCTCGCTCATCACCACCTTTACGGGCATGTACCTCTTCGGGTTTTCGCTGAACCTCATGACGCTTCTCTCTCTTTCGCTGGTTGTGGGCGTTCTGGTGGACGACTCCATCGTGGTGCTCGAAAATATCTACCGCCACCTTGAACGTGGTGAGGAGCCACGCAGTGCAGCTCTCATGGGGAGAAACGAGATAGGCTTTACAGCGCTCTCCATTACCCTTGTTGACGTGGTCGTCTTTCTTCCGCTCTCTCTTGTCAGCGGCATAGTCGGCAACATCCTGCGTGAATTTTCCGTGGTCATGGTCATTTCCACCCTGGTCAGCCTGTTTGTCTCCTTCACGCTGACACCGCTCCTCGCTTCACGATTTTCCAAAGTCGAAAAGCTTTCGGGCAAAAACCCCTTCGAAAAATTTGCCATTGCTTTTGAGCAGAACTACCAGCACTTTCGTCAGCTCTATCTCGATCTTCTGCAGTGGAGTCTCCGTAATCCCCGAAAAGTTATTGCAAGTGCTGCACTGCTGCTTGCCGCCTCATTCAGCCTGCTTGTTTTCGGCAGGATAGGAGGGGAGTTTATCGAAGTATCGGACCGGGGCGAGTTCTCCGTCATGCTGGAACTTGAACCGGGAACCAATCTTGAGGAGACCAACCGCCTGACCAGGATGGTGGAGCACCGTCTCTTCTCCATGCCTGAGGTGAAAAAACTGCTCGTCAATGTCGGAGCTTCCAGTGAAGGCTTTTTCAACCAGAGCGCCGACAACATTTCCGAACTCAACGTCAGGCTTTCACCAAAAGAGGAACGGAAGAGTTCAACGGATGACGTCATGCAGGCTGTCCGAAACAGTCTGAAGGATGTTGCCGGCCTCAAGGCAAGCATCAATCCCATAGGTATTTTCGGAACTGCCAATGAAACACCGGTTGCCGTCATCATCAGCGGCCCCCTGAGAAGTCAGGTCACCCGAGCTGCCGAAGCATTGCGTGACAGCATCAAAACAATACCCGGCACAGCTGATGTCAAGCTCACATCCCGGGTCGGCAATCCGGAAATGCGCATTGTTATTGATCGTGAAAAAATGGCCACCTTCGGTCTCTCCATCGCCGACGTCGGAGCAGCCCTCCGCACGGCCTACGCAGGCGACGAAGCAGGGAAGTACCGCGATGGAAACGATGAGTACGACATCAGGGTCATGCTCGACAAGTATTACCGTCAGGATACTTCCACGCTTGCCGACATCACCTTCCGAACCCCGCAGGGCGATATGGTCAGGCTCGGTCAGTTCGTGAGCTTTGAACAGGATCGCGGCTATACGCAGCTGCAGCGCAAAGATCGCAACAATGCCGTCTGGGTCAAGGCACAGGTTATCGGCCGCCCTGTAGGCACTGTCGGGCAGGATATCGAACGCGTGTTCGGGAATATGAAAAAACGCGGCCTCATGCCCTCAACGCTCTCTTACGCCTACGAATCCGACCTCAAACGCCAGGGCGAGTCCTTTTCAACTCTACTTATGGCTTTTATGGTCGCCATTATTTTTGTCTACCTCATCATGGTTGCTCTCTACGACTCCTACGTCTGGCCCATGGTGGTGATGTTCTCTATTCCGCTTGCCATTATCGGAGCGCTTTTCGCCCTCGCCCTTACCGGCAAATCCCTCAGCATTTTCACCATTCTCGGCATCATCATGCTTGTCGGCCTGGTTGGTAAAAACGCGATTCTTCTTGTCGATTTCATCAACAAATACCGACTTGAGGGAATGGGAGTGACTGAATCGATCATTGAAGCGGGAAAGGAAAGGCTGCGCCCTATACTCATGACCACCCTTACACTCATCTTCGGGCTTCTGCCCATTGCGCTTTCGGGAAGTTCCGGTTCTGAATGGAAATCCGGCCTTGCCGTAGCGCTTGTCGGCGGTCTTGCCAGTTCCATGTTTTTAACGCTGCTGGTGATTCCGGTCGTCTATGTCTGGTTTGAATCACTGCGCAGCCGGGTTTCAACTATTCGAACGTTTCGCTTTGGTAAAGGGAGTGCGAAGGCATGATAATTTTTTGTAACATGGATTTGTAACAAAGAGGAACAGCAATGACATATTTTTCAAACCAGACACCCGTTTTACTTCTCTGCAGGGCTGCTCTTGCCTTTTCATGGATATACCAGGGGGCAGTGCCTAAAATAGTGTGCCAGAGCAAGGGCGAGGTCGATCTTCTCGGCCATGTCATTCCGGTTTATCAGTGGGTGTGCGAGGCTATTTTCTGGATAGGAGCAGGCGAGATACTCTTCGGGCTTCTGCTGCTTGCCGCGGCATGGAGCTGGGTGTTCTGGCTCAACATCGTGACGCTGACAGGGCTGCTTCTTTTCGTTCTTCTTTTTGAACCTGCCATGTTCACGCTGCCGTTCAATCCACTGACGCTCAATGTTTCGCTCATTGCACTCTCTGTGATTGCCCTGATAGAGATGAACAACATAAAACACGGCCACCCGAATGAAAGCGCACCCTTATGATGGAAAGCTGAGCGCCGTTGTCCGGCTCTTTCTTGCTGTTTCAGTCATCGTCATCACCGTAACCTCTTTCATTGCCGCCGGAGGAACGATGACGGGTACTCACGTTCTCCTGAAACTTCATCCCTATATCTTTTTTATCGGTTTCGGCAACCTTGCCATACTTATCCTCAACCGATATCTCACTGCGGCCATCTACCCTGAACTCACCATAGATCCCGTAAAGCAGCAACGTTATATTTATACGGTCATTCTTGCTCTTGTCATGATCACCGTAGCCGTCGTCATGGAGTGGCCGCTGCTCAAAGCCTTGACCGGTCTAATGCTTATGCTGCTCATTGCAGGGCCGATCAGGGAGATTTTCACCACCCTTTCAATTCCTAAAATCTGGAAAGAGGTCTCCGTCCGCTACTACATCTTTGATGTTCTTTTTCTCCTTAATGCCAACCTCGGTCTCTTTACTCTCGGACTTAAGGAGGCTTTTCCCCATCAAACAATCATTCCGTTTTTCGTCACCCAGTCCTCCTATTTTCTCGGCTCCTCGTTTCCTCTGAGCATCAGCGTCATGGGCTTCCTTTACACGTACGCATGGAGCAAATCCTCAAAGCGCGAGCTTATCAAACGGCTTTTCAGCCTCTGGTTCTATATTTTTGTCGGCGGAGTGCTGCTCTTTCTCATCGTTATCCTTGCCGGCTACTATTCAGGGATGATGCTCATCAGCCATATCCTGCTCTTCGGCGTCATGGCACTCCTTGGAAGCTTTGCCATCTACCTCTACAACTTTTTCAAACAGAACTTCCATCACCCCGCACTTGCTTTTCTCCTCAGCGGCCTTGCACTGCTCTTTGCCACAAGCGGATTCGGGATCATGAATATCTACTTCATGAAGGGGCTGCCCTTCGGCACTTTTCCTCCGCTGCGTCCTGACAGGATGTGGATCTATCATGCGCATACCCATGCTGCGCTGCTCGGCTGGATAACCTGTTCATTCATCGGTATGATCTATATCGTCCTGCCATCCATTGTCCGCTCCAACTCCCTGGAGCTGCTCAGAAGCGATTCAGTACTTTCCGCCATTCTCAGCGAGGGTAGCAGAAAAAAAGCGTTCAGGCAGCTGACCGTGCTTTTACTTGCGGCAACCGCCATCATTCTGGCATTCTTTCTTGACAATCACATGATGCTCAGCGTCAGCGGGTTTATTTTCGGATGCTCCGTGTATTTCCTGAACATCAATCTTCAGCAGGAACAGTGATTATGAGAGAGCAAGATTTGAAAGATAGCTCTTTATCGATTCGTGTTTCCCCAGCCCAAGCTTGTGATGCATTCTGTATCGTATGCTTTCCATTCCTCTTGTCGTTATACCGACAGAACGTGCAATTTCCTTGGTATCGTAGTTCAACCTGACAAGCACGGATATTCTCAGCTCCCGCTGGCTGAGGTTGGGGTGTTTTTTCTGCAGTTTCGATAAAAATACCGAATCAGACTCAGTCAGTTCCATGTTCAATCGTTTTTCGGTAATTTCTTTGTCGATAAGATGCAGACAAGTGCCTGTCATCACCCTCTTGACGCCGGGATCAATTTCAAGCGCATAAATCTGATCGAGCAGACTCCGCAGAATTGTCGATTTTTCCGTAATTGCCGTCGCGACTCTCGTCAGTTCCTTCTCCTGCGTCTCAATTCTTGTTTTAAGAGCTGAAATCTGGTTCTCAACATCTTCAGCAGCGTGTTTGTTCGTTGTCGTTTGCGGGCACATAGTTATAACAATAAGGAGTTTGGGTAAATGTTTGATACTTTCAAAATATGAAAGTACCTTGCAAAAATGAGTCTCCTTGTTAAAAAAATTCAGCAAGCTGACTTGGCTGAGCGTGTTATTACAGAAAGTCAGTTGGCTCGTCTGATTGGGGGAACACCGCAGCGTCGTTATAGCCTGGTTAACCGTGCCTTGCATCAGGGTGAGCTGCTGCATTTGCGTCGTGGTCGTTACCTGCTATCTTCAGTCAGGCAACATAGAAAGGTTAATCTCTTTTTTTTAGCTTACTTGGTCGGATTTCTTACAGGATATTCTGAATCCGCAGGGAGGATATATGATGATTTTTTCTTTCACGTTGCTACATCTAACCTTATTCTGTTCGGATATAACGATGGCAAAGTATAATGAATGCTTTGGCGGCAGGAAGTACACATAGTCAACAACGTCTATTCTCAAGATCTCCAGATCATCGCCCTGACCCTCGATGACCTTTTCTGAAAGAGCTAACTATCAGGGGGAACTCAGTCGATGTTTCTGGTTTGAATGATGCGTCTTTCGGGCAGGATAATGGCTGTTAATGTGCCCAGGAGCGGATTATCCTTATAGACACAACCTGTATCAATGGCTATGAGTCGATCGATTGAAACCGGAGCAGTTACAGGGGTGTGTGCACAGACAAGAGTTTTTTCCCAGTTGTAGGCGCTGGTGTTCAGGAATTCCGGGCGCATATGTATCCGTTGAAAGCAAAAATCCTGCGGCTGATAGTACAGCAGGTTATTTTTAATGGAGAGTTCAGGATCAAGACCGCCATGCGTAAAGAAATAGTTTTCCGTTTCCAAAGTGAATTGAAAACTTCGTAAGAAAGCTATGTGATCCTGAGGAATATCGTGTATTGCGGGGCTGCTGTAGGATTTCAACGTTGCCTCTCCACCGTTGGCAAGCCATTCGGTCGAGTTGTGGTTTTCAAGGTAATCGAGAAACATCAACTCATGGTTGCCCATGAGAAAATGGCAGGAGTGAGATGAGTCGAGTTTGATCAGATAGTCAACCACCTCTTTTGAGTGATCTCCCCGATCAATAACATCGCCCAAAAAAACCAGCTGGTCGTCGGGTTTGAGGTGAATCAGCCTGACCAGCTTTTTCAGAGAAAACAGACATCCATGGACATCTCCTACGGCTATTATACGTTTTCTTTCAGATAACACCATATGCATAGTTCTGCTCTTACGAAAAAAAAGGATAAAGATTTTTTAGATATACTTGAAATATTTAATATATTTTTCCAACACATTTATACCCCTTGATACAGTGAGAAATAAAACAAGTTTGACATTGACAGTGTTGAGAATGCAACATAGCAATGTTTGCTCAGGGATACAGGCATAATGCAAATTCCAAAGAAATATTTATATTTCACTCCACAAGGATAGATGTAACAGAGGCTTTAATATAAACAGGAGAGGCATGAGTATTGTTATAAAGAAATATGTTGCTGCAGTTGCTACGCTCATGATTACTTTATCAGCCGGTAGCCTGCATGCTGAGGATCCAGTGGCGACCTCTTTTTTTCTTCCGAATATTTATGGCAAATCACTGACCACTCCTGTAGGCTGGGGGGCCGCATACGGCACCCTTTTTGCCGGAGCTGCTGTTGAATCCCGCGCTCCATACGCTCATGGTGCGGCTTTCAGCAACCACACAGGTGACGGAGGCGCGGCGATAGGTCTGGGGATTGGCAATCCAGTCGACAACATTGGTCTGCAGGTTGCACTGTCACAGTATGATATGACCAGCTGGAATCGCTACGGTATGTCTTTTCAAGTACATCGCTATCTCGGATCAGCAAGTTCTATCGGCGTGGGCGGACAGAATTTAATGCTGAGTTCCGGCACAGATTCAGAACAAAGTTATTATATTGTTTACAGTAAAGGAGTTCTTTCATCTCCCTTTCTTAATGAAGACAACAAAACAACAAGACTCCATTACAGCATAGGCGCAGGGAACGGATTATTCGGCAATAAAACTCCGCAGGATATCCTTGCGGGCAAAGGAAAGCACGGCACCTACGTTTTCGGCAACATAGCCTACGAGCTGTTCAACCAATTCAATGTTATCACTGACTGGAACGGAATCAATCTGAATGCCGGCGTTTCGAAAACTTTTTTAATAAGTGACTCTTTTCCTTTAGTGATTACGGCAGGTGCGGTTGATCTGACAGGATATTCCGGTGATGGTGTGCGCTTCATTGTTGGAGTTGGAACTGGTATAACGTTATAACACTGAATAATCATGAGCACTTCTCTTCATAACATAGCAGTTCGGGCATCGGTATTAAGCTTTGCAGCCTTATCATTGTCAACACCAGTGCTCGGAGCAACAAATGGCTCTGACAGTTTTATACAGGGAATTATTTCACCCCTTACTCCCAGCTGGATTGAGATTCCTGTATTGGCAACGGTAACTCCTACACCGCCAACGCCGACGCCGACACCGACACCGACACCGACGCCAACGCCAACGCCAACGCCGGAACCGACGCCGGCACCAACACCAACACCAATCGAGCCTCAGAAAGAGGCAGTTGTAGTACCACCGCCAGCAGTGCCTGAAACAGAGTATCTGCCGCCAAAATCAGCGCGTAATTAACCAAACAACAAAGAGTTAAAAAAATTTATGGTTTGACAGAAACAGTTACAGGTGATTATTACCGGAGAGAGTTATTGTGATTGTTTCTGGTCGGCCAATTATTATTGTTATAACATGAATAGTATGCGTGGGTTAAAAATTTTTACAGTTATTACGCTTTCACTCCAATGCCTTTTTCTAACATGCCTACCCTCAAAAGCATCAGCAGCATCAGCAGCATCAGCAACTCAGACTGGCACTGATGCGTTCCCCATTTCTTCTGAACAATCAGCCGGTTATAAAGCACTCGCGGGCCCAAATTATCCTTTAATCCAGGACTCTTATTTTACCGACGATGTTGGAAACATTCTCATGATTGTCAACATACTCGGCGCCGTTAACCATCCGGGTCAAATAGTTGTCCAGGAGAGTGCGGATTTTGCTTCCCTTCTTTCTGTTGCAGGAGGTATAACAGAGAATGCAAATTTAAAAAACGTGCTTGTTTCGAGGAAAGAGCCCGACAGTAATGGAATACAGGCATATAAGGTTGATTTGAGAGCGTACTTCAAAAAAGGGGATCGTTCTTCATTCATTGTTTTTAAACCGAACGATACTGTCATCATACCGGAAAAAGGTTTAACTGTCGAAATGGTTGCCCGTTATTTCGGTTTAATTGTTTCAGGAGCCACCGGTGTTTACTATATCAAAAACTTGTAACTGTTGAAATAAATTGTTTTTATGATTGAACACACGGAGCGCCATAACGAAGAGTCTGATTTCGAGCAATCACGAGGATCGGAAATAAGCATCAAAGAGATTTTTGGATATATTGCACGCAGAAAGTATACGATATTTGCGATTTTTTTAGTCTGCCTTTCTATCGCTTATGTTAACCACAAGCTTACCACTCCTCAATATCGTGCACAAGCGATTCTGATGATTACTCGCACTTCCAACAGTCCATTTGACACCTATTTCTCTTTCCAGTCTGAATCCGATGCCAAAAAGGACATTGAGCTTCTTAAGTCAATGCCTGTCGCAGAGCTTGTGGTTCAAGAGCTTATGAAAAGCCCTCAAAGGGATTCGCTCGAATTCTTCAATAAACGCCGCTATCGTGCACCTCTTTCTCTGTGGGCTTCAAAAAATCTACCAGGTTTGTTCAGCAATACAGAAAAAAACACAAATCAGAACCAAACACACTATAGTGAGGATCGCCTTCGCCAATATGCGGTTCAGATGAGCGAACGAATCAATGTTCAAAATGTCCGTGAAACAAATTTATTAAAAATCTCAGTTGTCAGCCCTTTTGCTGACGAATCAGTTTTTTTAACCAATACTCTCAGCAGAGTCTATAAAAACACAAGTATTGCCCGCAATTCCGAAAAGTACTTTCAAACGAACAGGTATGTAGCTTCAATGCTCAAAGAGCAGGCGAAAGAGGTTGAACAAACCGACAAAAAGCTTGCACAGTATATGAAAGAGAATGAAATTTTTGAGAATACCGGCAACGTTCAGCAACTGCTTGGCCAAGTTACCGATACCGATGCCAAGTACAATGAAATTATGGCTGAATACCATATTGCACAAAACAGCCTTGATTTTCTGGAAAAGAAACTCTCCGAAACCGACAAAGCGCTCAGTTCGCGTATAGCACAGAGTGTCAATGCAAAACTTGGCACTATTCTTGACGAGATCAGAACGCGCGAAGCAGAGTATGTTCGTATGGCATCCGAAAAAGGCGCAGATAACTCTGACGTTAAGACTAAAAAGCAGCAGCTTGATGGTGTCAAAACCCGTTATGAACTTCTCAGCCGCAGTAAAATAGCCGGTGAAATAGGGTATGCAGGCAAGACACAGAAAAACAACTTTGATCTGATTTCTGAAAAGCTTCAGACTGAAAGAAAACTCAACAATCTATCCTACAGCGCCGGAGAGTACAACCGACTTAAACAACTTAACGAGGCCAGAATAAAATTATTGCCTACAAAACAACAAGATTATTTAAAACTGCAGAGAGACGCTGATGTTGCAAGAAAGACCTACATTTCTCTTCGCGAAAAGCTTGATGAAAGCAGGATAATGCTGGCATCAGAAGTGGGAGAGGTCTCTATTATCGGTAAAGCATTCCGTCCTTTTGTACCTGAAAATGCCAGTCCGAATATAAGTATCCTGGCGGCACTTGTCTTTGCCGGCTTACTCTCGTTCGGGTATGTCTTTGTGGCAGAGACGCTGGATGATACGGTGAAGGATGAGCTGTTTTTCAAGCACTGCGGGTTCAATACTTTTGCGATCATTCCATTTATTTATCAAAACGGCGATAAGCCTTTTTCTGAAATGCAATCACTGTTCAGTGTTTTGTATAGATTTAAACGTAAAGCATTTAATAACCCCCCTTTTGTAAACAGCCAATCATCACCATCAGGGATTCCCAAAAAATCTGTAAGGTTTACGCCGCTGTTAACTGAAAAATTATCTTCACGCTTTGCGGAATCTTTCCGCATGCTTCGTACGGCACTGATCTATGCCCGTATTGATGATCCCCTCAAATCAGTCATTGTAACAGGCACAGCAATCGGAGAAGGAAAATCCACTATCTGTTCCAATATTGCAGCTGCATTTGCTCTCAGCGGTAAAAAAACCCTTATCGTAGATGCCGATCTGCGTCTTGCCATGCAGCACAACATATTCAATCTTCAGAGAGAGCAAGGAATCACCGATTACCTTTACAGCGAGCAGAAAACAATAGATGACAGTTTTTTCAAGCAAACTCATATTGATAACCTTTTTTTACTCACTGCGGGTAAAAAAATTCCAAATCCTAATGAGGTGCTCGGGTCAGTAAAGATGCAGGAGCTTATCAAAGTACTTGAAGGGAAGTTTGATAAAGTGTTTTTTGACAGTCCACCCTTGTTTCTAAGCGATGCAGCGCAGCTTGCTCACTCGGTTGACGGCATTCTTCTTACTGCCAGATTGAACTATACAGAAAGAGGTGGTTTGAAAGAGTACGTATCGGATGGTTTTTTAAAATCGCATATTCTTGGCATTGCCCTTATTGACCCACGTAAACCAAAAGCTTACGGGTATGGAAAGTACGGGTATGGAAAGTACGGGTATGGAAAGTACGGGTATGGAAAGTACGGGTATGGTGATAATACAGAACATTGATGACAAGTATTTATTCTGCAGCCTTTATGAGATCGCTCTTGTCAAGCATTCTTAAAAATCTGTTTAAGCTTTCCCGATTTCACAAACGTCTGCTTGCCGAATGTTTTGACATTGTTGCAGCACTCCTGACTGTCTGGCTGGCATTCACGCTTCGTTCAGACGTTTTACACTGGCCATCAGGAGGACAGTGGATACTCTATCTTTCAGCTCCTCTCCTCACTGTTCCGATTTTTTTCTATTTTGGTTTGTATGATGCTGTTTATCGTTATAATGGATTTTCGGCATTCAAGACCATTTTAAAAGCCGTATTTGTCTATGGTGCTGCATTTCTTACTCTCTCTCTGATTCTCCATATCGACACAGTTCCCCGTTCAATAGGATTGCTGCAGCCGATTATCTTTCTGCTGTTTACAGGAGGCAGTCGAGCACTGATTCGTTATTTATTTTTATTGGAAAACAGAAAAGCAGCGAGATCCTTCTCCCCGTCAGAAGCTCTTCTGATCTATGGTGCAGGCTCAGCGGGTATACAGATCGCCATAGCTCTTCAACGAACCGGAAAATATCGTATTGAAGGTTTAATTGATGATAATAAGGAGCTTCACGGTCGTCATATCAATGGTTTAGGAATAATCAGCCCTGAGAAAGCTCAAGTGCTTATCGAACAAAAGCACATTAAAAACATTATTCTCGCACTTCCATCAGCAGGCAGGAGCCGCCGCAATGAGCTCATAACCTTCTTCAGCAAATACCCGGTACACCTCAGGACGCTTCCCTCAATAGAAGAACTTGCAGACGGGAAGGTTACCCTCTCCGACATTAAAGAGATTGATGTCGAGGAACTCCTCGACAGAAAACCAGTATTGATCGATCATACACTCATAAAAAACAACATCGGAGAACGGGTGGTGCTGGTCACGGGAGCCGGTGGAAGTATTGGAGGTGAACTTTGCCGTCAACTTCTTCTTTCCCGACCCTCAAAGCTTCTTCTGGTTGATAATGCTGAGCACAACCTCTATTCCATCCATTCCAATCTTGAGCAGCGCCTTAAAATACCAGGTTCAGGGACAGAGCTTTTTCCATTACTGTGCGATGTGACCGATGAGCGTCGAATTGCCGAAATATGCAGGGAATTCAAGCCCGCCATTATATACCATGCAGCAGCATATAAACATGTTCCTCTGGTTGAGCATAATCCTGCAGAGGGAGTTCGCAACAATGTTTTCGGGACACTCTCCATTGCAAAGGCTGCAAACAGCTGTGGTGTGAAAAACGTTATTCTTGTCAGTACCGACAAGGCAGTTCGTCCCACCAATGTAATGGGTGCCAGTAAACGCCTTTGCGAAATGATCATCCAGGCGTTTGCCGATACATCACAAACCACATGTTTTACCGCGGTTCGTTTTGGAAACGTCCTCGCTTCAAGCGGTTCAGTCATCCCTATTTTCAGGCGCCAGATCCGAGATGGCGGTCCTCTGACCATTACCCATAAAGAGATTACCCGATACTTCATGACTATTCCCGAAGCAGCCCAGCTCATTATTCATGCAGGGGTCATGGCTACAGGAGGCGATATCTATCTCCTCGACATGGGCAATCCCGTAAAAATTATGGATCTTGCCCGCAACATGATCAAGCTCTCAGGCCTGACGGTGCGAGATGAGCACAATCCTGAAGGTGATATAGAAATTCACGTTACAGGTCTTCGTCCCGGTGAGAAACTCTACGAAGAGCTTTTGATTGACAACAATCCAGAATCAACAGCCCACACTCAGATTTATAAGTCAAATGAACATTTTCTACCATGGTCATCACTTCAGCATGAACTGACTCAATTGAAGGTTATCATCAACAACAACGATGTTCACAACGTCAAACTTTTCTTAAAAAAACTCATACCAGAATATCAACCCATTGCTACTACGAGCGATTTTCTGGCCATACAACAAGAGAAGAACTTCTCAAGCAAAAGTACTCAGTTCGTTAAAACAGTATGAAGAGTTAACTCTTTATTTTATATTACGTACATTGAATCTCAAGAGTCCCCAGCAAACTCTTTTATTAATAATACTTACTTTCATCGTTCAGTCCGGGAATACCTGTTGTGACTGAAAGTAGCGGAGCTTTTGGGAAAGTTGGCGGTGGGGAGTTGGCGGTTGGCGGTGGGGAGTTGGCAGTGGGCAGTTGGCGGTTGGCAGTAGGTTGATTTCAGATTTTTGATTTAGACTCTCAATGCTTTTTTGGCTTATAATGCTCTTGGAGCATTGATTTTTGCCTACCGCCCACTGATTACTGTCTGCTTGCCTACTGTATAATGCCTTTGACTGATCACATAGAATCCAGCTTCAAAGATCTTGTTGTTTATAAGAAAGCATTTGAAATGGCTATGGACATCTTTCGGATTACCAAATCATTTCCAGTAGAAGAAAGGTATTCACTAACAGATCAAGTAAGGCGGTCATCACGGTCAGTGTGTTCAAATCTTGCTGAAAGCTACAGGAAAAGACAGTATCCTGCACACTTTTTATCCAAAATTTCAGATGCAGATATGGAAAATAGCGAAACACAAGTATGGATTGATTTCTCCTTACAATGCGGCTATATCACTTCTTATACACATAACACCCTCATGGTAAAATCATTTGAAATAGGACGAATCCTAAATCATATGACTCGTTATCCGGAGAAGTTTGTTTTGAAAAGTGGGGGGTAGGCAGTGGGGAGTTGGCGGTAGGCGGTTGGCAGTTGGCGGTAGGCAGTTGGCGGTAGGCAGTTGGCGGTTTAAACTGTTGGTTGATTTCTAAATTATGATTTAGATTCTCAATGTTTTTTTGGCTTATAATGCTCTTGGAGCATTGATTTTTGCCTATTGCCAACCGCTAACTGCCTACTGCCAACCGCTTACTGTTAACTGCTGACTGATTTCAAGATTTAGAGTGTTAACCATTTATTTTTATGTCGTTTATCAATATTGCAATAATCGGATTAGGTTATGTAGGTCTTCCGCTTGCTGTTGAATTTGCAAAAAAATATCCTGTAACAGGGTATGACATCAAAAAGAAAAGAGTTGATGAATTAAAGCAGGGCCGTGACTCTACTCTTGAGGTTTCTGCTGATGAACTTCGCAGCGTCTTACGTGACAGCAATTCTACTCATACGGATAGATCAGAAGGACTTTATATCTCAAGTGACGCTAAAGATCTTGAAGAGTCTAACTACTATATCGTCACGGTACCTACGCCAACTGATAAAAATAACCGTCCTGATCTGACGCCGCTTTTAAAGGCAAGTGAAATCATCGGGAAAGTGCTGAAGCCAGGGGATATTGTCGTTTACGAATCAACAGTTTACCCCGGAGCCACTGAAGAAGAGTGTGTCCCCGTACTCGAAAAATATTCCGGACTGAAATACAAAACATCTCATTGTCATACTGAGCAAAGCGAAGCATCCATTTTTGCAGTACCAAGCACTCAGTACTTTTTCTGCGGTTACTCTCCGGAACGCATAAATCCCGGCGACAAAGAGCATACTGTTACAAAAATCAAAAAAGTAACCTCAGGTTCAACCCCTGAAGCAGCTCAAAACATTGACCAACTCTACCGCTCAATCATTACAGCAGGTACCCATCTTGCCTCATCCATCAAGGTCGCCGAGGCAGCAAAAGTAATCGAAAATTCCCAGCGTGACATCAACATTGCGTTTGTCAACGAACTTGCCATGATTTTTAACCGACTGGGCATCGATACCCATGAAGTGCTTGAAGCTGCAGGTACCAAATGGAACTTTCTTCCGTTTAAACCAGGCCTTGTCGGAGGCCACTGCATAGGAGTAGACCCCTACTATCTCGCACAAAAAGCACAGGAAAGCGGATACCATCCCGAAATAATCCTTGCCGGCAGAAGGCTCAACGACAATATGGGCACCTATATTGCATCCGAAGTCGTCAAACTCCTTATTGCAAGGGACTGCAAAGTCAAGGGAGCGACCGTACTCATGCTCGGTATTACCTTCAAGGAAAACTGCCCCGATATCCGGAATACACGTGCCGTCGATATAGCAAAAGAGCTGAAACAATACGGTGCCGCAGTGGAAATCTACGATCCCTGGGCTGACCCAAACGACGTTATGAGCCAATACGGCCTTGAATCCCTTTCTACGCTTAATAGCAATCATTACGATGCAGTCATTCTCACTGTTGCGCACAACCACTTTAAAACCATTGCTATCCGCCAGCTTCTTGCCAGTAATGACGGCATAGTATATGATGTCAAAGGGGTGCTACCTATTGATCAAGTTGATGGAAGATTATAAATAGTTGGCAGTGGGCGGTGGGGAGTTGGCAGTGGGCAGTTGGCGGTTGGCAGTTGGCAGTGGGCGGTTGTTTGTTATCGGTTCAGAACTTTTATTACAAAAATGTATTCCGTTATTAACGACAGAAAAATACGTATTGCGTTGGCTGGATGCGGTCGTATATCCAAAAACCATTTTGCGGCTATCAACCAACATGCAGAGTCTCTGGAACTTGCTGCCATCTGTGATACTGATCACCATAGACTTCAGGAACACCAGAATCACTATAATGTTCCCGGGTACCATCGGTTAGAGTCAATGCTCAACGCTGAAAAAATTGACCTTATAGCTCTCTGCACTCCAAGCGGACTACACCCGGCTGAAACCATGCTTGCTGCCCGTTACGGGGTCAATGTCATGACCGAAAAACCAATGGCTACCCGATGGCACGATGGTGTCAATATGGTTAAAGCCTGCGACGAGGCTGGTGTGCGCCTCTTTGTCGTTAAACAAAACCGCCGCAATGCCACACTGAAGCTTCTCAAAAGCGCCGTGGAAAAGGAACGATTTGGAAGAATTTACATGGTCAACATCAATGTTTTCTGGTCGCGTCCACAGGAGTATTACGACAGTGCCACATGGCGCGGTACCTGGGAGTTTGACGGAGGCGCATTCATGAACCAGGCCAGCCACTACGTCGATCTTATCGACTGGCTTATCGGCCCGGTAGAAAGCCTTCAGGCATATACAGCCACCCTGGCCCGCAACATAGAAGTTGAAGATACCGGTGTTGTCAGTTTTAAATGGCGCTCAGGAGCTCTTGGATCTATGAATGTTACCATGCTTACCTATTCAAAAAACTTCGAAGGCTCCATAACTATTATCGGCGAAAAAGGAACAGTACGCGTTGGCGGTCTCGCTGTCAATGAAATCCAGCACTGGGAATTTAAAGAAAGCGACCCAGACGATGACTACCTAATAACAGCCAGTGACGAAACAACATCAGCCTACGGCTATGGCCACCCGTTGTATTACAAAAACGTCATTGATGTGCTCCAAGGCAAAGCAGAGCCAGAAGCAGACGGGCGCGAAAACCTCCATTCCCTCGAAATACTGACTGCAATCTACATCTCCAGTCGCGACGGAAAAAGGGTCTCCCTTCCTCTGGAGTACTAGTTATAGGTAATAGATTTTGCAATGATAACCATCCACCCAACCGCCATAGTTGATCCAGGTGCCCAGCTTGGTACCGGCACTCGCGTCTGGCACTGGAGCCATATCTCCGCCGGAGCTACAATCGGTGAATGCTGTTCCTTCGGTCAAAACGTCTACGTCGGCAATGAGGTCAAAATCGGCAACAACGTCAAAGTTCAAAACAACGTCAGCATTTACGACGCAGTCACGATCGAAGATGACGTTTTCTGCGGTCCCAGCATGGTGTTCACAAACGTCCACAATCCCCGCTGCGCGGTAATCCGCAAAGAGGAGTATCGTCCAACCCTCATAAAAAAAGGGGCCACACTAGGAGCAAACTGCACCATAGTATGCGGAGTAACCGTAGGGGAGTATGCTTTTGTTGCAGCCGGAGCTGTTATCAACCGCAATGTAAAGCCTTACGCACTTATGGCAGGTGTGCCCGCCAAACAAATCGGCTGGATGAGTGAGTACGGCGAAAAGTTAAATCTTCCCTTAACCGGTAACGCCCAGACAACCTGTTCGAATACTGGTCAACAGTACAAACTTAAAGACGGCAACTGCTCCTGTTAAAAATCCGTGACAGGTCAACAACTTATGAAGAATATGTATTATGTTATAGTATACTTATATACATGCGTCTTGAATTTTTAGCTGTGACTGAAAGCAGCGGAGCTTTAAAAACTACAGATGGCGACCACAAGGAGGGGCTCCTATATATATGTATCTGCATTGTGTCTGCCCTGTTTTCTTGCGGAAACATTTTCTGTGAAGCGCTTAACAGTATTGAACGCTACTGGGCTGGGTTGGAAAAATCATGGGATGGTTATTTCCTTGAGAGTGTGACAACGGTTATCAATCGTGCCAGCAACTTTGCTTGGCGAGGAATATCGGCAACAGCAATGCTCATCGATACGGTATACCAAAAGGGTATAAGGCTCTGCGGTAAAGAAAAAAAGAATCTTGAAAAAAGACTGATGCGATCAAAAGACCTACAGTGGTGGGATATAAGCATCAGACCTAAAACGGTATTTTTATAATGACTGAGTCCCTAAATGCTTGCATATTTATTGTAAATTGCGGTCATTGCTATCGTGAATAATAAAAATCGCAAGACTCTCGATAAGATATACTCGGATCCTATATGTGGCAATCTGCCATGGAATCATATCGAAGCACTACCTATAGCAGTTGGTTGCAATGTGGTCGAAGGAAGGGGCTCATCGGTGACCTTCGAGAAAGATGGCCGAAGAGCCTATTTTCACCGTCCGCATCCGCAACGAGAGGCACTTATCTACCGCGTCAAGGTGGCGCGTGAGTTTTTGATAAAACTGGAGATCACCCCATGAAAAACACAATGACCTACAGCGGATATATGGCCAGTATGGAATTTGACCCTGACGATAATATTCTGGTCGGGCGAGTTCTTGGTATAGATGACCTGATAAGCTTTCACGGAGACTCAGTATCAGATTTCACGCAGGCATTCCACGAAGCGGTAGATGATTACGTATCAGCCTGTGAAAAATTGGGACAGGCGCCAGAAAAGCCCGCGTCCGGACGTCTCATGTTGCGCGTTAATCCTGTGGTTCATGCAGCAGCTCTCAAAGCAGCCGCGCATACCGGACAAAGTCTCAATCGATGGGCAGAACAAGTGCTTCGCCAAGCAACCCATTCATAATTCCGCACTATCTTTCTTTCTTGTTTTTACTCAGAACTCAGCATTAAGAAAGACCTATAAAGGAGATTATTTATGTTGCAAAGTTATGAAGCCAAAGTTAAACAGTGCATCTGAACAGGCATTAGAAGCGTCCCCAAATACTAAAATCCATTTTCTTGTCCTCAATTCCTTTCACTCCTCACCAATTCGTGTAACGCCATGCCCCACCGAACACCACGAAAACTGATCACTTTCGACTGGGCAATGAAACGGCTGCTGCGCAGCAAAGCCAACTTTGAGATCCTTGAAGGGTTTTTAAGCGAACTTTTGGGCGAAGATATTCTGATCCTTGAAATCCTGGAAAGCGAAAGCAATAAAGAGAGTAAAACCGACAAATTCAATCGTGTTGATCTGAAGGTAAAAGACAGCAAAGGCGAGATAGTCATTATCGAAGTTCAGTACGAGCGAGAACTTGATTACCTGCAACGCATGCTCTATGGCACATCACGAGTCATAACCGAACATCAACAGGAAAGCGAGGCATATTCAAAACTGGTAAAGGTCATCTCCGTCAACATCCTTTATTTTGATCTTGGGCACGGCAGTGACTACATCTATCATGGCACTACCACTTTCATCGGTATCCACGACCACGACAAACTGCAACTCGATATACGGCAGCAGAAACAGTACGGCAAGATCCAGATAAACCATATTTATCCTGAATACTATCTGATCCGGCTTAACAACTTTAACAGCGCAGCAAAAACATCGCTCGACGAATGGATATACTTCCTGAAAAACGAAGAGATCAAAGAGGAATTCAAAGCCAAAGGAATCCAGAAAGCAAAAAAGTCATTCTCCATCCTGAGCATGTCTGAAACAGAACAGTTGGCCTACGTTCGTTACCAGGATGATCTTCGTTATCAGGCCAGTCTTGTAGAGTCCAACTATGGTCTTGGACTGAGGGAAGGCAGAGAGGAAGGCAAACTTGAAGTAGCCAAGCGGTTGGTGAATAATGGTATGAGCGTTGAAGAAGCAGCAGCCGTCGCAGGGATAAGCGTAGAATTGTTAAAGCACTGAGTTCTAAAAAGCCATTTGACACAGGAAGCTGTTTTTAATACAGCTGCTTTCCATTAAAATACCCGGTTTCAGAAAAGTGAACTGTATGCCGCGCTTTGGCGGTAACTTCACTTAGTCAACAACGTCCCCCCAAAATACTCCATTTTGAAAAGCAGCAGACATTCGATATTTAATCTTTTATTTCGTCTCTGGCATCATATTACCCCATGGCGGCGCACACAGGTTGGGTTATTGCTCATCTTGATGTTTGCGGCCTCATTTGCTGAAATACTCAGCATAGGGGCTGTGCTTCCGTTTCTTGCCGTGTTGACCGCACCGGAACGCATATTCAAGCTTCCTGCAGCCAGGCCATTCATTAATTTTATAGGCTTCACCTCATCCAACCAGCTTCTGCTTCCGCTCACCATTGGATTTGGCGCAGCGGCACTCCTATCCGGCGCCATGCGCCTCCTTCTCCTCTGGGCCAGCACAAGAATCTCTTTTGCTATAGGAGCAGATCTCAGTATCAATATCTACCGCAGAACTCTCTACCAGCCATACGCAGTGCATGCAGCCCGCAACAGCAGCGAAGTCATCAGCGGTATATCAGGTAAAGCTAGCGGTGTCATAGGGAACATTATTATGCCTTCTTTGACACTTATCAGTTCGGCAATTATGCTTATTGCAATTCTCTTAGCTCTTATATCTTTAGATCCCGTCATTGCATTGGCAGCTTTTGGTGGATTTGGTTTGATATACGCCATCATTATCAAACTTACACAAGGCAGGTTATTGATCAATAGTCAAAGTATTGCCCGCGAATCAACACAGCTCATCAAATCACTACAGGAAGGATTAGGTGGTATACGCGATGTCCTGATCGACGGCTGCCAGGCAGTCTACTGCCAGATTTACCGCAATGCCGATCTTCCTTTGCGCCGGGCACAGGGCAATAGCAATTTTATCAGTCAAAGTCCGCGTTTTGGCATCGAAGCTCTCGGGATGATGCTCATCGCAGCCTTGGCATATCTCCTTGCCCGGCAGCCCGACGGAATAGCCAAGGCGATTCCAGTCCTTGGTGCCCTTGCCCTTGGCGCTCAGCGCCTATTACCAGTACTGCAGGGTGGCTATGTTTCATGGTCCAGCATTCAAAGCGGACAAGTCTCTTTGAAAGACACCCTCGAACTGCTCGATCAACCACTACCGGAATATGTCGACCAGCCCCCCGCAAAACCAATTCCGTTTCACCAGCAAATCACCCTTAAACAACTCTCGTTTCGTTACACACACCAAACACCCTGGATACTCAACAACCTGGACCTTACAATCCCGAAAGGCAGCCGCATCGGATTCATAGGCCTCACCGGCAGCGGCAAAAGCACCCTCCTCGATATCGTCATGGGATTGCTCCAGCCCAACCAAGGAACCCTTCAAATCGATAATGAGGAAATCACAACAAACAACACCCGCAACTGGCAAGCCCACATAGCCCACGTCCCACAAGCCATCTTCCTGGCCGACAGCACCATCCAGGAAAACATAGCCTTCGGAGTCCCGATAAACAAAATCAATCAGGACTTAGTAAAACAAGCCGCCGAGCAGGCCCAAATCGCCGACATCATCGAAACCTGGCCAAAAAAATACCAAACCTTCGTAGGCGAACGAGGCATCCGCCTCTCCGGAGGCCAACGCCAACGCATAGGCATAGCCAGAGCCCTCTACAAAAAAGCCGACGTTATCATCTTCGACGAAGCCACCAGCGCCCTCGACAACAAAACCGAACAAGCCGTAATGCAATCCATAGAATCCCTCGGCCAAAACCTAACCATACTTATTATAGCGCATCGTCTCACTACATTGAAAAACTGCACCCAGATAGTAGAACTAGCAGACGGCGGCATAAAACGAATCGGTACCTATCAAGAAATAGTAGGCGAGGAAAACTTATCATCAACACCAGCAATTCTCAGCACTCAGCCCTGAATACTCAGTACTTTCTTTCCTCATCACTAAGAAAATCGGCAATTAAAAGACTGCCAACATCCAACTGCCTTCAATCTAAATGAAATATTCTGAATACAGGTATTTAATTCTCTCAGATCTTTATCGAATTACAGGAGATATTAAAATTCTGTCATTTTTACGTTCCATTATATTTGGTTTATATAAATACAACTTCTGGATGCGAACATGTTTTTATACGAGATCAAATGTAATACTAAAATATACCATACACCCAATCGCAAATCTTATACTTCGCCACATAGTCTACAAGTTAGGAATTCAAATTCCCAGTTCAACCAAAATTGGTAGTGGCTTTCATATTGGACATTTTGGAGGAATCGTTGTTAATGCGGAGAGTGTGATTGGTAAAAATTGTAATATCTCTCATGGTGTCACGATAGGTAAGGGGAATCGCGGGAAAAATAAAGGATGTTCAATATTAGGAAATAATATTTACATAGGACCCGGAGCAAAGATTATTGGTGCGGTTAAAATTGGAAATAATGTCGCAATTGGAGCAAATTGTGTTGTGACAAAAGATATTCCTGACAATTCTGTAGTTGTTGGCATTCCGGGAAAAGTGATATCACAAAATGGTTCAGTTGGATATATCAACAGAACTGATTATGATAAAAAGATCGGCTACGTACAGAAAGCCAATAAAACATAAGGGCACCACCGGTTATATTTTATTTCTTAGCTCTATTTTTAAACTAAGCACTTAGAATGTTGCCATCTGCCGACTGTCAATTTTCTTGATTTCCTCATCACTTAAAAAACCATGACCCTCTCAATACCCGAACAACCTCACAAACAAACTCGATCCGATCACTGGGAAAGGATATGGCAGGAACCATCCAACTCTCTGGGTGGCTACTATCATAAATGGCTCCATCGGGTGTATGGATTTGTCATTCCAAAAGGTGTACGGGTACTTGAGCTCGGTTGCGGCAGTGGTGATCTCTTAGCATCGCTGTTGCCGGAATATGGTGTTGGTATTGATTTTGCAACATCTGCGATAGCAAAGGCGCGTCAAAGTCATCCCGGTCTGCGCTTTGAGGTGATGGATGCGGAAGCGGTTAAACTTGGTAGTGAGCAGTTTGATTTTATTATTCTTTCAGATCTTGTCAACGACATTAGGGATGTACAGGCCGTGCTGGAGGGTCTTAAGCCATGCTGCCATTCAGGAACAAAGTTAGTTGTGAACTTTTACAGCCACCCCAATGCTTTCCCAGAACTGGCTTACGGTTCATGATATTCGTAATCTCCTGACTCTTTCAGGGTATGAGTTCCTCCATGACTGGTCAGAAATAGTGATTCCACTCGCTCTTCCTGGAACCAACCTCTTCAACCGTTTTTTTGCCAAAATCATACCATTTCGCTGGTTAGCGTTAACCAATTTTGTTGTTGGGCGACCGTTGGGAAAGAAGTTCACTGCAGAGCCAACCTGCACTGTCGTTGTGGCTGCGCGCAACGAAGAAGGTCATATCGAAGAGTTGTTTCAGAGAATTCCAGAACTTGGCCCTAATACTGAAATTATCTTTGTTGAAGGCAATTCACAGGACGATACCTTTGGCGCAATTGAACGAGCAATCCCAGCGCATCCGGAGCGCAACTGCCGTCTCCTCAAACAACCAGGAAAAGGGAAAGGCGATGCTGTGCGCACAGGTTTTGCTGTAGCGACAGGAGATATTTTAATGATTCTTGATGCCGATATGACGGTGCTTCCCGAAGACCTTCCGCGTTTTTATAATGCAATTTCATCAGGAAAAGGCGAATTCATTAATGGAGTGCGCCTTGTATATCCTATGGAGAACGAAGCTATGCGCTTTTTTAACATTATTGGCAACAAGTTTTTTGCTTCTGCATTTACCTGGCTTTTAGGGCAACCGATTCGCGATACACTTTGCGGAACAAAGGTGATCTGGCGTAAAGACTATGAGTCTTTGGTCGCAAATAGACATTATTTTGGTAATTTTGACCCATTTGGTGATTTTGATCTTCTTTTTGGCGCAGCCAAGCTAAACTTGAAAATTCTTGAAGTCCCCATCCGCTACCACTCACGCCGTTATGGAGAGACCAATATTTCTCGCTGGAGCCATGGTGTACTATTGTTGAAAATGGTCATTTTTGCCTCACGGCGTATTAAGTTTTTTTGACCTTATGGCAGGATTTCTTCGCCGATGTATTGCACACCCTCTGACAAGAGGCATGGACATCGACGACCCAGACACAACGGCATTACGCCTGCAAATTATTCAGTCAAAGCCATTTCTAAGAAAGCTTTATGAAGAGTGGTATCAACAAATTGCAACTCATTTCTCTCCATTGGCTCACGTTTTGGAATTAGGCTCAGGGGCAGGATTTCTTAAGTCATTTATGCCGAATCTCATAACAAGCGAACTCTTCCCTACGCCCGGCGTCGAGTTAGTTATTGATGCTCAGTCAATAGCCCTCTCTGATGCTTCACTTGATGGCATTGTAATGACTGACGTACTGCATCATCTACCTGATTGCAACTCTTTTTTTCTTGAGGCAGCTCGAGTCATTCGATCCGGTGGGCACATAGTGATGATTGAACCATGGAATACTCCATGGTCAAGCTGGGTATATACTCATCTCCACCATGAACCTTTTAAAGTGAATGCAGTAGACTGGCGGATCCCGTCTGCAGGGCCATTGTCGGGCGCAAATGGAGCCCTTCCATGGATCATTTTTCATCGTGATCGTGCAATTTTTGAAAAACTATATCCGAAATTGCGTCTTGTAAGCATAGCTCCGTTTATGCCGTTTGCCTATCTGCTTTCCGGAGGTGTCTCTTTAAGAAGTTTATTGCCTGGATGGATGTACCGGTTTATCAGGTCTCTTGAAAAGCATACCAATGAATCATCCCATGCTATGTTTGCCATGATTATTGTAGAACGGATACGATGAAAAGTACGCAATGGAAACGTTTAGCAATTCTTGTGGCAGGTTTTGTACTGAGTATAGTTTTTTTATGGCTGGCCTTGCGTCAGGTAGATCAAGCTGGATTACACTCAGCTTTTTATTCTCTCCGGATTTTCTCTATTTTTTGGTGTGCTATTTTTCTTGCTGCGGGTGTGGCGATGCGTTCAGTACGATGGGGCACCATTGCCAGACTAGGATGGACAGAACAAACACATTTTTTTAGAGCATCAACGCTTGGTGTCTTTTCTAATCTGATATTTCCCATCCGGGCTGGTGAAGTTGTTCGTGTTTTCACACTTACAAAACTTAATGGAACTTCGCTAACTCTCCCGATAGCCAGTGCATTGCTTGACCGCCTTGCCGATCTCTTTATGCTACTGTTGGCAGCACTTGTAGTTTATTGGATTTCCCCAATTGGAACTCTTGTGGGAAGTTGGATGTCCACAATGTTCATAGTCGCCTCTACCATACTTGTACTTGTTGCATTGTATGCAAGGAGTTCCGGTTTTGGGGAAGCGTTAGTAACCTCTTTGCTCAGTCGCACTCTCAGGCGTTGGCCTGTTCGCCCCGACCTGTTTTTATCAGAATTCAGAACGGAACTGCACCATCTTCTTAAGGGCTTGTTCTCTTTAAGGCTTGTTACTATTGTCCTTGTTATCATGGTGCTCGACTATGCAGCATTTAAGATGCTCTTGGATGCTTTCCAGCTTCATCTTGCACCCGAAGCACCACTTGTTCTCTGGGTCTTTCTTGCCGCAGGCTCAGCCCTTCCCTCTGCACCCGGCTATGTTGGAGTCTATCAGGTAGCTGCCGTATGGGCTCTCTCTCTTTTTGCGGTACCAGCCTCAGTTTGCGTAGCACTTGCCACAACACTGCAATTGACCATACTTGTTGTTTCTGTTTTGATGGTAGGTCCCGGTGCATGGAGTATCTGCCGTCGAGCACTCAACACTTCCAAATGATAATGAAGATAATGTAACAATGAAGATAGATACCAGACATAAAATTAAGCTTGCATCAATTGCCTACAGAATTGTTTCTCTTGTTCGCGTAGTTTGGGTAAATCTGATGATGTTATCATCAAACGTGGAGGAATCTTATGGGATATTGATCTTCATGAGGGAATTGATTTTTCAATATTTTTTCTTGGAGGATTTGAGCCCAGAACTCTAAAGCTATACAAAAAGCTACTTTGTGGAAGGGATGGCGAAATTGTTATTGATATTGGTGCCAATATTGGGGCACATACCTTACCATTAGCGCAACTGGTTGTACCTTTAGGTGATAAGGTCTATGCATTTGAACCAACGGACTATGCTTACGGCAAATTATTGCGTAATCTAGCGCTCAACCCTCTCATCACGGGGGACGGGGTAGAGGCAGTTCAAGCCATGCTTGTTGCAGAAGATGGGGTTAGTGTTGATCATGAAATTTATTCCAGCTGGCCCTTAGTAAACGGACGCACTCTTCATGCCGATCATCAGGGAGAACTCAAAACTACGAAGGGAGCTCAAGCGGTTTCCTTTGATTCTTTCGTTCGTATGCAAGGGATTCAACGCATTGACTTTATCAAGCTTGATGTTGATGGACATGAACCTGATGTATTGAGAGGTGCTGAGCTGAGTTTGAGAAGATTTCATCCGACAATTTTAATGGAGTGGTCGCCGAACCTCTTTACTGATGATGCTATGAATGTTGCGCTGTCAAGGTTGCTCGAAATAGGATATGAGCTGTTTGATGGCACATCGGGCAAGTTTATCTCTGGTGGCTCTAAAGAGCTTGATCGAAGAACCCCCCACAAAGGATCGTTGAATATTCTTTTAAAGATGCCAAAATAAATAAAACAAAACATGGCGCAACCGCAACTGATAAAAAACATTGTAACATCTTTCTTTAGTTATTTGGTGCTTGCATCGGGAGTTCTCACAGGTTATTGTATTGGTCTAAGCAGTATCGGTCAGTTTTTACCTCGACTACTCGCAGTAGGGACAGTTGTCTCTTTTATTTTTGCGGTTTATTTTTCCCTTCATACTTCGCTGATAAAAAATGATGGCTCTAACAACATCTTTTTTCTTTTTTCTCTTTTTATTTGTGGAGCAGCACTTGCAAGCTCAATTTCAGCACCTCCTCTTGGGCATATGGCTGAAGATCGTTTTGCGAGATTTATTCCTTTTTCCGATGCAAATGGATACTACCAGCAAGTTTTAAACTGGCCTGATAAGAGCTTGGATTCATGGAATTCGAGGCGTCCCATGAATGCTGTGCTTAATATTTTAGAATTTAACATAGGCGGATCAACCTTATTAGGTATGATTTTGCTTAGAGTGTCGTTGGCAGCTTTCGCCATTGTGGCATTCATTACAGCTCTTGCTCGGCTTGTTGGCCGTTCATCGGCACTGTCTGCAGGCTTTGCCCTTCTTATCTGGACTTGGCCTTACGCATCAAGCATGCTTTCAGAAATCAATGGTATCACAATTTCTACAGCTGGATACGCATTGCTTTTGATCGCATTAGCTGAGAAAAGTAAAAAAATAGCCTGGTTGGGTTTATTTTCTTTAGTGCTGGCTTATGCCTTCAGGCCATATAACCCCTTGATGCCAGGTTTCTTTGCCTTTTTTGTTACAATTATTATGGGTCAAAACTGGCATAAAGCCTTTAACAAAGCCATTCTTTCTGCGTTTGCATGTACAGCACTTGCATTTGTAATACCGCTGATAATATATGTTGCCTATGGTAATCCTGATGGAGGTATAAACACAAATACAGGTTCTACTGTTCTTGGGCTTGCTCGTGGAACCGACTGGGATGAGGCCTCTCGATATATTGAATCAAAAACTCCAAACCTCTCAGAAAGGCAAACTAATGCCCTAATGTATGAAGAAGCTTTTAAGACAGTGCAAAAAGATATAAGACCAATGGGAAAAGCGATAATGAATAACTCGCTTCAAGCACTTTTTGTGCCCCAACGAGAGTTTGGGTTTACAATGGGATTTTCAAGAAATATTCCTGACAGTGCTAAAAAAACTCATGCAGGTATGATTCGTTATCTTACAACCACACCATCCATTTGGTTGTCTTCTCTGTTTATGCTTATCAGCTCTGTGTTGATTATTAGAAACATGAGAAAAGGAACAGTTTCTGATGTTTTATGTGCTATTACTGCACTCGTATTTATTTCTATTGCCCCATTTATTTTTCAAGATGCTGGTTGGCGGGTAGTTGCGACACTCTATCCAGGTTTTGCCCTGCTCATAACAGCTATACCCATGAGTATCAGGTATAGGCAAAAGAAGGGGATCTCTATTGAAAAAATTCCAGGAGAAACTCCCTATCCATCATATCTACCAATGGCTTTAATTGGGTTTGTGCTTATTGCCATACCTTATCCAGCAATTTCTCGTTTTCTTTTCAACGATGCCAAGTCAGAAGCCCAGACAGTAACAGTTGATGTAAAAAATGATGAAGTCGCACATTGGACAGGTCTTAACCGTGCAGTAATCTCAAGTAAGGAAATGCTTGCTTGGTCAATTGACGGTGGGTATAAAGATTTGTCTGCATTTATTCAGAAGTATGGCAACTCGTTAAGACAAGTACGTCGTGAAAATGGCAAATATGTTCTAATATATCAGCCAACGCAGGATATGCATGATCGTCCTGTTTTATCTAAAATCCCATGGATAAAACTTCAAACGATGCCGCAAATAGTGCAATAATTGATGACTTATCTTCGCAACTTTAGGATTTGTTCTGATTTTTATGAGAATCCAATTCAGGCTCCAGTTTGACATCAAACATGCCAAATTCTTGCTCCTCCAACTCTTTTTTTTGTTTTAAGTTCAGCTGCCATCCATCCATCTTAACTGTTCATTCTATGGCTTATCTGCATGGGCTTGACTATCATCACAGGTTTACCTTCCGACTCATTCTATGAATTGATATTACGCTTAGCTAAACTTTTATTACTCTGTTCCCTCTAACTTCTTTGAAGAGGCGAAAATAGATGGGGGAGGGAAGATACTCGAGATTGGAGGCTGAGATGGAATAAGTCAGGCCTGGTTAAAAAATAATCTCAATAGTTCATTGCTATGTAATTGATCCTTCAGCTCAAGCTGCTGACGTTGCTTCATCTAAAGGAATCAAACTACTACAGTGTGCCGCAGTATTACTTTCGCTTGAAACGAGTAGTTTTGATGTCGTGGTATTTTGCTTTTGTCTTTCCCCTTGTGACCGTGATGATTTGTTTCGAATTGCAAGCCAAGATAAGCCCGTATTGCGTTCACCTCGCCGGCTTAAAATTACGGGTTCCTTTCGTCAAAAACCACGTGTAGATTCATATCATCATCTTCCGTATTTAAAAAGTTATAAAATGGATTATAGAGGTTTATTCACTTGGTATCCTAATTATGAATGTATGACACATAAAGTCAGGCATCATGTCGAGCAAAAATATACTTATTCTCAAGTCGAATGGGTAGCAGTTTCAGTATTAAAGAAGCAAAGTCACGAAGCTTAATCATAAATCGAATTACACTTGGTACAGTACAATTCGGTTTACCCTACGGAATTGCTCATAGCCAGAGCACTGTATAAAAGAGCTGATGTTATCATCTTCGACGAAGCCACCAGCGCACTCGACAACAAAACCGAACAAGCCGTAATGCAATCAATAGAATCCCTGGGCCAAAACCTAACAGTCCTAATAATCGCCCACAGACTAACCACCCTACAAAACTGTGATCAAATAGTAAAACTCGGCGATGGAGGAATAAAACGAATCGGAACGTATCAAGAAATAGTAGGGGAGGACAACCAACTAAAACCTAAGTTGAGCTATTCGTAATAATCAAGACAGTTCAGAGTGCCATAAAATGCAAGAAACTCAGAGCGAAAGCTGAAATGAGCAAAAATCATGATCTGAGACATTGAGAAAAGCCAGTTTTCTTCGTGAATCATCTGGCAAGCATACGTTCGGCCCTACATCAACACGGTTTTTGCTCTTTCTGAGCGTACCTCTCCCATGATAAACGAGGCTCTTTCTCCCGTCAAGGCTGGTTTTTTAACCGGTCATTGCTGGCGCACTCTGACAGGCTGCAAACAAACGATCGAGCTGTAATCGTTCATAAGTAGCTCTTGGTACTTTCATAATCAGTTTTCCTGCATGGCGGACAATCTTGCCTGCCGTATCAATGAGCTGACGACGGATGGTGTCAGCGTAAACGCTCACTGAAATGACCGGTGCACTGACATCTTCCTTGAACGCCTCGAACAGGTTATGGCTCACACACATCAGATAATACCAGGCAGTGTTAGCGGCAAAACGCTTGAATGGTAACTGCTCATGCCCAAAGTTTTTCAGCGCTCTGTTGGCCAGTTCATCAGCGCCCCGTTGATGATACTCGGCAAGAATATGATGAGCTGACAGAAGATGACCTTGGTCAGCCTTACGGAGCTGTTCGTCAATTTGGCCACCCATTCCGAGGTTCGTGATGATGATGTTATCTTTGACCAGGCCCGGCAAAGCCAACTGCCTGCCATGCTGGATCAAGCGGCTATAGATGGTTCGGCGGGCTTTGTGCCACCCACCCTGTCTGGTTTTGAATTCAGTATACTCCCAGATCTCTCTTTTATCCTTGGAAGAAAAAGTCTGCCTGTCTGTGGCCAACCCTGCGGCATTCATGACATTGGGATAGCCTTGCCACCACAGTAATAGCCGACCTTGAGGTACTCCATGATTTCAAACAACTCATGATCAAAAAAGCCAGCATCCATTCGTACGATAATCGGTACATCGGCACGATACTCTTTTCTGATTTTCTCAACGATATAAACCAGCATGCTATCGGCGGTATCACCATGATTGGAGTGCTTCTTGCCGCCCCGGAATACGGCGTCAACAAAGTATCGGCCCCAATTCAGCTGCAGGGGTTGGAAACCTTTGACTTTTTTATAGGTCGGTTGTACTCCGTGCCGTTTGGGAGCATCATCATTGTCGAGCACCATGCTATCCATGCCGAGCATAATGACCTTCGGCTTTGTAATCTTGAGTCTCCAGATGAAGAGGTGCTGCAGCAGTCGCCGAAAAAGGTATCCACGCACAAATGAAAACTTGCTGAACAATCGTTTGATCGTATGAGACGAAGCCAGATTGCTGCTGCCAATGACTCCGGCATAACCCTCATCTGCCTTGAGATGATCAAACCAGGTGATATGGCGACTGGTGCCGTCCATGAAAAAACAGAACAACTGAACAAACAACTCAGTGATGGCAAGACCTTTGCTGTTTTTGCGCATTGAGCCAAACCATCGATCAATCAGAGGCAGAATCTGGATGTTGCGAATATATGCCTCAAACAGGGCCAATCCGGCTCTACCGGTCATGCGTTCATCAGTTGGCTGAATTGCACTGATTTTCTGTTCCTATTTATCCTGAAACCTTGTATCTTTTGTCATGAAGCTCTCTACCTATTGGGTTGGGTTATATTGGGTGGTAATTTCGACGTTACCCATTTCAATATAACACTTTAGCCGTTAAGTTGAGAGCTTTTTTTATTTCTTATCGATCAACTTAGGTAAAAGTAAAAAATCTCAGCACATAGAAAACTACCAACTGCCAACTATTTTCTTCAAATGCTTCCTAACTCCTCAATATTAATAACCGGAGCAGACGGTTTCATCGGCTCACACCTGACAGAAGCCCTAGTACGAGCTGGCCATAAAGTCCGTGCCTTTGTTCTCTACAACTCCTTCAACTCATGGGGCTGGCTTGACCATTGTGCTCTAGACGTTAAAGGAAAGTTTGAGATCTTCTCTGGCGATATACGTGATCCGCATGGAGTCAAGGAAGCGATGAAAGGGTGCGATGTCGTTTTGCATCTAGCAGCACTGATTGCAATTCCATATTCATACCACTCTCCCGACACCTATGTAGATACCAACATTAAGGGTACACTCAATGTCCTTCAGGCAGCTCGTGAACTTGGAGTTAACAGGGTAGTGCATACTTCAACGAGCGAGGTTTATGGTACAGCGCGTTTTGTCCCCATTACTGAAGAGCATCCCATACAAGGGCAGTCACCATACTCAGCTACTAAGATAGCTGCAGATCAATTGGCATATTCATTCCATGCATCTTTTGGATTACCGGTAGTGATCGCACGTCCCTTCAATACCTACGGCCCTCGTCAGTCTGCACGTGCCGTTATACCAACAATCATTACACAGATTGCTAATGGGAAGCGACAGATAAAACTTGGCGCAGTATCTCCTACGCGCGATTTCAACTTTGTTCATGACACCGTCGCAGGATTTATAGCAGCAATGAATTCAGATAAAGGCTTAGGCCACGTTGTTAACTTCGGTAGCAACTTTGAAATTTCTATCGGCGAAACAGTAAAGCTTATTGCTGAAGTCATGAAAGCAGATATTGAGATTATAACGGACGAGAATCGAATACGTCCCGAAAACTCTGAGGTGGAAAGATTATGGGCCGATAACACCAAAGCAAAAGAACTCTTCGGTTGGCAGCCAAGCTATGCTGGTCGTGAGGGTTTCAAACGAGGTCTTGCTGAAACAGCAGAATGGTTCTTGGATCCAGACAATCTTAAAACGTATAAGTCAGATATCTACAATCAGTGAACGTATTGAGCACTCAAACCTCATTATCGGATCAAGTCATCGCAGCTATTCGAACTGTCATTGGTTCTGACCCAGGGGTTCTGCATGAACCAAGCGTTAACGGTAATGAGTGGCTCTATCTTAAAGAGTGTCTCGATTCAACTTTTTTCTCAGCAGTTGGAAAGTTTGTAGATCGCTTCGAAGCCGATCTGGCAGCCTTTACTGGTGCAAAATATGCGGTTGCCGTGGTCAATGGTACAGCAGCTCTGTAAATCGCCTGAGTTAATCTTGGTGATGAAGTTTTGATTCCAGCGCTTACCTTTGTAGCTACAGCCAATGCAGTGACATATTGCGGAGTTACTCCACATTTTGTCGATAGCGAAGAGCGGACTCTTGGTGTAGATCCTATAAAGTTGCGTGACTATCTAAAAAGCAACAGAGGAGCGTGCCGGTCGGCGTATAAACTGTACAACCGGTCGAATCATTCGAGCCATTGTGCCAATGCATACCTTTGGACACCCATCAGATATTGATGGGCTTATGGCAGTAGCACGCGATTTCAATCTTATAGTTGTCGAAGATGCAGCCGAGTCACTGGGTAGTTACTATCAGGGACAGCACACCGGAACCTTCGGATTAATGGGTACATTCAGTTTCAATGGAAACAAAACCATCACCACAGGTGGTGGGGGAGCAATTCTGACCAATGACCTGGAACTTGCTCGCCATGCAAAACATCTCACAACAACGGCTAAGCAGCCACATGCTTGGGAGTATCGGCACGATGAAATTGGTTACAACTACCGTATGCCTAACATCAATGCTGCTTTAGGTTGTGCGCAGTTGGAGCAACTTCCATATATGCTTGTAGCAAAAAGATAACTATTTCAGCGTTATCAATCAGAATTTTCTTCAATATTTCAGCGTTATCAATCAGAATTTTCTTCAATATCTGGTGTCAGGCTGATGGTCGAACCAGAGCAATGTCAAAGTAACTATTGGTCGCAAACTCTCGTACTTGATCCAGAACAGGCTGATCAACGTGACGCTCTTTTATTAGCCACCAATAATACAGGTATTATGACGCGTCCTGCATGGATACTTATGCACGAACTTGCAATATTCAACACTTGTCCTTGCATGGAGTTAGCAGGAGCAGAATCTCTTAGGAAGCGGTTAATTAATATACCGAGTAGCTCAGGGTTTAATTAAAAAAGGAGTGTAAAAAAATGGCAAATAAACAAAGCACGGCAGATATATGGGAAAATATATTTCGCGAAAATGAATGGGGAAAGTATCCTCCGGTTTCTGTAATAAAGTTTATCGCAAAAAACTTTTATAAAGTTGAAGACAGAAGTAAGATAAAAATACTGGAAATTGGTTCAGGACCAGGCGCAAATTTGTGGTTTATGGCTAGAGAGGGATTTACTGTTTATGGAATAGATTTTTCAAAAAGTGCGTGTGATCGATTGGTTAAACGATTTGAAAATGAAAATCTGTCAGATAGAATTGGTGGGGGGGGGGGTGTTTATTGGCGATTATGAAGAACAATTGCTGGAGTTTGAAAATGGATTATTTGATGCTATTGTTGATGTAGAAAGCTTGTGCTGTAATTCTTTTGAAAAAAGCAAGAGAATTATAGATATCTCGCTTGAAAAATTGAAAACAGGCGGTAAAATGTTTAGTCAAACATTTAGCGAGAAAACATGGGGGTTTCAAGATATATTAGATATTGAGTATCATGCAACCTACCCTAATGAAGGCCCTTTAGCCTCAAAAGGTTATGCTCGGTATACTACAAGAGAGGATATTGAGAAATTATACAAAACTAATAACAGTGTTATAAGTAATATAGAGTTATGCGAAATACATCAAAATAATGGAAAGTTAATTAGTGAATGGATAATAGAAATTGAAAAGTTATAATTTATTGGAGGATATTTACTACTCGAAAGAGTATTCCTCTCTTTATATACATGAAGGGGAAAGTGTTTTCGAATTTCATTACCAAGAAAATAAAGAACTATTTTATAATATGGCAATAAAAAAGCCAATTAATAAAATTGGTAGTGTAGATGTTAACGATGGTTATTATGATTTAGAGACCGCATATGGCTATGGTGGTTATTATTCAACATCTGATAATCCCGCGTTTTTAAGTCGAGCAATTGATGCGTATAAAAAAAAATGTCTAAATGAAAATATAATAGCTGAATTTATTCGCTTTCACCCTTATAATAAATTTCCTTTTAAATATTCAAATCTTCTGGATTTTGTCGTTGCTGATAGAGATGTTGTTGTTATAGACTTATCTATTTCTAAATCAGAAAGATGGAGTAAGTATAACGAAGCTACTAGACGCAAAATTAGAAAAGGTTCTTCGGCTCTTTTATTTGAAGAATCTATTGATATCAATAGATTTATTGATTTATATCAATCGACAATGAGGAAAAATAAAGCCGAAGAATTTTACTATTTTCCTTATCACTACTTTGAAAATCTTCTTTCATTAAAAAATGTAAAGTTGTTCGCTGTTAAAAGTGATGATCATATTGTTCATATGTCAATATTCTTTTTTTGTAAAAATATAGTTCATTATCATCTTGGAGCAAATGATAACAATTATCTGCATCTTAACGCTAATAGCTATGTTTTCGATTCGGTGTGCGATTATGCTAAAGATAATTATATCACGCCTATGTATTTTAATCTTGGTGGTGGTCGATCAAATGCTAATGAAGATTCTTTGCTTGCATTTAAATCAGGTTTTTCTGATATAAGAAAAAAATATTTTATTGCAGGAAACGTGTATGACCCGTCAGTATATTTTAAGTATACAAAAATATATGATCAATTATATCCTGAATATACTTCAAATAAATATTTCCTAAAATACCGTATGAGTGCTTATGAATAAGGTATTTATTATAGCTGAAGCAGGTGTAAACCATAACGGGGATATTAACCTGGCCAAGCGTTTGGTTGATGCTGCAGTTGACGCCGGTGCTGATGCAGTTAAATTTCAAACATGGAAAACAGAACTTATAGTTACCAAAGAAGCTATACAGGCTGATTATCAAAGTATAAATACTGGAATAGTTGAATCTCAGTATGATATGTTAAAAAAACTTGAACTTTCATATGAGCACTTTCGTGAATTAAAGAAGTACTGTGATTGCAAAAAAATAATCTTTATGTCTACCCCGGATGAAGAAGAAAGTGCCGAATTTCTTATAAATCTGCAGAATGTCTTTAAGATAGGGTCAGGTGAATTAACGAATAAACCATATTTGCGCTATATCGGTCAACTTGGTAAAGAAATAATATTATCATCAGGTATGGCTGACCTCGGTGAAATTGAAGATGCCTTGATCGAGTTAACTCAGGCTGGGACGCCTAAAGATAAAATCACAGTGCTCCATGCAACGACAGAGTATCCCTGCCCTATAAATGAGGTGAATCTTAGAGCTATGCATACTATTAGCATGGCGTTCCAAGTTAGAGTTGGATATTCCGATCATACGAAAGGAATTGATATTCCGATTGCAGCTGCAGCCTTAGGTGCAAAAGTGATAGAAAAGCATTTTACTCTTGATTGTTCAATGGAAGGGCCCGATCATAAAGCAAGTCTTGAGCCTGAAGAACTCAAGGCTATGGTAACGGCGATTCGAAATATTGAAGTTGCTCTTGGTGATGGTATAAAGCGTCTTACTCCCAGCGAAGCAAAGAATAAATCTATTGTTCGTAAATCACTTGTGGCGAGCAAGGCCATTAAAAAAGGTGAGATATACAGCCATCAGAACATCACAGCCAAGCGTCCTGGTTACGGTCTCTCTCCTATGTGTTGGGATGATGTTATGGGTCGCGTTGCTCTTAGAGATTATGAAGGAGATGAAATGATTACATTATGAGGCGCAAGATTTGTGTTATTACAGGTACGCGTGCAGAGTACGGTTTATTGCGTTGGGTTATGCAGGGAATTAAGGATGATCCTGAGTTAATTCTTCAAATCATTGCAACTGGCATGCATTTATCCCCTGAATTCGGATTGACGTATCGCGAAATTGAGCACGATGGCTTTTGTATTGATCGCAAAGTTGAAATGCTGACAAGCTCCGATACCTCCGTTGGTATTGCAAAATCAATGGGTTTGGGAATGATTGGATTTGCTGACGCATTGCACGAATTAAATCCTGATCTTATCGTCGTACTTGGAGATAGATTTGAAATATTTTCCGCAGTGTCTGCCGCTTTGGTAGCGAGGATTCCAGTTGCTCATCTACATGGTGGCGAACTGACAGAAGGCGCTTTTGATGATGCTTTTAGGCATTCCATTACCAAAATGTCTCATCTGCATTTTGTTGCTGCTGAGGAATATCGAGAGCGTGTTATCCAACTGGGCGAACAACCTGATCGCGTCTTTCTGGTTGGTGGACTTGGTGTTGACAATATTAAAAGTCTGAAGCTTCTTGATCGACCAGCCCTAGAGGCGGCACTAGATTTTAAGCTTGGCTCAAAGAATATTCTTATTACTTTTCATCCGGTCACCCTCGAAACAGCAACAGCGAGTGAACAGATGGCTGAACTCCTATCTGCTTTGGATCATTTGAAGGATACTCAGCTTATTTTCACCATGCCGAATGCTGATACTGACGGAAGAGTGTTAATTAAAATGGTTGAACAATTTGTAGCACAACACTCAAACGCCTGTGCTTATACATCTCTTGGTCAATTGCGTTATCTGTCGAGTATTGCCCAAGTTGATGGCGTTGTAGGAAACTCGTCAAGTGGATTGGCAGAAGTTCCAAGCTTCAAAAAAGGAACTATAAACATCGGCGATCGCCAGCGAGGTCGTCTTCAGGCTGCAAGTGTGATCAATTGTGATCCGACTCGAAAGGGTATATTAGCTGCCTTTGAAAAATTGTACTCCTTTGAATTTCAGAATGAATTGATCAATGTTAAAAATCCATACGGAGATGGCGGCGCCAGTGAAAAAGTTGTTGACGCGATAAAAAGTTATACTTTTGATGGTAAGGTAAATAAGTCGTTTTATGATATGCATCAACCAAAACCGACTAAAATTAGAAAGGCATAGTGACCATTAGTGAGAAAATATGGCATCAAGCAATTCTCCTTCATAACTCCTCAATACATGATGCAATAAAAAACCTTGATAAAGTTGCTATAAAAATTGTATTGGTTGTTAATGATGAGGGAAAGCTAGAAGGCACAATTTCGGATGGTGATATACGGCGTGGTTTACTTCGTGGGTTGGATCTCAACAGCCCCATTGAAAGTATCGTTTACCGTAATCCTATGGTTGTTTCCCCCAATATAGGGCGCGAAACAGTTCATCAATTGATGGTGGTTAATAAAATTCAGCAGGTTCCAGTTATTGACGAGCGGAATAACGTTGTAGGGTTACATCTTTGGGATGAAATTATCATACCACCGTTACGTAATAATGTTATGGTTATTATGGCAGGAGGGAAGGGGACTCGGTTGCGTCCGCAGACTGAACATTGCCCAAAACCCATGTTGCCTGTATCGGGAAAGCCAATGTTAGAGCATATTATTGACAGGGCAAAATCGGAAGGATTCAGCCAATTTGTATTAGCTATTCACTACCTTGGCCATATTGTTGAAGATTATTTTGGTAATGGCGACCGTTTGCAAGTCAAGATTGATTACCTCAGAGAACAAACTCCGCTTGGCACTGCTGGTGCATTAGGATTACTTAATACTCGCCCCGAAGCACCCTTTGTGGTAACCAATGGCGACGTTCTCACTGATATTCACTACGGTGAACTCCTTGATTTCCATATTCTCCATAATGCAGCTGCAACTATGGCCGTGCGCGTTCACGAATGGCAGCACCCCTATGGAGTGGTCCAGACCAAAGGTGTAGACATTATCGGTTTTGAAGAAAAACCAATACACCGTAGCCATATCAATGCTGGTGTTTATGCACTCAACCCTGAAGCATTGAGTGTTCTGGAGAAAGACTCTCGATGCGATATGCCTATCTTGTTTGAGCGTCTTCAAGCCAAATCCAAACGAACAATAGCTTATCCCATTCACGAACCTTGGTTAGATGTTGGTAGAGCTGATGATTTAATAACGGCTCGTTCAAACTTCAGATAAATAATACGTGAAAATACTTGCTTTGATTCTTGCTCGTGGCGGTTCTAAGCGATTACCAGGAAAAAATATTCGATTGCTGGGAGGCAAGCCGCTTATTGTTTGGTCGATAGATGTTGCGAAAGATATACCAGACATTTGTAACATTCTTGTCTCAACCGATGACAAAGAGATAGAATCAGTATGCAAAGATGCTGGAGCTATTATCCCGTGGCTACGTCCAGCTGAGTTAGCCACAGATACAGCAAGTTCAGTTGATGCAGCTTTACATGCGCTTGATTGGTATCAAGCGGAGTTTTGCCCAATTGATGGCCTTCTTTTGTTGCAGCCAACATCACCATTTAGATCCAGAGAAACAGTGCTTGGAGGGATTGAGCTATTTAAAAATAATTCTCGATACTCTATCGTTGGAGTTTCACAAACCCATACACATCCAATGTGGACCTTTAAAATGGAAGGTGGTTTTTTAGTCCCGTTTATTAATAAAAATGGTTTGCAAATCAGGTCTCAAGATCTGCCTAAAGCTTATGTTGTTAATGGTGGTTTTTATTTAATATCTCCAGATAATCTTAAAAAGAATAAATCCTTTTTTGGTGATAAGACAATCCCTTTGGTTATAGAGTCACAAAAAGAGTTTTTGGATATTGATACAGAGTTTGATTTCCAATTCGCTGAATTTTTGATTAACCAGTCAGTTTAAGTGGATTAAAAATATCATTCAAGGGTCTGACATTTAATGTCATAAAATGCGGAAATATTTTGCAAGTGATTACCCAAGCTATGTTCTGTGAAAGAATATAGTCAAGATAGTAGTTTTATATATGCTTGCATGATAATTTTTTTCTAAAGAATATCTGAAATAATTCATGAAAAATAAAGCATTACTTATTACAGGTGGAACAGGCTCATTTGGCAATGCGGTACTAAGACGTTTTTTACATACAGAGATATTTAAAGAAATTCGAATCTTCAGTCGTGATGAAAAGAAACAAGATGATCTAAGAAAAGAGATAAATAGTGATAAGGTTAAATATTATATAGGCGATGTTCGTGATTCTTTAAGTGTCGATAATGCAGTAAAAGGTGTTGATTACATCTTTCATGCAGCAGCGCTAAAGCAAGTGCCATCGTGTGAGTTTTTTCCTATGGAGGCGGTTAAAACCAATATTATTGGCACTGAAAATGTTCTTAATTCTGCTGAAAAATATTCAGTTAAAAAGGTAGTTGTTCTTAGTACTGATAAAGCAGTTTATCCAATTAATGCCATGGGAATGTCTAAGGCGCTGATGGAAAAAGTTACTATTGCAAAATCACGTAATTTAGATAATAATACAACTGTATTTTGTTGCACGAGATATGGTAATGTGATGGCCAGTCGAGGTTCAGTTATTCCCTTATTAATCGATCAAATTAAATCAGGTAAGCCACTTACGATTACGGATCCGAACATGACTCGGTTTATGATGACGTTGGATGATGCCGTTGATCTTGTCTGGTATGCGTTTGAGTATGGAAACCAGGGAGATCTTTTTGTTCAAAAGGCTCCAGCTGCGACGATTTCAACTCTTAATCAAGCTTTATTGGAAATATTTAATGCAAATAATGAAATAAAAATCATTGGAACGAGACATGGTGAAAAACTCTATGAGACGCTTGTTAATAGAGAGGAAATGGTGAAAGCTAAAGATTTAGGTCGTTACTACCAGATCCCCGCAGATAATAGGGATCTTAATTATGAAAAATATTTTTCAGAGGGAGATAAAACGACTGCTGTATTTGAAGAATACCACTCTCATAATACAGAACGCCTTGATGTCGAGGGCATGAAAATGTTGCTCCTGAAAATACTTGATTAAGCAGAAAAATACGGAGGTTAAGTTAATGTCCGATAAACCAATCTACGTTACCCAGCCATATCTCCCCCCCCTTGAAGAGTTTATTCCATATCTTGAACAGATATGGGAAAGCAAGTTTCTTACAAATGGGGGCCCATTTCATGAACAACTAGAAAAAGCTTTATGTGAATTTCTCGGCATAGAGCATATTGCCTTGTTCACCAACGGAACCATTGCGTTGGTGACAGCATTGCAGGCACTCAGAATCACTGGTGAAGTTATAACTACCCCATATTCATTTGTAGCCACATCACACTCATTATTGTGGAATGGCATCAGGCCAGTATTTGTGGACATCGATCCAAACACTCTCAATCTCGATCCTGAAAAGATAGAAGCGGCTATAACACCGCAGACCACCGCTATTATGCCAGTGCACTGCTATGGTCATCCATGTAATGTTGACGCAATACAGAAGATTGCTGACAATTACAATCTCAAAGTTATTTATGATGCTGCCCATGCGTTTGGTGTGCAAGATGCACAAGGGAGCATTCTTAGGCATGGTGATCTCTCAGTATTAAGTTTTCATGCCACCAAAGTGTTTAATACCTTTGAAGGTGGGGCAATCGTATGTCCCGATGCTAAGACTAAATTGCGTATTGACCAATTAAAAAACTTTGGTTATGTAAACGAAATTACAGTTGTAGCGCCTGGAATAAACGGGAAAATGAGTGAATTTAATTCTGCGTTTGGGCTCTTACAGTTGCAACACATTGATAAGGCATTATCTAAGCGTAAAGAAATTGATAAAGTATATCGAGATAGACTGAAAGGAGTACCAGGAATCCGATGCATGAATAAAGCTGGTGAAAAGGTTGCGAACTATTCTTATTTTCCTGTGTTAGTTGAACCTGACTACCCGATCAGTCGCGATGAACTCAATCAGAAGCTCAAAGGAATAGGCATTCACCCTCGACGCTATTTTTATCCATTGATTTCCAACTATCCTATGTATCGAGGTTTACCTTCAGCCAATAGAGAAAATCTTCCTTTGGCGACAATTGCAGCGCAACGTGTGCTTTGTCTACCAATTTATCCTGATTTAAACTTATCAGTAGTTGAAGAGATTACTACTTTTATTAAATTACTTACAAAGCAAACTATATCCTCTACGGAGCATCATAGATGAAGCTTGCCATCATGCAGCCATACTTTCTTCCTTATATTGGATATTTCCAATTAATAAATGCGGTTGATAAATATGTGATATATGATGATGTGAACTTTATAAAAGGTGGCTGGATAAATAGGAATAAAATTTTATTGAATGGGGCTGAATTAAGAATTAATCTTCCTATAGAAGGCGCAAGCTCATTTAAAAAAATAAATGAAATTAATGTTGGTAAAAATAGAGATAAATTAATACTTACGGTAAATCAAGCTTATAAAAAAGCACCTTATTATAATGATGTATTTCCTTTGCTTCTTGATATTATGTCTTGTGAAGCACCTATCCTCTCCTATTTTCTTAAAAATAGTATAATAAAAATATGTGAATATCTTGAAATAAAAACAAACTTCATATTGTCATCTGAGATAAATAAAAATAATGAGCTAAAAGGAGAGGAAAAAGTAATTTCAATATGTAATATATTACGTGCTAATGAATATTATAATTCTATTGGAGGTCAAGAGTTATATAATAAAGATACATTTAGCGACAATAATGTTGATTTAAAGTTTATAAAAACACTAACTGTAAACTATAAGCAATTTCTAAATACATATATATTTGGCTTGTCTATATTAGATGTGATGATGTTTTGTTCAAAAAAAGATATTACTTGTATGTTAAAAAGTTATGAAATATTATAAAGATAATTAATATCCGAAATTCAATCATTAGGAACAATTTGGTAAAGTTCAGCTTCCTAAAAGTATGTCGTATAGTGTGATTAAATAGGCTAAAAGAATCTCAATCGGTGTTAATAAAGATTGAATGAATTGCAATTGATCTAAGTAATCAAACACTTGATATGTAGTCTATATTCTCTATATTGTATTATTGAAAATAAACATGTTTATTGAGCCAGATTATTATGTAATCACTTTTCTTATTTTAGAAAAAAAATAAATATATGAAAACTGTAATGATATTCGGTGCAACAGGGACATTAGGTACATATCTGGTAGATCATTTATATGAAAAAAAATATAAAATATGGGCAATAGGAAATAGAAATGTTAAAGAAGACTATTATTCTCGCCGCGGAATAAATTGTGCTAAAATTGATATTAGTAATAAAGATGATTTTGAAAAACTCCCTCAATCAGATGTAGATTCTATTGTATTAATATCAGGGGCAATGCCTTCTCGAATGGTTGGTTATAATCCGCAGAAATATATAGATATTAATATTACAGGTACTTTAAACGTACTTGAATATTGCAGAAGGATAAAGGTTTCCCAATTTCTTTTTACACAATCACATTCTGATGTTTCTGGTTATTGGAATACAGGTGAGTATATAAAACCAGATGCTCCTCGAAAAATAAATTTAAAAGGAGATCATGCGGTTTATATTATATCGAAAAATGCTGCTGTTGATTTAATTGAGCATAATCGGTTGTCATACGGAATTAAAACATTTATATTTAGATTGCCAACTATATATAACTATAGGCCTATTTATGATATGTATGTTAATGGTGAAAATGTTAAAGTAGGATACTATACATTTATACATAATGCCATTAATTCGAAATCAATTGAAATTTGGGGCGATCCGAGTAAGGCTAAAGATATTGTTTATGTAAAAGACTTTAATCAAATGATAACAAAAGCTATAGAATCAAATTTGGCGAAAGGCTTTTACAATGTTGCATTTGGTTCTCCAACAACTTTAGATGAACAGGTAAAGGGAATTATTGATGTTTTTTCACCGAAAGAAAATCCATCAAAAATTATTTATTGTTACGAAAAAAGGAGTCAAGACTCTTATCTGTATGACATAGAAAATTCAAAAGTTGAATTAGGATATCAACCGGAATATAGTTATATCAAAATGCTTGAGGATATGAAGAATGAGATGAATGGGAACAGATTTGATCACCTTGTAGGGTGTGATGTTACAATTTAATCTGCAGTTGGAAATACATAGTCGTTTTTAAAAAGAATCAATAATTATTTAATTAATACATAGTATCCCAGTAGCGAGCATATTGTTCTTTTAACTTTCTTATAGAATGATACAAAAAACAGAACAAGAGATTATGATTAATTGGAAGGGCGATATAACCATTCCAATTGTTAGTGTATCTTGCCTTACATATAATCATGAAAAGTACATAGATGATGCAATTAATGGATTATTAATACAGGATACAAATTTCCCTATAGAAATTCTTATACATGATGATGCATCAAACGACAATACCGCTGAGATCATTCGAAGATATCAAACGCTTTATCCAAATATTATAAAACCAATTTATCAAACAGAAAATCAATATTCAAAAGATAAAGGTGTCATTCGAAAAATTCAATATGGCAGAGCGCATGGGAAGTATATAGCTTATTGTGAAGGTGATGATTATTGGACAGATCCCTCTAAGCTACAAAAACAAGTAGATTTCTTGGAGTCTCATTTGGAATATGTTGCTTGTTTTCATTATACAGATACGGTAAATGAAGACAATGAAATAATGAAAATGAGTGGTGATAAAAGTATGGTATGTTATATTGGTGATTATATCTCAGCAATACAGGGTTGTTTTGGAAAAGGATCTACATTGTCAGTTGTTTTTAGAAGTAATAAAATTTCAATAAATGAATTAAATGAGTTAAATAAAGACTGCAAAATCGGAGACTGGCCTTTATTTTTGTATTTATCTTTAAAAGGGAAAGCCTATACACTTCCTGAAGCAATGGGTGTATATCGTAATCACAATGCTGGTGTAACTAAAATAATTAATCATCTGGATTTCTTTCAAACTCGTATTCTTGTAATGCACAGGATAGAGAAATATATTTCAGATACTGAAAATATCAAGATTTTAAAATCATATCAGCATAGAGTATATTTTAGAAAATTAAATTGGTTGATACTTTCCGGAAATTGGCATCTTTTAATAAAGACTCTTATTCCGCTTATCAAAGCTAAAAAAGAACTAAAATTAATCGATGGATATAAGCATGATATTAAGTGGGTACCTGAATTTGATTTGGATATAATGAAAAAAAATATCATAAAAACAATAGTGATTGGGTTTAAGAATTTCATAGTTAGGTCGCATAGAATAGATGAAGATCCATTGTATTTGAATAATAAATGAATAAAAAACATCTTTATTATTTTAACTGGCAACTACAGAGTCCTATATGGGGAGTTGTTATAGATGATTTGATAAATTCAAATATTGATGATGAGATATACTTCTTATCCTGTAAAGGTGCATTAAATCCATGTTGGAGTAACTTTACGGGTTTAAAAAGCTTATGTGAATTGTGTCGATTTAATCACAAGACAGCATTCCAAACAGTAAGACATAAAATTAATCAGATTTATGTCGATGATTTTATAAAAGATACTGATATTGAATCAATTTTTATTGAACAGGATTATAAATATTCATCAACTGCAGAAATAAAAAAAATTAAATATAAAGATATTTCAATAGGTTATGCTGGATTATCTTCATATATCTCAAAGACTCGTAATAGCGAGCCTATAATTGATAATACGTTTAAAAACTATTTTGATCAACTCTTAAAATCTCAAATATTATTAAAAACAGCAATTGATCAAGTAATAGATCAATTGAATCCGGATATTATTTCAGCTTTTAATGGCCGAGTTCATGATACTCGGCCAGTATATGAAACAGCTATTCAGAGAAATATTCCTTATAGAGGTATTGAATCTGAAGTAAAAAGTACTTATGAGTTCAATAGGCGAATTTTTCATAATGCATTACCGCATAGCGTTGATTATCATACGTATACTTGTTTATCACTATGGAAATCAACAAAATACAATGATGAAAAGAAAATAGAGTTAGCTAAACAATTTTACGATGGTAGAAGGAAGTCTCTGCTTATAAGAGATGTTAAGATTTATACAGATATTCAGATTGAGGGAGTATTGCCTTCTGACTGGAACTATGGAAAGCAAAATATCGTTATTTTTAACTCTTCTGAAGATGAATTTGCTTCGATAGGTGATGAATTCGATTCACTATCCTTATTCCAATCACAAGAAGAAGGCATAAAATACATTCTCTCTTCGACTAAAGATAATGATATACATTTTTATCTCCGGATACACCCAAATTTAAAGAGTGTAAATTATGGATATCATACTCGATTAAGTAATTTATCTAATATATATAATAACATAACTGTAATTAGCGCTGATTCTCATGTATCTACTTACGCACTTATGGATAATGCTGATAAAGTTATTGTATTTGGTTCTACGACTGGTATAGAAGCAACTTACTATGGAATTCCAGTGATTCTTTTGGCTGGAGCTTTTTATTATAATTTAAATGTTGCATATATTCCAAAACACCAAGATGAAGTAATTCCTCTGATTCTTAACAATAATCTAAAGCCTAAACCTCTTCTTGGTGCCTTTCAGTATGCTTTTTACATTATGAACTTCGAAGAATATAGTGTACCTGTATCTATAATTGCAAAACCATATAAACTGTTTTCAAAAACTATTTTCTATACATTACCGCACTTAACTGTTTATGGCTCTCCTGTTTTACAAAAGTTAATTACACTCATTATCAGGTTAAAGTATAAGACGATAAACTTTTTTGTTAAGGAATCACAATATGTTATACCAACAAAAGGTATCTAAAATATTACAATGATTAAAATATTAACCTTAATTGGTACACGTCCAGAAATAATTAAGCTTAGTCGTGTTATTAATGAACTTGATAAGTATACAAATCAGGTAATTGTTCATACAGGACAAAATTATGATTATGAATTAAATGATATTTTCTTTAATCAACTGAAAATTAGAAAACCTGATTATTTTCTTAATGCTGCAGGCAAAACATCGGCGCAAACTATTGCTAATGTTATCCAAAAATCTGATGAAGTGTTTGAAGTTGAAAAGCCTGATGCTTTTCTAATTTATGGAGATACAAATAGTTGTCTATCTGTTATTTCTGCAAAGCGTAGGAAGATACCAATATTTCATATGGAAGCAGGTAATCGATGTTTTGATCAACGGGTTCCTGAGGAAATCAATAGAAAAATTGTAGATCATCTCTCTGATATTAATATGGTTATATCAGAACATGCCAGACGAAATTTAATTAGCGAAGGAATCAGGCCAGATACTATTATTAAAACTGGTTCATCCATGCACGAAGTATTGTCATACAATGCTGAAGAAATAGCTTCATCTCTAATTATCGAACAAGAATGTTTAAAACCTAAAGAATATATAATAGTAAGTGTACATAGAGAGGAAAATATTGAAAATGAAGAGAATTTTAAAAGTATAATAGATTCTATAAATTCAATTGGAGAACGTTACAATAAAAAAGTTATTGTATCAACTCATCCACGTACAAGAATCAAATTAGAACAAATAGGTTTTGTAAATCAAAACTCACTAATTTCTTTTATGAAGCCTTTTGGCTTTTTTGAGTATATAAAATTACAGGAAAACGCTTTTTGTGTTGTTTCCGATAGTGGGACAATAACAGAAGAGTCATCGCTATTAAAATTCCCTGCGGTAACGATTAGACAGTCCCATGAACGTCCTGAAGGTATGGATGAAGGAACTGTTATTATGACAGGATTAAATAAAGAAAGTATCCTTAATGCAATATATATCACTACTGAACGTTTCAAACTATCATCCGACCCGTTCAAGACTGTTAATGATTATAAAGCAGTTTATGTTTCACAAAAAGTTCTTAACACTATACTTTCTTATACTGATTTTATTAATAGGACTGTTTGGCTGAAGTAACAATATGAAAAATAATATACTTATTTTAGGCGCTGCTGGCATGGCAGGACATATGGTCTATTATTACTTACTTGGAAATAATAATTATAATCTAAGTAATTTAGTCTATCATGATAAAATAAACAGTGAAAGCATTGTTTGTGATGTTCGTGATCAAGAAACTCTATCACTTGTAATTGATAGAGTTCAACCTGATATTATAATTAATTGTATTGGTGCTCTTATTGACGAGTCTAAACGGTACCCTGAAAATGCAATATTATTAAATTCTTGGTTGCCTCATTATTTGGTAAAACAATGTAGGAGAATTAATGCAAAATTAATTCATATCAGTACTGATTGTGTTTTTAACGGAGTTAAAGGCCTTTATACAGAAACTGATCTCACAGATGCAGTAGATATTTATGGCCGTTCCAAAGCCCTTGGTGAAGTTATAAATACTTATGACACTACTCTCCGTGTTTCAATAATTGGACCCGAACTCAAAAGTCAGGGAAAAGGGTTATTTCATTGGTATATGAATCAGATTGGAGAAATTGAAGGTTATCAAAATGCATTCTGGAGCGGTATAACAACATACCAACTAGCAATTGCAATAGAGTATGTTATTGAACATAAATTAATTGGATTATTCAATGTATCGAATGGAGTTCAAATATCTAAGTTTGATTTATTGCATTTATTTAATAAATACTTTCAATCATCTGTTGAGACAATCAATTTAAATAAATCGTTTAGAATTAATAAATCATTACAAAAATCTCAAAAGTTTGATTTTAAAATACCAGATTATGAGCAAATGATTCTTGATTTAAAGCAGAGGATGGATAATCATCAAGCACTTTATAAGCAATATTATATATAAATATTATATATGAATATTATATTTATAGTTGATAATCTTAAAAATAATCCTTCTGCTATTGTTGCTAATCAATTTATAAATGGTTTAAATGTAATAGGTGTTAATCTCTTAGTTATTACAAGTTCAGCGCAATCTGAAGACAATCTAAATAACATCTTGCGTCTTTTAATACCTGTTCCATATAAAATTAATACAACTAAAGAAAAAATCTTATTTATTTTATTATTTAGTAAGTTTTATTCAAAGATTATTAATAATTGTACTCTTAATAAATATTTAGATACAATATCTAATTTTCATCCTGATATTGTATTGACTTTTTCTTCTTGTGATGCATTTAGTATTATCCAATTGGGGAATCTAATATCAAAACAGTTTTCAATTCCACACCATGTTCACGCTGTTGATGCATTACCAGCTCCAGAATGCTGGGGTGAAAATAGATTTTTACGTGAATCAAAGATAAGCTACATCAGACGTCTTTCTACTGATATACAAATATTTACATCATCAAATAAACAGATGTTAGAGTACCAGTTGGGTCTAATTAATAATCAAAATTTATTATCCGCTGTTATTTATAACCCAATTAATACGGAATTTATCTGTAGTCATAAAAAAACAAAAATAATTACTATACTATATGTTGGTAGTTTGATGTCTAATTCTAAAGGAAGAAATGGTCTTCAATATTACAAATCCATTATTCATTTTAAAGACATTAGCAAATACCAGTTTATTTTTTTAGGAACAGGTTTGGATGTTAAAAATACATTTAATGATATATATCCATTGCCGAGTAATGTTCATTTTATTTCATGGACAGATAATATAGACGAATATATCAAAAACTCATCCCTATTAATTGATATTGATATAGATGCTGATAATGATGTTTTTTTATCTTCAAAGTTGATTAAATATTTAAATTCAGATTTGCCTATAATATCTATTACTGGTGCTAATAGTCCAGCGACGAATCTTCTGGCTGTCAATGGTTTGGGAGCTCACATTATTTCACATGATCCTGAATTAATAAAAAATTCTATAATCAATTTTGATTCTATCCATATAGATCTAAATACAAGGTCTGAATATATTCAGCAATTCATGATAGATAATATTATTTCTTATATTATGAATATATATGCCTCAATTCTATGAAAAATAAGCAATTAACTTTTACTTTACTTGCCTTTTTTATCTGGCCCCTATTTACGCTTATTTATTCCCTTGTTTATTATAAAAATCAAAGTTATAAATATATTGTCCCTCTATTTGTTGTATTTCTCTCGCTTTCAATTCAGATAGTTCCTGGTTCCGACTTAAGTTCAAACATTTCTGATTTTAGTGCTTTGAATATAGATAATCTTTCCTATTATATTATTAATAGGTTTAACGGTTTGGAGTCTGGCGGTGTTGAGTTATATATTCTTACGTTATCGGTTCTTACAAAGCTGATTTTTTTTGGAGATATACAGTTATTTATAATTCTTCAAGGATTGGTAATTGGTACAATAATTATTTTTTTCCTTAATCATTTTTATAGTACCTATTCTTATTCCGTATCTAAGCTAATATCTTCAAAGGTATACATTTTTTTCTTTATTTATTTTGTTTCAATATTTACTGCATTGAACGGGAGGTTTTGGACCGCCCATTTGATTTTTCTTTATTTATGTATTAGTTATCTAAGTACAATGAGGAAGAGTTATTTATATTATACTGTGCTTTTAGTGTTCGTACATCAAGGATTTATTTTTGCTCCTCTAATAGCACTTTTTTATTTAATAACGAAGGAAATATATAAAATACATTACTTTTATTATTTTTTATTAATCATTTCTTTTTTTTATTCTTCTTCAGGTTTTCAGTTCTTTCATGATACTGCTTATTTATTTGATAATGCATATTATGCTCATATCTCCACTTATTCTTCAAAACAACTTACCTCTCGTGATTTTGCGATAATCAACAATAATACTTCATGGTTTCTTGTTCTCAATTCGCAACTCTTATTCTTTACTTTAACATTCTCTTTGTTTTATTATCGTTATATTTCTAGGTTATCTTACAGTAAAAAGTCTGAGAATTTATATTTTTTTATAATATTGTTTATGTCTTTTCGTAACATTACTCACACTATTCCATCTCTTGGTGGTCGATATGAATATATTCTATGTTCTTTAATGCTATTATTATTTTTAAATCTTTCTTTAGATAATTATATTAAAATATATAACTTTCCTTTTATTGTTTCATTCCTTGGTATCGCTTTTAACTTTGTTATTCAATTTCGGATGGATTCGGAGATGTTATATGGTTACTTCTGGACTTTATTTCCAGTCATAAATTTTATAATGTTTCCTCATATTAATTTTTTGGAAGTTATCTATCATTAAATATTAAAATAATTTGGCTAGTTTAAATTACTTATTAACATTAACTGTTCGTAATATTCTTGGCTTTTCAACAAAAAGAAGAATTATTGTTATTGAGTCAGATGACTGGGGCAGCATTAGAATGCCATCAAAACAAGCCTTTGTCTCTATTAATCAGAAGGGACTTGATTCATTGGGTGCGTCTCTTCGTTACAATAAGTATGATACCCTTGCTGATAAAACTGATTTATCGCTTTTATTTGAAACGGTATCTTCATTTCGTGATGTTCAAGGTAATCATCCTGTAATTACAGCACTTAGTGTTGTTGCCAATCCGGATTTTGATAAAATTCGTGATAGTGAATTTAATGAATATCATTATGAACTCTTTACAACGACCCTTGAGCGCTACTACGGCTCTGATACCCCATTTCCTTTATGGACAGAAGGGATTCACAACAAGTTATTCTTTCCTCAGTTTCATGGTCGTGAACATCTGAATGTCGCTGTTTGGCTGAATGCTCTTCGCCAGAATGACCTTGAAGCACGCATTGCCTTTGATGAAGGTTTATGGGGATTTAATAATAAGCATCCTTTTGGCATTACTTATCAGGCTGCCTTCGATTTAGAGTCTCAAAATCAACTTCCCCTTCAAGCTGAAATTATAAAAGATGGATTGAGGCTTTTTGAAAAGTTATTCGGATATAGGGCATCATATTTTGTCCCTCCAAATGGCCCATTCAATAACCATCTTGAGGCCGTTGCTGCATCAGAAGGGATTCGATTTATGTATGCCTCTAAAATACAGAATGAGCCACAGGGAGAAGGCAAAATAAATAAAAGATATCGTTATCAAGGCCAACAAAACAGTCATGGTCAGTATTATCTCTCACGCAACTGTTTTTTCGAGCAAAGCGAGCCTGGAAAAGATTGGGTTGACAGTTGCCTGAATGATATCAGAATAGCGTTTCGTTTCCATAAGCCTGCAGTTATCAGTTCACATCGGGTTAATTACATTGGAGCTCTTGATTCTGCTAACAGGACAAGAGGATTGCAACAGCTAACAGTTCTTTTGGGTAAAATACTTAAAACATGGCCTGATGTTGAATTTATGAGTTCGGTTGCTCTGGGTGAATTGATGGCGGAGTCACAATGAGTTTTAAATCTATCAAATCTGTTGTTTCACACAATCTTATCAATATTCCAGGTTGGCGTACTAAAAGAAAAATTGTGGTTATTGAGTCTGATGACTGGGGTAGTATACGTATGGGCTCTAAAGATGCCTATGATTATTTCTTGAATAAAGGGCTCCCTGTTGATAAATCTCCCTACAATACTTACGATGCTCTTGAGTGCAATGAAGATCTTGAAAGGTTGTTTGAGGTGCTTGGATCTGTTATAGATATATACGGCAATCCGGCGGTAATGACTGCTAACTCTGTTATGGCTAATCCTGATTTTGAAAAGATTCGGGAAAGCGAATTTCAGAAATATTATTATGAACCGTTTACCAAAACACTTGATCGTTATCCTGCACACGACAGGGTGTTCAGGTTATATCAGGAAGGGATTCGCGAAAAGCTTTTCAAGCCACAGTTTCATGGAAGAGAGCATTTGAATGTTGCTCGTTGGATGCGAGCATTGCAGTGCGGTGACGACTATGCTCTAATGGCTTTTAATGCGAATATGTTCAGTCTTCATACAGGTATTAATTCAAGTTGTCGCACTGAATATTGTGATGCTTTTGCCGCTGAAAGTTCTGATGAACTTTTGCAGTTAAAAACAATCCTTATTGATGGGTTACAACTTTTTAATCAGTTAATGGGTTACCGATCGCTAACGTGTATTCCACCATGTTACACATGGAACAGAGAGGTTGAAGATATTCTTTCTGATAATGGAGTTCGAGCATTACAGGGGATACAATTACAGTATATGCCAATTTTTGGAAATGGCGGTTCATACAACAAAAGGTATCATTATACTGGGCAAAGAAACCATCGAGCGCAGTACTATATTGTTAGGAACTGCTTTTTTGAACCATCACTAACAGTCGGTCTTGATCTGGTACCTAACTGCCTTGCTCGAATCCAGACTGCGTTTGCATGGCATAAACCCACCATCATCTCTACTCACCGTCTGAATTTTATGGGTTTTTTAAATCCCTCAAATAGAGAACAAAATCTTAATCACCTTAAGAGGTTGTTGCTTGCAATTACAAACCGCTGGCCAGATGTAGAGTTTCTTTCCTCAGATCAGTTAGCCGATCTGGTTTCAGGAGAAAAAAAAGAAGTAATCACACATGATGAACTCTGACGTAGCCTACACCAAAGGAGATAGTGAATATCCCTCTTTTCCTTATGAGCCATCTGAGTCCTTTCCTTAACTCATCAAAATTAAATTTTGCTGACAAGCACAACCCCGGCTGTATATCCAACGAAGTCTATAGTTCTGTCCGTCGCATCCTCGCAGGTCTTGGTCTTGATTCTGCAAATATTGGAACAGAACGCTGGAATCCTTTTGCCGGTTTCGTATCCCGTAGCGATATGGTGCTACTAAAGCCTAATTGGGTAATGGATTACAATACTAATCATTCAGCAGGCACAGACTCTCTTTTGACGCATACCAGTGTGATTCGCCCCCTTATTGACTACGCAGCGAAAGCGTTAGAGTACGATGGCACAATTGTCATCGCCGATGCTCCACTGCAGAGTTGCGACTTTAAGCAATTACGACAGGTTACACGTATTGACGAACTGATTAATTTCCTGCAGCCACGTTATCCGAATATCCGGTTTATCATCGAAGATTGGCGATTAACCGTTATGGACAGGCAGCGCTTTGTTGGCAGAGCTGCGGGGCTGCGCTCGAATCAAGGGGATGAGTCACGCTGTCATGTGGTTGATCTGGGGGATAGAAGTTTCCTGACGGATATAGAAGACTACGCAGAGCAATTTCGCGTAACATGTTATGAACCATCATTGATGTTGCCCCACCATACCGGTGGCCACCATAAGTACCTTGTCACTAAACGCATATTTGAGGCGAATTTGATTATTAATATCCCAGTTCTTAAAACTCACATCAAGGCAGGCATTACTGGTGCGCTAAAAAATTTGGTAGGTATTAATGGGTATAAGGAATATCTGCCGCATCACTGTAAAGGGGGATATGAGACCGGGGGCGACAATTTTTACTCGGGCTCGAGTTTTAAGTCATCCGTGGAAGAAATGGATGAGTGGTATTGGAAAAATCCTAACCGCTTTTCCCCCGTTATAAGAGCACTACTGAGCAAAACCCTCGGTCTTGGTTGGAAGCTCTCTGGGATGTTGAGTTATGATAAAATTACCGGAGGTGGATGGTCAGGCAACGATACCTTGTGGAGAACTATCATTGATCTCAATCACATTCTCTATTTTTACGATCCCGCCACTGACTCTTTGAACGATCTTCCCGTGCGTCCTGTAATCACAATAGTCGATGCCGTAATTGCTGGTCAGGGTGAAGGCCCCCTATCTCCGACACCCAAACCGATAGGTATGCTATACGGTGGATTTAACCCGGCAGCAGTGGAGATGCTAAGTTTAAAAATAATCGGGTACAACACAGCGCGAATCAAATCCGTTTCCGCAGCCCTCTATGATGTCCGAAGTAAATTCAACATTAGCCTGCGTGGCGAAGCACGTTTCCTTGATGTGACCCAGGATTCACCCCGGCAAGTCCCCCTTTCCGAAGTCCCATCATACAACTTCAAACTTCCAAAACAATGGAAACGATGCGGCATTATCCCAAATATTCATTAGCTCCCCTCTAAATATTAAAAGTTATTGCCTCCCATAGGTTGGGGTAATTCCTAAACCACAACAAGCCAAAACTTGTCCACACCAACTATATTGATTTCGATTGCCAACTGAAGGCTGCCAATTGCCAACTAATTTCATCCCTCCTCAAACTTTATATTCCAAAATACTGAATCCAATTGGAGGTATCAGCGGCGATATGTTTCTTTGTGCCGCCTATTCCGCCAAGGTTTTTACTGTCGATGATCTGACGGCATTCATAAACGCATCTCCGTTGAATGGCATCTCATTCGGTTTTAGAGAAAAAACAACAGTTGGTATATCATCAACACAACTTAAACTTGACATAGACGAGAGACACAAATCTAAAGACCACCATCATCACCATATTGATGAGGTTCTTGACTACGCTCGTAAAAGCGATTGGACTCGTCATCAAAAAGAGATTTTCATAGCAATATTTTCTTTACTTGCAGATGCTGAGGCACGTGTTCATGGTTTATCGCCCGACTTGATTCACTTCCATGAGGTCGGGTCCATAGATTCAATTTTTGATATTGCCGCCGCAAGCTTTATTATTGATCGCCTTGGAGATTCAAACTGGTTCTACAATCCCTTACCACTCTCTGATGGAACGATAAGGATGAGTCATGGCGATTACCCTGCGTTTGCTCCTGCTGTGAGACTTTTGCTGCATGGATTTGAATTAGCTGCTGGCGCAAATTCTGGTGAATGCATAACCCCTACAGGAGCAGCAATTCTTTCATATCTGAAGCCCCAAAAAATACAAAACTGGCAAGGAGGTACGCTATGGTTCACCGGCTCAGGTAAGGGTACGCGAGAGCGCAAAGATCGACCGAATGTTCTTTTTCTTGACTTGTTTGAATCTAATAAGGGTGGTAAGTCCGATTATAATCAGTTAGCTGAGTATATTCAGGAGATTTGTTTTGAAGTGGACGATATGACTTCCGAATCCATAGCTCTCGCGTTGGACTTATTGCGTAAAGCCTTGGGGGTAATAGATGTGATCAGTTACACTGTGCTCGGTAAAAAGGCGAGGATTGCTACATCAATTCGTATTCTTGTTGAATCGCCAAAAGTAGAAGCTGTGAGTTGCCTTTGCTTTGAAGTAACGTCAACTATTGGTGTCCGTCTGCGTGGTCTCAGCAGGAAGGTGCTCCTGAGAAAAATGGCAACAATTGCCGATCTCCCGGTTAAGATTATTGAACGACCATCAGGGGCAACGGTGAAACCAGAGAGTGACGCTTTAATTGGTTTAAATTTTCGTGAATCTGAAGTCCTGACTTCTAAACTGAAAAACATGTTTTACGATAAAGAGGATAGAAAAGATGTCTGAAACCGGTCTAATAATAATATTCACATATTTCAAGAATACCTTTCGCAACCGCAAACTCTTGTTGTCGCTGTATCTGGTGGTGTTGACAGCACCTCACTTGTTCTTCTTCTTCAGCGGCTCTCAAAAGTCAAAAATAAGCTTGTTTGGGTACATGCGAAGACACCTGCAGTACCAAAGAAGCACACCGAGAATCTTAAGGACATTGCTCATGATGCAGGAGCTGATCTGAAGATTATAACACCATCTGAATTTCAAGATGAGCGCTATCTCGAAAATACAATTGATCGTTGTTTCTATTGTAAGTCTAATCTTTTTGAGGAAATCAGGCGTAATTTTCCTAATGCCATAATCCTGACTGGTGCCAATCGAGACGATTTGGATGATTTTCGTCCTGGGTTGAAAGCGGCAGCTGATTTTAACGTTCGACATCCTTTTATCGAGGCAGGTTACGGAAAAAATGAAATTCGCATCCTTGCCGGCATCATGGGTCTGTCGGAACTTGCCTCAGCACCATCATCACCTTGCTTGTCAAGTCGTATTTTTACAGGGACTCGTATCAGTTCGGCTGTGCTCGATAAAATTGAGGTGGTGGAAGAGATGCTATCATCAGCTATTGGTGAGGGAAACCACCGCTGCCGTTATGGCATGGGAAGGGTTGTTTTGGAAGTTGACCCCATCAAACGAAATCTGATTAATGATGAGTTCAAGGATAAACTGAAATATTCTGTTAGTGAACTGTTTGGTCTAACTCCGCTAGATATCTCATTGGGCGCGTATCAGAGGGGTAACGGCTACGTCTGAATCATTAAAATTGCATCTTAACATCGACAAACAACGGTTTGAGCGGATTGGACAATCCGAAGTAGTTCTCGCTGAAAACAAATCTAGGGTTCAACTTGAAACTATCTGCAACATTTTTCAGGAATCTGCTGAAGAAGCATTGTTTACAAGAACGAATCCAAGTGATGGGATTTATCTTGCAGAAAATTTTTCTTTTGCAAAATGGATTGAATGTGCTGGATGCTTGTTGATAAATAACGGTGATACTCTGAAGCGTTATTCGCAAGTTCATAGTGCAGAGAATTATCAGGTATCCATTGTAAGTGGAGGTACATCCGACTTTCATGTTTGTAACGAAGCGGCACTGACACTCTCTTACCTTGGAATACAGTCACGCATTTTCCCTGATGTTGGCGTAGCAGGAATTCACCGCTTTTTTGATGCAGCAGACGCAATCTCTCTCGCCAAAATCATTCTCGTAGTTGCTGGGATGGATGCTGCGTTAGTTTCTGTCTGCGGTGGTTATTTTCATCAACCGGTTATTGCAATTCCAACGTCCACAGGGTATGGCACTGCATACCAAGGACAAACGGCAATGAATGCATCACTCTCTTCATGTGCTCAGGGTGTAACTGTGGTAAATATCGACAATGGATTTGGTGCTGCCAGTGCTGCTGCTCGAATGCTCTCTATTCTAAAGTAGGTAACGGAGCTGGACTCCACAACCATAAATATATAAAGAAGTTTGATCGGCATACATCATTCAACATCAGGGTTTAGTGATCGATGGATAGCATATTGTGAGGCAAACCATGTCGAATATAAAATTGTAGACTGTTATCGATCGGATATCATAGATCAGCTCAAAGATTGCAATAGTCTGATGTGGCATATTAATCATCAAAATTCAAAAGATGTCTTGTTTGGAAGGCAACTTCTTTACTCCATTCAGGCGGCAGGAAAAACTACTTTCCCCGATTATAACACAGTATGGCATTTTGATGATAAAGTAGGTCAGAAATACCTGCTTGAAGCACTTGGAGCACCATTTGTTCCAACATCTGTTTTTTACAGTAAAAAGGATGCCTTTCAGTGGGCAGAGAATACAACTTTTCCTAAAGTATTCAAGCTAAGAGGAGGTGCTGGATCAGCTAACGTGAGACTTGCAAAAACAAAGCAAGAAGCTCTACGCTTGATTAAGAAAGCATTTGGGAGTGGCTTTAGTCAATATGATCGAGTTGGTAATCTGAAAGAAAGAATTAGGAAATATCAATTAGGCAAAACTGATCTATTTGATGTTGTCAAAGGTTTTATACGATTTGTTTATCCAACAAGATATTCAATAATTGCTGGTCGCGAGCGCGGATATGTATATTTTCAGGAATTTATACCAGGAAATAACTACGACATAAGAGTTATTGTGATTGGTGATAAAGCGTTTGCAATTAAACGTATGGTGCGTAAAAATGACTTTCGGGCATCAGGAAGTGGAAATATAAAGTATGAAAAAGACAATTTTAACGATGATATGGTAAAATTATCATTTTCAATAGCAAAAAGCATGAAATCTCAATGTGTAGCATTTGATTATGTCAGTAGTGAAGGGAAGCCATTGTTAGTTGAAATAAGTTATGGCTTTGTAAAAGATGTGTATGATCCTTGTGTGGGATATTGGGATAAGAATATGAACTGGTACGAAGGTAGATTTAATCCTTATGCATGGATGGTTGACGGATTGCTTAAATCAGTATAAAATGAAACGTCTTGCACTAGTTATTCCTTGCCTTGGCCTTGGAGGTATGGAGCGAGTTATGGCAGAGCTTGCAACATATTTTGTTCAAGACCCAGAGATCGAAGTGCATCTTGTCATTTATGGTATGAATCGTGATATATTTTATCACATTCCTTCCAATGTAATAGTTCACAAACCATACTTTGAGTTTAATAATCAAAAAAGAGCGTGGTACTCACTAAAAACACTATATTTTATTCGTCGCACAGTTAAGGCACTGAAGCCAGATTCTATTTTAAGCTTTGGTGAATATTGGAACAGTTTTATTTTGCTTGCACTATATAGATTGCCATTTCCTATATTTATTTCAGATCGGTGTCAGCCGGATAAGACTTATGGCCTGGTACATAATATGCTTCGTCAATGGCTTTATCCTAAAGCAAAGGGGATTATCACACAAACAAAAAAAGCAGAAAATCATTACAGGGAAATATTTAAGCAATCTAATATTCAAACTATAGGCAATCCAATTAGATTTATCAATGTTAATCCAGAAATAAAAAAGGAAAATATAGTACTTACTGTAGGACGTTTAATAAAGTCTAAGCACCATGATGAACTTATAAGGTTGTTTGTGAGCATTAATAAGCCTGATTGGAAACTTATAGTTGTTGGCGGTGATGCTTTAAAGCAGAATAATTTCGAGCGCTTACAGATACTTATTAAGGAACTTGATGCTCATAATAAAGTTGTATTGATCGGTAAAAGTCAAGACGTTGATCAATATTATCTGATGAGTAAAATCTTTGCTTTTACCTCAAGTTCAGAAGGGTTTCCAAATGTAATCGGTGAGGCAATGTCAGCTGGGTTACCTGTTGTCGCATTTGATTGCATGGCCGGTCCTTCTGATATGATTAGAGATGAAATTAATGGGTATCTTGTTCCTTTATTTGATTATAAAATCTTTAAAGAAAAGCTTTTAATTCTTATGGATAGCGTTGAACTACGTGATGAATTTGGATATAATGGAAAAGAAAGTATCCATAAATATTCCGTTAATCTTATTGGTAAAGGATATTATAATTTTATTTTAGGCGCTCCAAAAAAGGCTAAGATTTAGTGTCAATGAAGTTAATTATTAACGCTGCTGGAACTTGTGCTACTGGACCTACACAAGTTGTTATATCTTTTTTACATGAATGTATAGCTTATAAAAATAACGAATATCATGTTTTTTTAAGCAAAACAGTTTCAAAAGAAATTAATCAGAGTAATTATCCACCTAATTTTATTTTTTATGAAATGCTTTGGCATCCTATGCATGATGGCATACTACATTCATTTCTATCAAGGAGATTACTGAAAAATCTTGCAATAATAATTAAACCTGATGTCGTGTTCTCTGTTTTTGGTCCATCATACTGGATTCCTGAATGTCCTCATCTTCAGGGTTATGCTCAACCACACTATGTCTATCCCGACTCTCCGTTTTTTCAACACTTAACTTTATATAAAAGAATCAAGTGGGCCTTTATACGCTATATTCACATAAAAGCCTTCAAAAAATGTGGAAAATATTTTGTATGTGAAACAAGTGATATTTCCAATAGAGTTTCAGTTTTATTTGATATTCCTAATTCATATGTATTTACAGTGACAAATACCTGTAGTTCTGTTTACTATGATCGCAGCAATCATAGAGATATATTATTGCCTGAAAAACAATCTAATGAGTTTCGTTTACTGTCTTTATGTTCATATATGTCACACAAGAACTTAAAAATAATAAATTCACTTGTCCCAGTTTTAAAAAATACTTTACCTGATCTTAAAATACTATTTCTACTAACAATTGATGAAGATAATTATAATCAATCATTTACATTAGAAGCAAAAAAATCAATTATAAACCTCGGAAGAGTTTCAGTGGGTAAATGTCCCCAGCTTTATTCAGAGTGCGATGCTCTATTCCTCCCTACATTATTAGAATGTTTTTCAGCTAATTATCCTGAAGCCATGATTATGCGCAAGCCAATATTAACTTCAGATTTGCCATTTGCAAAAGCAGTATGTGGTGATGCAGCATTATATTTTGATCCATTGAATCCAGAAGATATAGCTATAAAAATTGCTATGATTATAAATGATAAACTATTACGAGAAGATTTAATTAAAAAAGGTGAAAATAAAGTAAAAGAATTTGATTCTCCGAGCACCAGAGCTATAAAATATTTAAATATATGTGAGGAAATTGCTATTCGTTAAGCTAATGTTAAAAGATAAGAAAGTATTGCTTTTCGTTCCAGGAGGTCAAGGGATATATGGAACTGAAATTAAGAAAAAAATTGAAAATCAAGGTGCGTTTATTAAAGTATATAACGAAAGGCCGTCTTCATCTGTTATAGGTAAAATATTTACAAGAGTTTCTAAAAATATATCAGATATACCGTTTAATACTTATATAAATAAAATAATTCATAAAAATAGAAATATCAAATTTGATTATTTGCTTGTTATACGAGCAGAGTCTTTTCACCCCTCATCAATTAAGTTATTGAGACACGCTTTTCCTAATGCAAAATTCATATTATATCTTTGGGATTCAATAAATAACACAGACACTCAGAAAATAATACCTTATTTTGACAAGGCTTTTTCCTATGATCCATTTGATGTATCTAATAATTCCCTTCTTCAATATCGTCCCACATTTTATCTAGACCAATATCGTAATATTACTCAAAATAATTTCAATAATTTATCAGATATCTTTTTTATTGGCACCATACATTCCGATAGATACATGATTTTACAATCTATTAATAAAAGCTTATTTGAAAATGGAATGTCCATGTATACATACATGTTCTTTCCTGGTAAAATAATGTTTTATAAGAAATATTTATTTGACTCTAAATTTCGACCAAAAAATATTACAGAATTTAACTTTATTATCCTTGATCTTGAGCAGACCTTACATATAGTATCTACTCATCGTGCTTCACTTGATATACAACATCCAGTTCAAACTGGTTTGACATTAAGACCTATTGAAATGCTTGGAGCCAGACGGAAATTAATTACTACAAATAAAAATATTAAAAACTACGACTTTTATGATGAAAATAATATTTTGATTATTGACAGGAATTCTCCTGTAATTGATAAAGAATTTCTTTACACTCCATATAACCCTGTCAAATCTTATATTTATAGTAAATATTCATTACAATCTTGGGTTTATGATATATTTTCTTAATAATGTCTTAAATTTATATGTATTTATTACTTTTTAAACGAGTATTTGATTTAATCTTTTCAGTTGTTGGGATAATTATTTGTTTACCTTTATTCTTTGTTATTAGTTTTATTTTATTTTGCACTTATCATACATCTCCAATATATCTGCAGGACAGACCTGGAAAAAATGGTAAAATTTTCAAGTTGATTAAATTTAGAACTATGTCCGATAAACGTGATAGCGCAGGCAATTTGCTTCCTGATGTCCAACGTCTTACAAAGTTTGGTAGATTCATGCGTTCCTTATCCCTTGATGAATTCCCACAGTTGATAAACGTCATTAAAGGTGACATGAGTCTAATCGGCCCTCGCCCTTTACTGGTTAGTTATCTGTTACTTTATAATTCCCGACAGTCAAGACGTCATGAAGTTCGCCCAGGCATGACTGGATGGGCCCAGATAAATGGACGCAATTCATTGCTTTGGAGTGAGAAATTCGAGCTTGATGTTTGGTATGTTGAACATCTTTCATTTTTATTAGATGTTAAAATCTTATTTAAGACTATTGGTAAAGTTATTATGAGAGAAGCAATTAATACATCTAATGCTTCTACTTCTAATCCTTTTCGTGGTAATACATAATTAATTCCTTTGCTATGGATTTAGTGATTTATGGAGCTGGTGGTTTTGGTAAAGAAATTGCCTGTCTGATTCGTGCGATCAATAAAGACTCTAATCATTGGAACCTTATAGGCTTTATTGATGATGGTATTCAGCCTGGTGAAAAAAATAGGTATGGCACTGTTTTAGGTGGTTTATCTTTTTTAAATGAATATTCCCAAAAACTTGCTGTTGTTTTTTCAATAGCCTCTCCCTCTATTTTACAATCTCTTGTTTCTTCAATTACAAATCCTCTAGTTACCTTTCCAAATATTATTGCCCCTAATGTAAATATCTTTGATGCAGAATCATTTTCGTTAGGAAAGGGGAATGTCTTCTTTTTTGGATGCCGGATAAGTTGTGACGTTCAAATAGGTGATTTTAATCTTTTTAATGGTTTTGTCTCTTTAGGTCATGATGTGACAATGGGAAGTTACAATGTACTTGGACCTTCTACAAGAGTGTCAGGTAACACTATAATAGGTGATAGTAACTTATTTGGTGTTCAGTCTATTGTTCTTCAAGGCTTGAAGATAGGCGATCATACAAGGATTGGTCCTAATTCTGTAATTATTCGAGATACTAAAAATAACTCTCTCTATTACGGTAATCCAGCAAAAAGGGTTAAAATGTGATTATAGTAGGTAAATTTGAAAGGAGTTTGATAGCATGGCAATAGTACATTGTAATAATGTGGCTATTAAAGGAATAGCAGCTTGTGTTCCTGAGCACATCGAAGATAATAAGACCCTGTCATTGCTTGGTGGTAGTGATGAAGCCGAGCGGTTTATTGGAACCACAGGTGTAGAATTTCGCCACACTGTTAATGGAACCGGTCTTTGTACTTCAGATCTTTGTTTTGAAGCTGCTGATCGTTTACTGAAAGAACTAGAGTGGGGGAGTGATGAGGTGGATTGCTTGATTTTTGTTTCGCAGACACCCGACTACATTCTTCCGGCTACATCTTGTATTTTGCAGCATAGGCTTGGGTTATCCACGGATTGTTTTGCCATAGACATATCGCTTGGTTGTTCAGGTTGGGTATACGGTCTTTCAACTATAGCCTCCCTTATGGCATCCGGGACGATGAAAAAGGGGTTGCTTTTGACTGGGGATACAACAACAGTAACCAAGTCACCAAGAGATAAAAGCACCTACCCCTTATTTGGTGATGCAGGCACTGCTACAGCACTAGAGTATACTGAAGGTAGCGGAAGTATAATGTTCCACATGGGTACTGACGGCAAAGGTTTTGATTCCATTATGATTCCCGACGGAGGGTTCCGCAACTTTTACAATGAACACTCATTACAAATTGAAGAAGTAGAGCCGGGAATCTATCGTAACCGCCTTCAAAGCATCCTGAATGGCCCGGCAGTTTTTACATTCGGCATTACCAAAGCACCGCGTAGTGTCAATACCTTGCTTGAACATTTCCAACTCAGCAAGGATGACATTGATTATTTTGTCTTTCATCAGGCAAATTTGATGATGAACGAAAAAATCCGCTCAAAGTTAAAAATCGATCCCTCAAAAGTCCCGTACTCCCTACGCGAATACGGCAACACCTCATCGGCCTCAATCCCTCTTACCATTGTTGCCGAATTGGCCCCAGTATTGAAGACGGGCAATCACCGCATCCTCGCCTCAGCATTCGGTGTGGGGTTATCATGGGCCAGTGTCGTCTTCGATACAACCAACTTGGTATGCCCTGACGTAATCTTACTAAACGCGACACCCAAAACAATTCCACAATAATACACACCATCCGTAGGGGGCAACCCTTGTGGTTGCCCTCCCTGGTCGTTTTCCATTTTTCCATTATCCCATAACCCTTAACAAAAAACCATTATGTCCGACAAATTCATTGACCTTTTCAAGGAAACCCTCGAAATCACTGATGATTCCGTTCAGCTCGACACAGAATTCCGCAAGCTCCCCCAATGGGACTCCCTCGCTTTCTTATCCGTAATAGCCATGATCGACGAAGAGTACGACGTAGTAATCGAAGGCAACGATTTCATAAAACTGATCACAGTAGCCGACGTAATCAACGAAATCAAAAACCGCTCATAAAACCCAACACCGCCTCTATTCATTCTATGTATGTTGGGGTGATTCCCAAACCCCAACATGTCCTGAAACCGATGCAAACTATCTTAACTTTTAAAAAGTTGCCAACTGCCAACTGCCAACTGCCAATTGCAGACTGCCAACTTTTCCCCTTTTCGCTCGGCACTCAGCACTTTCTTTCTCATTACTAAGAAAAAAGGATCATGATTGACAAAATCAAATCCGCAGTTATCAATGGTAATATTGAGTGGCAAAAGCATGCACTTGAAAGAATGTTGGAAAGGGGAATTGCAACCAATAGCGTAAAAGAGGTATTGCTAACAGGAGATATTATTGAGACATATCCTACAGATAAACCATATTCCAGTTATCTCATTGCAGGAATTGATGGTTTGGAAGTATTTCACGTTGTCGTAGCTTTAGATGAAAAAAGTGAAATTTGTTATATTATTACAGCGTACAGGCCTGATTTGAAGCATTTTAAGTCCGATTTAAAAACCAGAAGAACATGACTTCACTCAGCACTCAGCACTCAGCACTCAGCACTACCAACTGCCCTTTGTGCGGAGGCGACAAAGCACTCGGCAAAACAACAATGACGGTAGAGCTTGGTTACGGTATTGTCGTTATCAGAGACGTTCCCGCTAAAGTCTGTGCCTTATGTGGAGCTGATTGGATTGATGATGCCATTGCAGAGAAGATTGAAAACATCGTAGACGAAGCCCGAAAAAAACACAGTCAAATGGAAGTTATCAGCTTAAAAGCCAGCTAACCTCAACGTTCATTTGCCAACTGCCGACTGCCGACTGCCAACTTTCCTGCTTTCACTCAGCACTCATCCTTTATCCCTTTTAAAATGGCCCTGTTAAAATATACCGGAGTTGGCATTCGCGGACTTGCAGCTGCAGTACCGCGTAACGTCATTAAAAACTATGAGTACACCACCTATTTCCCAGCTGAAGAGGTGAAGCAGGTTGTCGATAAAATCGGCATTGTTGAGCGCCGTTTTGCCGATCCACATATCTGTTCTTCTGATTTATGCTTTGCTGCAGCTGAAAAGCTCCTTACTGATCTCTCTGTAGCTCGTGATGAAATTGACCTTCTTGTGTTTGTTTCGCAGACGCCTGACTATCGTATGCCGGCTACCTCAATTCTTCTTCAACACAGGCTTGGACTTTCAGAAAGTACTATTGCGTTTGATTTGAACCTTGGGTGTTCAGGGTTTATCTATGGGATGTCGGTTATCTATGCCATGATGGAGCGCAGTGGGCTTCGCAGGGCCTTATTGCTGGATGGAGAAACGCGTTCACGTATTTATTCGCCAAAGGATAGAAAAACTGCTTTTATTTTCGGAGATGCTGGTGCTTCTGCTCTTATTGAGCGGGATGACACTTATGGCGAGAGCTTTTTTTCTCTCAATTCTGATGGTTCAAAAGAGGATTTGATCAAGATGAATGCAGGAGGGTATCGCAATCCGACGACAGTTGAAACCCTCAAGGAGCGTGTTGTTGATGAGTTTGGCAATATTCGTAGCGATGAGCATGGGTATATGAATGGTGGCGATGTTTTTAATTTTGTCATCAGCAGGATTCCCGCAGATATCAAAAGAGTGATGGGTTACTCCGGTACTGATATTACAAGTCTTGACTATTTTCTTTTTCATCAGGCTAATGACTTTATCAACTCGTATCTTGCTCGCAAGCTGAAGCTTGATCCCGAAAAAGTACCAGCCACCATTGCAAAGTTTGGTAATACTTCGTCTGTCTCTATACCGCTGACCATGGTCTCTGAACTCCAGGGAAAACTGTCAGGCAAAAAGGTTCTTCTCTCAGGTTTTGGCGTTGGAATGACCTGGGCTACCGCTGTGATAAAACTTGGCGACTGTTTTGTCAGTGATCTTGTTGAAATTTGATTGGTAAGGATATGACCTATAATCCGTTTTCGTTAACAGGTAAGACCATCCTTGTAACTGGTGCATCATCAGGGATTGGCAGAGCAATAGCAATTGAGTGTTCAAGGCTTGGCGCCAATTTGGTTATTACAGGTAGAAATAGAGAGCGGTTGGAATTGACTCTGTCGGCAATGGAGGGTAAAGGTCACTCCATAGTGCTGGCTGATATAGCGAATAGTGAAGGTCTTGAGTTATTGGTTGCTGCTCTACCTCCCTTGGATGGAGTTGTTCATTCGGCAGGTGTTCTCAAGAGATTACCCTTGAAATTTGTCAATGAAGCTAATCTTGCTGAGCTAATGCAGATCAATTTTATGGCACCCGCATTATTGACTCGTTATCTTTATAAAAAGCAACTTCTGACAAATGAGGCCTCTATTGTTTTTATTTCTTCAGTAGCCTCATCCTATGCCTCGCTTGGCAATATTATGTATATGGCATCAAAAGGAGCGCTGAATTCATTTATGAAGGGTATAGCGCTTGAGCTTGGACCATCAGGAATCAGAGCAAATGCTATACAACCTGGTATGGTAAAAACACAGCTTACCGTCTTAATTTCAGATTCGGAAATTGAAAAAGATGTTAATCGATATCCCTTAGGCCGATATGGTACACCTGAAGAAATAGCCTATGCCGCCATCTATCTGTTGTCTGATGCTACAAAATGGGTAACTGGAACGCTACTGACCATTGATGGGGGATTGACGTTACGGTAGGCATATGGGTAACAGCGAATCCTAAATGTTGATGTGTATAGAAGGGAGTATAGGTACATGGTAACACCTCTTGTTGTTGATCTTGATGGGACGCTCATACGTACTGATCTGTTGTATCAGTCGTTGTTTTCGTTTATCAAAGAGAGGCCGCTTCAGCTGTTAGCTCCGTTTTTCTGGCTTGCAAAGGGAAAGTCACATTTGAAAACGGAGCTTGCCAATCGCGTCAGTATTGATGTTTCCGTGTTACCGTATGAGCCAGCAGTCATTGCTTTGATTGAAGGTGAAAAAGCAAAACAAAGGCCGGTTATTCTTGCGACAGCCAGCCACAAAATATATGCTGATCAGATTGCAGAGCATTTGAACCTTTTTGACCGGGTTATTGCTACGGATGGCAGCCATAATATTTCTTCCCATGCCAAGAGGGATGTTCTTGTAGAAGAATTTGGTCATGGTGGATTTGATTATGCCGGAAACTCCCATGCAGATGTCCCGGTATGGGAATCGGCCGGCAAAGCCTATCTTGTCAATCCTGAGCGCGGGGTGGAAAAACGAGCCATGAAAAAGGGTAATGTTGAGCGTGTTATCAAGAGCTCATCCAACCAGTTTGCTTTATGGCTCAAGGCATTGCGCCCGCACCAGTGGATGAAGAACCTGCTGATTTTTGTGCCGCTTCTTGCTGCTCATGATTTGTTCAATAGCTCTGCACTTTTGCTCGGGTTGCTTGGGTTTGTTTTTTTTTCACTCTGCGCTTCAAGTGTCTATCTTCTCAATGATCTTCTGGATCTTGAGGATGATCGTCATCACCCGAAAAAACGCAATCGGATGCTGGCTTCAGGGACACTCTCCATCAAGACAGGCACCATTGCCATCCCCCTGCTGCTTCTTGTTCCTTTTGCCGGTTCGATGTGGTTGATGCCCTGGCGCTTCAGCCTTGTTCTTGGTATATACTATGTTGCAACACTTGCGTATTCTCTTGTTTTAAAGAAAGTTACTGCGGCAGATATTATTGTTCTCTCTTTACTCTACACCATTCGGATTCTGGCTGGTGTCTATGCCTGCAGTCTGACCCCTACGTTCTGGATGCTGGCATTTTCGATGTTTATTTTTCTCAGCCTTGCCCTGGTCAAAAGATATTCCGAGCTTCGGGATGCTCGTGTGCATGGCAATAATGAAAAAGCAAAGGGGCGAGGCTACTACCCTGATGATCTTGAGATGATCTCTTCTCTTGGCGCTGCATCCGGTTATCTTTCAGTGATGGTGCTTGCTCTCTATATTCAGGATAATGCAACAGTGGCAATGTACCGCCAACCGCAAATTATCTGGGCGGCATGCCCTGTCCTGTTGTTCTGGATTACCAGGCTGTGGCTGCTGACCAATAGGGGAGAGATGCATGCCGACCCGGTGATCTACGCCGTCACCGATAAAATCAGTATTCTCTCGGGTTTGATTTTTGGAATTATTTTCTGGCTGGCACTATAGGCTTGTCACAATCCTCTCTTGCCATTGATATAAAAAGGATACAATGAAACCCTTACAACGCATTCATGGCTGGGGTCGCTACCCGATCATAGAGGCAGAGGTCAATGCTCCACTCGTTGTTTCCGGGGTGAAAAGTGCTGTTGCGAACTTTTTGACGGGTGGTATGATTGCCCGGGGTCTCGGTAGAAGTTATGGAGACAGCTCGCTTGCCAAATGTGTTATCGATACCCGATACCTAAACCATCTGCTTGATTTTGACAAGAACACCGGTATTGTAACCTGTAACGCAGGGATATCTCTGGCCGATATTCTCGAGGTGTTTGTTCCGCTGGGGTGGTTTTTGCCGGTAACCCCGGGGACAAAGCACATCACGGTTGGCGGAGCTGTTTCGAGCGATGTGCATGGCAAAAACCATCATGTCAGCGGCTGCTTTTGTGATTTTGTTGAACATATAGAGCTTCTTGTCAGTCCGGACAATGTTCTCTTGTGCTCCAATACCAGTCATTCCGAACTTTTTCATGCGACGTGCGGCGGGATGGGCTTAACCGGCATTATTCTTTCAGTCAGTTTTCGACTGAAGCCGGTCAGCAGTGCCTATATCGACCAAAAAACCATTAAGGCCGTCAACCTCACCGAGGCTCTCGAATTGTTTGAGCAAAATTATGCAAGCACCTATTCCGTTGCCTGGATAGACTGCCTTGCTACCGGTTCATCTCTCGGGCGTTCACTGCTTATGATTGGTGAACACGCAACAGACCACACTCTTTCGAGCCCTGCAAAACATCCCATTATTGTTCCGGTAGAGATGCCTTCAAGTTTGCTGAACCGTTATTCGATTCAATTGTTCAATACCCTCTACTATAATCGGATAACCAAAAAAGAGGTTGCAAACACGGTACACTATGAACCCTTCTTTTATCCATTGGACGGCATTCAGCAGTGGAACCGGCTCTATGGAAAAAATGGATTTACCCAATACCAGTTTGTGATACCTAAAGAGGCCGGTCAGGAAGGCATGACGAAAATAGTAAAGGAAATTGCCGCGTCAGGCAAAGGGTCATTTCTTGCTGTGTTGAAAGTGTTCGGTAAACAAAACGATAATCTTCTTTCTTTTCCACTTGCAGGCTATACCCTTGCCCTTGACTTCAAGATTGAAGAGGGACTGTTTCCTCTGCTTGACCGGCTCGATTCCATGGTGCTTGATTATGGGGGCAGAATTTACCTGACAAAAGATGTGCGCATGAGCGAACGTACCTTCAAGCAAAGTTACCCTCGATGGGAGCAATTTCAGGCAGTTCGGGAGCAGAATGGAACGAAAGGTATTTTTGCCTCTTATCAATCACGACGATTAGGACTTGACAGATGAAAAAAATTCTCATTATCGGTGCCACTTCAGCCATAGCCGAGGCCACGGCACAGCGTTTCGCAAAAGAAGGGGCGAGTCTTTATCTGCTTGCTCGAAATGAAGAGCGGCTTGCCTCGCTCGCGGCCGACCTGAAAATCCGGGGCGCATCATCTGCATCGTATGCCCTGCTTGACGTTAATGACAGAGTGCGCTATGAAGATGTGCTTAAGGAGGTTATAAAAACACTGGGTACCATTGATGTAGCCCTTGTTGCCCATGGCACTCTTGGCGATCAGAAAGCCTGTGAAGATGATGTTGACCGAGCGCTGCTTGAATTTGAGACCAATGCCGTCAGCACTATAGCATTGCTTACCAGACTCTCTAATCTCTTGGAAAAGCAGCATGGGGGAACGATTGCCGTGATAAGTTCGGTTGCCGGCGACAGAGGACGACCGTCAAATTATGTCTATGGAACAGCCAAAGCCGCCATAACAACATTTTGCGAAGGGCTTCAGGCACGAATGTTCCGCTCCGGCGTTCATGTGCTCATTATCAAGCCGGGTATGGTTGCCACGCCTATGACCGAAGGGCTCTCCATGCCGGGTTTGCTTGTTGCCGAGCCTGATCAGATTGCCGCTGATATTGTCAGGGCAATTGAAAAGAAAACAGATACACTCTACACCCCGTGGTTCTGGAAATATATCATGGCTGGCATTATCCATCTGCCGTCGGCTGTGTTTAAAAAAGTAAATCTTTAAGCCAATGAAAGAGAGGCAGCAACTGAGGGAGCCACAAATAAAAAGCAGCTCTCTCTGGCTTTATTTTGCTTTTATTTTTATTGTGTTCGGGGCCAAAGCGGTGATTATATCGAATTTCGGCAGTTCTATTCCGTTCTGGGATCAATGGAGCGCTGAAGGTCTTGGTCTCTATTGCCCACTGATTGACGGGGTCATAAGCTGGACTGACATGTTTGCAAGTATCAATGAGCACCGGATATTTACCACAAGAGTCCTTCACCTCTTGCTGTTTAAACTCAATAGTGGAGTGTGGGATCCGATGCTTCAGATGTACGTTAATGCGGCTATTCATACCACAGCATTAGCTTTGTTGGTCTTCTTTCTTCAGAAAGGGATAACGGGAGCTTCAAGGTTTGCTTTCTTTGCTTTTGCCATGCTGCTTTTTGCTGTTCCCTATGGGCATCAAAACACTCTTTCTGGATTTCAGTCACAGTTTTATTTTTTGCTTCTTTTCAGCTTTCTTTTTTTATGGGCAATTTCACGGTACCGAACTGGATATTATCTGTGGTTTTTGGTCATTGTGTTTGCAGCTTTTATGAGTTTTTTCTCCCTCGCCTCTGGAATCTTGACCATAGCTGCTGGTATTGGGACATTAATGATCCGCTGGATTTGTGGAATTGAAAGAACACGATGGACAGCTGCGCTTATAATTGTTCTCGCCGTTGTTTTTTTTACTGGACTTTACTTTACTCATGCAAAACCCGAATCAACATCTTTTTTTGATTTTTTCATAGCGCTTATATTTGCTACAGGGGGAGGGCTTCTTTACGCTCCTGTCGTGCTGTTCATGATCAGGCATGTTCAAGATAAACGGACTGTAACTGATTACTCATGGTTTGTTTTTGCTCTCTCTCTTTGGGTTTTACTACAAATTCTCGCCACAGCCTTTAGTAGGGGTTCCGGGATATTGACTTCAAGATATCTTGATATTTTGTCCGTAGGTATCTTACTCAATGGGTATTGCCTTCTTTTTATGCTGCAGGAATATGGAAACAGCTGGAGATGGAAAAGAATTGCAAACATTTGGTTTCTGCTTATTGCAGTAGGGCTGGTGGGTATAATTCCTTCTACATTAAGGTCGTTGGAGAACAAAAAAGCTGTGAGTTTGCGTCAAAAAAATAATGTTAACAGCTACCTTACTACAGGGGATTATGCTTTTTTACAAAAGCAACCAAATTTAAGTGCTTTATATCAGCATATCAATTTTTTGTTTTACAATTCCGGTGGGGGGATATCAAATAGACTGAAATCAATACTTGAATATCTGGATATCAAAACTCCGGGACATAAAATACCTTCTTTTGATTCTGATCGTTTAAAATCGCTGTTAGAGTATCTAGAGAATAAAACGCCAGGTCAGGAAATACCTTATCCGGATGCAGCAGGTCTAAAATCCATTCTTGATAATAATACAATCAGCTCTATTCTTACTCCTGAAGTTAATAGTCGAAATAGTAACAAAGGATTTGGGCTATATACTGAACAGTCAAAACAAGTTTTTATGCTCATTGGCATTAGCTTATTCTTTATTGGGATTTCGCTGTTAGTATTTGAAGCGTTTATGTTCAATGATCATCGTAAACAACCACGGTAAAAGTATTATTAAAATACATCTCTGTAATTCCTGTGAATTGCTTTTAATGAAAGAAAAGAAAATACTGTTGCCTGGTGGTGCCGGGCTTGTCGGTCAGAATCTTGTGGCATTCCTTAAACGAAAAGGCTACCGCAATCTTGTAGTGCTCGACAAGCATAAGAAGAATCTTGAAGTATTGCGTCGCATGCATCCCGATATTACGATTGAGGAGGCTGACCTGGCGGTGCCTGGGTTATGGGCAGAGCATTTCAAAAATGCAGATGCGGTTGTGATGCTTCAGGCCCAGATAGGTGATCTTCATGAGGAACCATTTATCAGGAACAATATTACAACGACAGAGCACATCATCAATCTGATCAAGAAATACCAGATTCCCTATACGGTGCATATCAGCTCCTCGGTTGTCACCTCTGTAGCTGATGATCATTACACCAACTCAAAAAAAGAGCAGGAAAAAATAGTTCTCGCCAGCGGTATCAATTGCGTTGTTCTCAGGCCAACCCTGATGTTTGGCTGGTTTGACAGAAAACACCTTGGCTGGCTGTCGCGATTCATGCAGAAAGTACCGGTTTTTCCAATCCCGGGCCATGGCAGATATATGCGTCAGCCTCTCTACGTTGGCGATTTCTGTGCCATCATCATCAGTTGCATAGAATCAGGCATTGCAGGCAAGGTGTTCAATATCACCGGACTTGAAGAGGTCGATTATGTCGACATTATCCGCCAGATAAAAAAAGCTGTCAACGCCAAGTGCCGGATTGTTCATATTCCTTATCTGCTCTTTTCCCTGCTGCTCCGGTTTTGGGCTCTTTTCGACAGCAATCCTCCGTTTACCGCCTCTCAACTCAAAGCTCTCACTGCCGGGGACGCATTTGAAGTGATTGACTGGCCGGCCATATTCAGCGTCAAGCCTACACCGTTTGCAACGGCAATCCATGAAACCTTTAACGACCCGGAGTACAGCAGGGTTGCGCTGGAGTTTTAACCCGATGACACAAAGACGTATTGCAGTCATTGGCGCAGGGCCAATGGGTCTTGGTGTGGCCTATCAACTGGTGCAGCAGGGATGTATACCGGTTGTGTTCGAGTCGGATGACCGTGTTGGAGGCATGACTTCAACCTTCGATTTCGGCGGCATCGATATCGAGCGTTACTACCATTTTCACTGTACCTCTGACAGTGCATTTTTTCAGGTTCTTCAGGAGCTTAGCCTCGAGGAGAAGATGCATTGGGTTAACACCAGCATGGGGTATTACTATCAACAAAAGCTCCAGCCCTGGGGCAATCCAGTGGCTTTGCTCCGTTTTTCAGGTCTCAGCCTGGCTGCAAAATTTCGGTATGGGCTTCATGCGTTTCTGGCAACCAAACGAAAAGAGTGGAAACCGCTTGATCAGGTTGAGGCTACCGCCTGGATAAAGCGCTGGGTTGGAACGGAAGCTTACGATGTGCTGTGGAGCAAACTCTTTGAGTACAAGTTTTATGACTACAGCCGGGAGCTTTCGGCCGCATGGATATGGAGCAGGATCAGGCGGATCGGGCGTTCCCGCTACGATATATTCCGTGAAAAACTTGGCTATCTCGAAGGCGGGTCATCAACCCTCTTGAACTCCATGAAGGCTTGTATTGAGCGTGGCGGAGGAGAGTTCCATCTGAAGAGCGCGGTAACAAAAGTTGCAATCAGCGGTGGCAAGGTAACCGGAGTACATACCGATGGAGCGTTTCATCCCTTTGCTCGAGTGGTCAGCACTATTCCGCTGCCCTACATTCCGGCGATGATACCTGATCTGCCGGCGGAACTTATGAAGAAATTTGCAGCGGTCAAAAATATTGCGGTTGTCTGTGTCATTGTAAAACTCAAAAAACAGGTCACCGGTAATTTCTGGCTGAACGTCAATGATCCTGCCATGGATATTCCCGGTCTGGTTGAATACACCAACCTGAGGCCTCTGGGTGAAGAGCATATTGTGTATGTGCCGTTTTATATGCCAGGCGAACATCCGAAATACCAGGACGATGACCAGGTCTATGAAAACAAGGTGAGTCGATACATCAAAGCGATTAATCCTGCCGTCACCGACAGCGATATCACACAAATACATGTCAGCCGTTACCGGTATGCCCAGCCGATATGCGGGCCGGGCTACCTCGATAAAGTGCCATCCCCTTCCCTGCCCATAAAAGGATTATGGGTTGCCGACACATCCTATTACTATCCTGAAGACCGGGGGATATCCGAAGGCATTGGTTTTGGAAGGGAACTTGCAAAACACGTTACGGAATGATCAAAAAATTCATGTCAAGGCAGTTCTTTTTTTTCCTCTTGACAGGTGGCCTGGCTGCGCTCGTAAACTTTGCAAGCAGGATCGGGTATAGCCAGATTGTCGGTTACTCAACAGCCATTGTTCTGGCCTATATCACCGGTATGATTACCGCCTTTACTCTGGCCCGGCTTTTTGTTTTCAAAGAGAGCAGCCAGAGTGTCCACCGATCTGCTTTTTACTTTGTTTTGGTAAATGTTGTTGCAATCGCCCAGACATGGCTCATCAGTCTCGCTCTTGCCTATTATGCTCTCCCCTACATAGGCGTTCAGCATTTTGTGCCTGAAATCGCCCACGCCATCGGATTGGCAGTGCCGATTTTCACCAGCTATATCGGCCATAAAAAATTATCTTTTAAATAATTGCAGCCGTGGATAAGCATTGTTAAAAGTTTAATTACAGATGCAAACAGTAAACAATTTATCTTACCGTCTGGATATTGACGGCCTTCGGGCAATCGCAGTATTGGCCGTTATTTTTTATCATGCAGGTGTTCCTGGCTTTTCTGGCGGATTTGTCGGAGTTGATATTTTCTTTGTTATTTCTTGATTTCTCATTACATCCATTATTCTCAAAGAAATTCAGGTCGGCAAATTTTCAATCGCTCGGTTTTATGAACGAAGAATTAGACGGATTTTCCCGCTTTATATCCTGTAATCCTTGCCAGCTTTATTGGTGCTTGGTGCCTATTTCATGTTGTTCCTTTTAAGCAGTTTGACGAGAGTGTTGCCACTACAGCTCTTTTTTGTTCCAATATTTTGTTCTGGCTGAAATCAGGTGATTATTTCGCAGCTCCTTCAGCTGAAATACCCTTACTGCACACGTGGTCGCTTGCTGTTGAAGAACAATTTTACATTGTGTTTCCGCTTTTTCTCGTTGCCATTAACCAATTTTTAAAAAGAAAATATTTTCCATGGATACTTGCCATGGCTATTATTTCATTTGCGGTAAGTGTATATGTAATGCACATAAATAAGTCAGCAGCGTTTTATCTGGCTCCAACCCGTGCATGGGAGTTATTGGTTGGTGCTATTATCGCATTGAATGCCATTCATTCGATTAAAAACAACTTTCTGAGAAACGGTTTTAGCGTATTTGGTTTGGGAATGATCGGGTATAGCATTTTTTTCTATACAGAAAAAACATTGTTTCCTGGTTCTGCAGCGCTTTTGCCTGTTTTAGGAGCAGGGTTGATTATTTACAGTGGACAGTGCGGTGGAACAGGTATTGGCAGATTTCTTTCTCTGCGACCGTTGGTTTTTACGGGCCTTATATCATACTCACTTTACCTTTGGCATTGGCCTTTACTGGTATTTTCGAAATATTTTCTGATGAGGGAGCTGATTCCTCCGGAAACTGCAGGCGTAATTATTCTGACTTTTATTTTTTCGTTTTTCTCCTGGAAGTTTATTGAGCAACCTTTTCGTTCGAAACCACCACTCCTTGTGCATCGAAGCGGACTGTTTGCTGTTTCGGGATTAGTGATGGCTGTTGCTGTTATTGCGGGTGTTTTAGTGTTTAAAAAAGATGGGTTACCTAAACGGTTTCTCGGTAATCCTATGATATATGCAATGGAATATGATCCTTTTTGGAAACCTGAATCATGGAGCCAGGGGAATTTGGTGACTGACAATGTCAAGGCTATTCGTTTAGGAACACCCCAAGAATTTTTGATTCTTCTCCGTAATATAAAAACTCTGGGTTACGGCATCCATTGCTGGAGGGAGCGGCCGGTAGCTTTCTGGTGGCACTGACCCCGTTTAGGAACATGGTCCAGGGCTTTTTGCGGACTCAGCAGTGGCGACATCGTTAAGAAGATCCCGGACAGGAAAATGATGGTACTGCAAGCCCGCCCTTCAGCTATCATTATTCAACGAATAGCAATGGGAAAATCAAAAGCCTCATCATCAATGCCGGTGGTTCACCCAAATGCTGCAGGCATCGATATCGGATCGCAGTTCCATGTCGTGGCGGTTTCGGCAGATCGAGATGCAGAGCCGGTTCGAACCTTCATAAGCTTCACCGGTGAACTGCATGCCATGGCAAAGTGGCTCCAAGCCTGTCGCATTGAGACCATAGCCATGGAATCGACCGGCGTTTACTGGATTCCTGCATTTGAAATCCTCGAGAGCTATGGGCTCGAGGTATTCTTGGTCAATGCCCGTGAAGCTAAAAATGTGCCAGGCAGGAAGACCGATATCAATGACGCACAATGGTTGCAGAAGCTGCATCAGTTCGGGCTGTTGCGGGCAAGCTTCCGGCCAGCAAACGATATTGTCGAGCTACGGGCTTACATCCGCCAACGTGAACGGTTGCTTGATTGCAAGGCAGAGCATATCCAGCACATACAGCAAGCCATGATGGAGATGAACGTGCAACTGCATCATGTGGTCGCTGATATAACCGGGAAAACCGGCATGGAGATCATCAGGGCCATCGTTGCCGGTCAGCATGATCCTGAAGAGTTGGTCAAGTTCCGCGACTGCCGATGCAAGAATCCTCTTGAGCCTTCCGTAGCCGCCCGGTTACCGCACACGGACCATGAACAAAAAAGCTTTAAATTGCTGGCGGTGAATTCACTGCAAGCAGTGTTGCCGCTTTTTACTCTGGTGCCCATAGCCCGGTCTTGAGAATGGTTCTGGCCACGTTCCTGCGCACATTTTGGTGAGCAAAATTTGCATCCCGCTGGAAAGATTTACAATGCCCTAAGCGTTGCCGGGCTTGCAGATGAATTCAGTTGTCTTTTGAAATTTGCAAATCCAAAAGGGGGTTGGTGATGAAGGAGTTACCGGTTCTCGATTCTCGGGCAGCCTTCTGTGATGTGGGCAGCGAGCATA
>JABDHL010000002.1 GCA_012972825.1 Chlorobiaceae bacterium
TACCAAAGTTTTTGAAGGCGTAAAATTTATCAACGGAATTGAGGAAACACTTGCAGCTTAGAACGGTCTAAAACACAACATTTGGAAATTACTCCCCACCTCTCCCCGAACAGCAAGCCATCGCCACCTATCTCGAAAGAGAGACAGCAAAAATTGACGCGCTTTCGGCAAAGGTTCAGAGAGCTATCGAAAGGCTCAAGGAGTATCGGACAGCTCTGATCAGCGCGGCGGTAACAGGAAAAATTGATGTACGGGAGGCGGTATAAAGGCAACACAGGTTCGAACTGTTAAGTAATCCTTGACAGTTCAGATTGTAAACGATCAAAAGGTAATAGTAAATGCAATGTGCAAAAAATGCACTTTCCAAATTCCGCTAACTGTGAGTAGTCTTCAACCCTGAGAATCATGAAAGCCACGACCGAAAAAGCATTTGAGGCATACATCCAGGAGAGTATGGCAGAGCGCGGCTGGATTACCAGTTCCAACCTGCTCTGGGATAATAACAGGGCGCTTTTTCCTGAGTATGTCATTGCTTTTATTCGGGATACTCAGCCTGCTCTCTGGGGGCAGATGGAAAAGCTCCATGGAGATGAGCTTGCTTCCAAGCTGATTGATACTCTGGTGAAAGAGCGGAATACCAAGGGTACGCTGCATATTATCCGGCATGGTTTCAAGTTTTACGGCAAGAACTTCCGCCGGCCTGGTGCAGGAAACCTTGGCGCTTTTTGAGAAAAACCGGCTTCATGTTACCCGCCAAATTCCCTGCCACCTCGCCGATAGCAGCACGGTTGACATGGTGCTCTCTCTCAACGGGATTCCTCTCTGTACTCTGGAGCTTAAAAATCCGGCGACCGGCCAAACCTGGAAAGATGCCATAAAGCAGTATACCTATGAACGCGACCCTCATGCACCCCTCTTTGAGTTCATCAAAGGCGCTGTAGTTCACTTTGCTGTTGATCCTGATGAAATTCACATGGCGACCCGCCTGAACAAGGGTAATACCTTTTTTCTGCCGTTCAACCGGGGCAGCAGTCCCGGAGCCATTACCTGTGGCAAGGGCAATCCGCAGCATCCATCAGGCCACCGCACTGGCTATTTCTGGGAAGAGGTGCTGGAACGGGAGAGCTTTCTTGATATCGTCGGCAGCTTCATCTTTCTGGAGACAAGCGAAACCACCATTGATGACGGTGCTGGCGGACGGAAAAAAGTGACCAGGGAAACGATGATTTTCCCCCGCTATCATCAACTTGATGCAGTTCGAAAGCTTACCAGCTCGGCTCGGCAGGAAAAAACAGGCAACAATTATCTGATACAGCATTCGGCAGGCAGCGGAAAGACCAACAGCATATCCTGGCTTTCGCATCGGCTATCAAGCCTTCATAGTGCGGAGGATGCCAAGGTATTTGATTGCGTCGTGGTCATTACCGACCGGCGGGTGCTCGACAAGCAGCTTCAGGACGCCATTTACCAGATTGAACATGCACAGGGTGTTGTGAAAGCTATTGATGAAAACTCCCTTCAGTTGGCTGAAGCCCTGGTGGATGGCACGAAGATAGTCATCTCCACCCTGCAGAAGTTTCCCTTTATCCTCCGTGGACTGCTCCACATCGCTGGGGCGGATAACCCAGACAATCCCGATGAAGCCGCCATCGCGAAAGCCAACGAGTGGCAGGAGACAATTGCTGCCCGCAGGTACGCTGTGATCGTTGATGAAGCGCACTCAAGCCAGACGGGTGAAACTGCCCGTGAACTGAAACAGATTCTTGGTGCAGGAACTGAACAAGGTTACGAAGAGAGCGAAATCGACTGGGAAGATGGTTTGAACAAGGTCATGGAGTCTCGTGGCATGCAGAAGAATCTGAGCTTTTTTGCCTTCACAGCCACCCCGAAAGGAAAAACCCTTGAGCTTTTTGTCAGCAAGGGCGCCAGTGGCAAACCGGAAGCCTTTCATACCTATTCGATGAAACAGGCGATTGAGGAGGGCTTTATTCTTAACGTGCTTCAGCGGTATACAACCTACAAAGCCTATTTCAGACTGGTCAAAAGCGTTGAAGATGATCCGGTTATGCCGAACAAAAAAGCCCGAAAGAAACTGGGCAAGTTCATGGCGCTCCATCCGCATAACATTGAACAGAAAACGGAAATCATTGTGGAACACTTCCGTGAGCATGTGAAGCTCAAGCTTGGCGGACGGGCAAAGGCGATGGTGGTGACTGGTTCACGCCTGCACGCTGTGCGCTACATGCTGGCTTTTCAGCGCTACATTGAGGAGAACCACTATTCCGATATTCGCCCACTGGTAGCCTTCAGCGGAACTGTCAAAGACCCTGACTCGGGTAACGAATACACCGAGCCATCGATGAACATTGATGTAGTGAGTGGAAAGCATATCGGTGAATCACAGTTGCCCGACAAGTTTGATTCATCAGATTACCAGCTGCTTCTTGTTGCTAACAAATACCAGACCGGCTTTGACCAACCGCTTCTTTGCGCCATGTATGTTGACAAGCGACTTGATGGTGTTCAGGCGGTTCAAACGTTGAACAGGCTCAACCGCATCAGTGCAGGGAAAGAGCCTCCCTTTGTGCTCGACTTTGTCAATGAAACTGAAGATATCTATAAGGCGTTCAAGCCCTATTACAATGCAACAACACTCCAGGAGCCATCTGACCCGGATCATCTTGAAAAACTCAAGCATGAGTTGAACGCCTTTCAGATCTATTTATGGTCGGAAGTAGCCGGCTTCTGTCATGTTTTCTACCTTCCACACAGCAGGCAGAATCCCTCGGACCACGCTCGTATGGAGAAAATGGTGCAACCGGCAGTGGACAGGTTCAAAGCTCTTGATGAGGAAAAGAAAACTGCTTTCTATGAAAAAATAACAGCGTATACGCATTTTTATGCCTTCATCAGCCAGATTATTCCCTATTCCGATCAGGAACTGGAGATGCTCTACAGCTTCAGCAGATATCTTATACCGCATCTTGATCCTGGCGAAACAGGGGTAAATCCTGATCCTGAAAAGGAGGTTACCCTGCAGTATTACCGTATTGAAAAAGTGATGTCGGGCACTATTGTTCTTGAAAATGAAGAGCAGTACGGCGTTAAGTCGCCGACCGCTGTTGGCACCGGAAAGTCAAAGGATGAAGAGAAGCCTCTTTCCGAAATTATTCAGGCGCTGAACGAACGATTCGGCACTGATTTCACCGAAGAAGACCGGCTGTTCTTCGATCAGATCAAGGAAAAAGCATCAAAGGATGAGCGTGTCATACAAACTGCAATGGCCAATCCACTCGATAAGTTTGAACTTGGCATCAAAACCATTATTGAGTCGCACATGATGCAGAGAATGGCGGAAAACGACGGCATTGTAACCCGATACATGGACGATTCGAGCTTTCAGAAAACGATATTCCCGATACTGGCAAAGGAGATCTACAAGAGTGTTCTGGAAAGGCAGAAGTGACACTTGATCGATTGGAGTGGTGTAGTAAAAGACCGTGTGAATAGTTTAAAAAAAATGGTGCACTTCAAGTTCAAACTACCGGTTCCACAAAGTCCGGTCTTTTTTTTACATTGAGCCTCATTTCAAACCTTTCAGTTTATTCCATTCAGAAAGTTTACTATTTTGGTTTGAGAATTAAACGGACTATTTTAGACCTATTTTAGAGTGAAAGTAAAGAGCATATTGAATACGGACGTAACCATCCATGAATTATGAACATTGACAGGCGCCTTTTTCAACTTCTTAAAGAAGAACGGGCGCCATTTATTTTTTCTGTGATTTCAGGATGTATTGCATCAGCCATGCTGATTGCTCAGGCATATTATCTCAGCAGAGTTATTGACAGCGCATTTATACAAAAAATCGGCATAGAAAAGCTTCTGCCATTTATAGGGTTTTTTGCGCTTTTCACGACGCTTCGCATGTTTTTCAACTGGGCTTCACATGGTGAAGCGAATCGCGGGACGCTTGCAATCCGTGAAAAAATATTCAGCAGGCTTATTGGAACTTTAGGCACCCTTGGACCGATCTACAGCCGTTCAGTGCAAAGCGGACGGCTCAGCACAACCCTGCTTAAGGGGGTTGAAGCGCTCGATGCCTATTATAGCCAGTATATTCCGCAGATCTTTTTTGCCCTTTTTACACCTCTCCTGATTGTTTGTGCAATCATTCCAAATGATCCGATTTCCGGCGGGATTCTGCTTGCATCTGCACCACTCATTCCGATTTTCATGATTGTGATTGGAAAATCGGCAAGTGCCATGACTGAAAAGCAGTGGAAAACCATGAGCAGAATGAGTGGTTTCTTCCTTGATGTGCTGCAGGGACTGCCGACGCTGAAACTTTTTGCGCAAAGCAGGATGCAGCGTGAGTCTATCGAAAAGACAGGGGAAACATTCCGCCACGCAACCATGCGGGTTCTGAAAATCGCTTTTCTCTCATCCCTGACGCTTGAACTTGTCGGAACTCTTGGCATTGCAATAATTGCGGTCGGCATCGGACTCCGCATTATGGAAGGCAAACTTGCCTTTCAACATGCGCTTTTCGTTTTACTGCTCACTCCGGATTTTTATCTTCCGCTGCGTCAGCTTGGAACTAAATTTCATGCCGGTATGGAAGGAGTCAGTGCTTCAAAAGAGATTTTTGCCATTCTCGACCAGGAATATCCTGCTGCCAAGCATACTACAGGGCTCTTACAACAGGATATCGCAGGTAAACACCCCATTAGAGTGACCGGTCTCTCTTATATCTATCCCGGTGCAACCTGTCCGGCACTTGATGGCATCAACTTTTCAATTCCCGCAGGCAAAACCACAGCTCTGATCGGGCCAAGCGGTTCAGGTAAAAGTACGATGATCAATCTGCTGCTCCGTTTTCTGGAACCAGGCAAAGGCAGCATAACCATTGACGGCACCCCAATCGATGCTTTTCCCCTCGAACAATGGCACAGCCAGATATCCTGGGTTCCTCAGCATCCCTACCTTTTCAATGCCAGTCTGAAAGAAAATATTCTTCTGGCACGACCAGATGCATCGGAAAAGGAGATGAGTGCGGCACTTTCAAAAACCGGCCTTTCTTCTTTTGTGAGTTCGCTCCCAAACGGACTGGAGACAATGATTGGCGAACAGGGATCGAGACTAAGCGGAGGAGAGGCACAGCGAGTTGCGCTTGCACGGGCATTTCTTAAAAACGCTCCCCTTCTGATACTCGATGAACCCACTTCTCATACCGATCCGGAGCTTGAAGCTGCTCTCCGAAGCTCCATGGAAGAACTGATGAATGGACGAACAACCGTCATCATTGCCCACAGGCTTGAAACCATACGGTCTGCTGACCAGATTATCGTTATCAGTCAGGGAAAAATTGCACAATGCGGAACACACGATGAACTTTTCAGTGCTGGGGGCTTCTATCACGATGCCTTATTGCTGCAACAGGAGAGCACACTATGAAAATATTTTTACGCCTGACAGCCCTCGTCAAACCCTACTTCTGGTGGATGGCGCTTGCTGCTCTTATTGGATTTGCAACTACCGGAAGCGGTATAGGACTGCTGATGACTTCCGGCTATATCATTGCAAAAGCAGCTCTGCAACCGCCGATGGCTGCCCTGCAGCTCAGTATCCTGGGGGTAAGAGTTTTCGGTCTTGCCCGGGGAGTACTCCGTTATGCCGAACGGCTGATCTCACACAACATCACGTTCAAAATCCTTGCAAAATTGCGGTTATGGTTTTATGACGCCATCGAACCGCTTGCACCTGCACGGCTCATGCACTTCAAAAGCGGTGACTTGCTGCAGCGTATTGTTGATGATATCCAGAGCCTTGAAAATATTTACACCAGAGTGCTCGGCCCACCGCTCACTGCACTGCTTGTGGCTGCCCTGATGTGGTTTCTTCTTGGAATATACTCACTGCAGGCCGCACTGCTCATCATGCTTTTCCATCTGCTTGCGGGCATCGGCGTACCGCTTCTTACCATGTGGTTAAGCCGTGGACTATCGGTCGGGGTCATGAACCGTAAAACCGTTCAACAGATTCTTGCCCTTGATCTCTTTCAGGGCATCGGCGAACTTCAGATTTACGGAAAACTTCCGGAACACCTCGCACAGATGCGTTCTGCCGAAAAAAGCAAGCTCCTGCTCCAGCGAAAAAATGCTCTGATAGAAGGCATGTATGATTCACTCACCGGTATGCTGATGAATGGTGCGGTCATCGCTATTTTATGGGCACTGATTCCAGCCGTATCGAGTGGAGGGAAGAATGGCATATCACTGGCTATCATAACACTTGCCGTTATAGCATCATTTGAACCATTTCTTCCCCTGCCTGCCACCGTCAAACACCTGGAAGCCGACAAGCACGCCGGAGAACGCCTCTTTGAAATCCTCGATGCCAAGCCGGAAACCACAGCACCGGCCACTCCCCTGCCCTTTCCAGCTAACCATGACATCAGGGTTGAACACCTCAGCTTCACATACCCGGGAGGCCTTTCGAAAACGCTTGACAGAATCTCTTTTTCTCTTCCTGCCGGTCAGCACATCGCTCTTGTCGGACCGAGCGGCGCTGGAAAATCGACAATAACATCCCTCTTCATGCGCTTCTGGAACAGCACTGAAGGGCAGATCACACTTGGCGGTCTCAACATCAACCTTTTTGATCCTGAAGAGGTGCGACGCAATATTTCCCTTGTGTCCCAACGAACCTACCTTTTCGCCGAGACAATCCGCGAAAACCTGCTTCTTGCAAAACCGAATGCTTCCGATGAAGAGATTAAAAATGCACTCTCTGCAGCCGGGCTCAGCCAGTTTACTTCCAAACTTGATGAGTGGACAGGTCAGCACGGGATGAAACTCAGCGGGGGTGAAAGGCAGCGCATAGCCATTGCCCGCATTCTGCTGCAAAACGCTCCGATAGTCATTCTTGATGAAGCGACGGCCAACCTTGACGGAGTGACTGAGAGAGAGGTCACGGAAACACTGCATGCCATCAGTGCGGGGAAGACGCTGATTACGATTACCCACCGATTAAAGGGGATGGAGCAGTATGACCGGATTCTTGTGCTTGAGAAAGGAAAGATTGTTGAGCAGGGTGCGCACGGGGCGCTGATGGCCGAGGATGGGCTTTATCGGAGGATGTGGGATTTGCAGCATATGAAATTCAAGCCGCCCGTTTAAAAGGACTGTCATGAGCATGTATGCATTGGATGCGAGCTTGTTTATCAACATCCAAATATTTACGGAGGTTTCTTTTTAATTCTGTTGTTCTTATGGCTATTATAGCGGCTCCTTTATTCACTCAATTTATTGAGCTTTATACGTTTCAATACAAAACATTCCAACACTTTTCTGCTCTTTCCGGCCTCTCCGTCTTCAACAGCAGCATGGCATGCCAATTGTTGAAAAGCTTATCGGTTGCTGACATTGCTGTATCTTCTTTTTATATTTCAACCTTTGTTGTGAACGTATAGCAAGGTTTGTGAGGCAATGGAAATATCCATCAAGAACAACGGGTTCTGCAGTTCATGCGGGCTCTGCTCCATTCAGGCGTGGCCGATTGAACAGAGTATCAGGAGCTGTGTTTTTAAAAACGGTTGGCTCGGCGAGAGGGAAAAAAAGCTTTTCGGACGGGAACGAAGCCTGAATGATCCGGTGGAAATGCGTTTCGGCATTACGCTAGATCGAATTACTGCTCAACTGAAAAAGCCGATACCCGGATCGCAGTGGAGCGGCATTATTACCCGCATGGCCATCAGGGCTTTTGAAGAGAAGCTTGTTGAAGGGGTTGTGTCGCTGCAGCACACTCCTGACCATCATTTTTTCTCGCAGCCTTTCCTGGCCCGAAACAGTGACGAGATCTATTCGACGAGAGGCAATAAACCGGTGCTCTCCCCTGTGTTATTCTCGCTTGAGAGCGCGTATCGCCAGGGCTTGAAAAAAGTGCTTGTCATCGGGACGGCTTGTCACCTGCATACACTCAGAGATTTCCATGAGAGATTCGAATACCTGAGAGATATGGAAATATGGACTATTGGGATTCCCTGTGTAGACAATGTCGCGCGGTCAAAATGGCCATGGATTCTGGAAAGAATGTCGCAATCGCCTGAGACCGCCTGCCATATGGAGTTCATGCAGGATTTCAGAATTCACATCAGGCACGATGATGGGAGCGTTGAAAAAATTCCCTTCTTCAGCCTTCCGGAAGAGCTTTCAGACCCTGCTATTTTTCCTCCTGCATGCATGAGCTGTTTTGATTATCTCAACAGCCTTGCCGATATTACCGTTGGCTACATCGGAGCTCGACTGCTGCCGGAACAAAAACGGCAGTGGCTCCTTGTCCGTACTGAAACAGGGAAAACACTTCTGAAGCTGATTGAAACTGAACTTGAATATTTTCCGGAATCCGGCAAGTGGGAGTGCAGCTCATTTGTTAAGAACACTTCAACACGCATCATCGAAAGCATGAAGGGAGTTAATAAAGAGTATGCGGCCACAAGAACAATACCACTATGGCTTGGCCATATAATGGCTAGTCTTCTTGCCATGATCGGCCCGAAAGGGATAGGGTTTGCCCATTACTCTGTTGATTTTCACTTGATCAGGCACTACTACTACGTCAAATTCCGCTCTCCTGAACAGCTCGACAAACTGGTTCCGCAACATGTCAGGGTTATCATTGCTGAATATGGGTTGCCCCTTTGAAATTGTTAGGGTTGTTTTGTGTAAAGATAGTGCAGATGCTCTGTGTCAAAGCCCAGGGATTTCGCACGAAGAACCAATTCCTTCAAAAGCCGGGAATCCAGTTGAGGTTCCCTCGACAAAATCCAGAAGTAGGCTTTGTCGCGACCGCAAACCATAGCCCAGCGGTAGCCGGTCTTGTCAAGTGCAATGATGTTGTAACTGGCATAAAAAGGGCCGAAAAAGGAGACCTTCAACGCCCCTTTGTGGATATCACCAACAAAAACACCTCGCCCTTCAATGGTTTGCAACTCTCTTTTTTTCGCGTCATACCCTTTGTTCAACACTGTAACACTCCCATCCCCCGCAAGTTTATAGGAAGCAGATACCTGCCCGAGATTCTTTTCAAAGGAGTTATCAATGCGGGCCACCTCATACCAGGTACCGAGAAAACGATCAAGAGAAAAATCATCAACAACCGTAACTCCCTGCGGAATGCCCATGCATCCGGCAAGAAACAGGAGAAAAAGTAACAAGAGTTTTTTTATCATGGCTTTTCCTGGTTTTTTATGATATTGAAACGGCATTTCGACAGGCCTCTCCGGGATACTCAATTTCAACGGTTGAGTGATAAAGCCCATGATGCTCCACAAGCATCCTGATTTCATCCTTTAGCTTCATATATGCTTCAACGTCAAGCAGAATATTCAGTTCAAGGTGAGCTGTAAAAACAGAATGCACTCCATCAAGCGACCATATATGAGCATGATGCACTGCATGAATATGCTGAAGTTGCTCGATTTCCCTGGTAATATCAGCCAGGTCAAGCTCGGGGGGAACTGCCTGAAGAAAAACCGGCAGCATTGCCCTGAGATTTTTTACGACACCGCCAAGTATATAGAGTGTAATCAATACGGCAAGAACCGGATCAAGCACGGGAACATCCCAGAAATACAGAATAACGGCAACCACAAGTACGGCAACCCATCCAAGCACATCTTCCAGCAGATGCAAGGCAACAACTCGGGAATTCATACCCTTATCTTTTGACAGTCTTGCCATCGCAAAGCCGTTGACAGTAACACCGGCAAAAGCAAGCAGAATCATGCCTCCGGCATCAGGGTGGTGCGGCTCATAAATCCGGGGTATGGCCTGGATAAGGATAATCAGTGAGCTGGAGAGAAGCACAACTGTACTGATAAGGGCGCCGAGAAGAGAGAAGCGTTTATAGCCGTAAGAGTAACGCGGGCTGCTTTTTCCAAGAGAAACCTGTTCAAAATACCATGCCTGGGCAAGAGCGAATGAATCTCCAAGGTCATGAACAGCGTTGGCAAGGATAGCTGTACTCCCGGTTAACACTCCGCCAATAATTTCAACAGCGGCAAATCCAAGATTAAGAAAAAAAGCAAGTTTTATGTTTCCTGAGGCATGATGGTGATGGGGCCCATGATGATGGCCATGTCCATCATGTGTACAAGATCCTGACGTTGTATTGCTCATTAGATAGGTTGTACTGTTACATTCAGTCAAACACTACAGTTTTTTTACCATTTACAAGAATACGATGTTCGGCATGAAAACGAAGAGCCTTGGCAAGGACAAAACGCTCAAGATCGCGCCCTTTCCTGACAAGATCGTCAAGTGTATCCTTATGGCTCACCCTTAAGATATCCTGTGCAATAATGGGTCCCTGGTCAAGTTCCTCAGTAACATAATGACTTGTTGCGCCAATGATCTTGACTCCCCGGTCATAAGCCTGCCTGTAGGGACTGCTCCCAACAAAAGCCGGAAGAAAAGAGTGGTGAATATTAATGATTCTGCTTTGATAACGTTCAACAAACTGCGGCGAAAGAATCTGCATATAACGGGCAAGCACGAGAGTGTCAATCGCATTTTTTTCCAGAAGAGCCACTTCCTCCCGTTCGACCGCCTCCTTGTTATCACCGTTGAGTGGAAAAACATGGAAAGGAATGCCATACTGAGCGGCAAGTGGAGCAAGGTCGTGATGATTTGAGATGATGAGCGCAAGATCAATGGCAAACTCGCCGATACTGTTCCTCCAGAGAATTTCAAGAAGGCAATGATCGTAACGGGAAACAAAAATTGCTATACGGGTTTTAAGCCCGGTCAAACGGATTTTCCATGAAGCGCAAAACTCAATGGACAAAGGGCTGAATGCATTTTCCAGTTCAGATAACGGAATTGGCAACCTTTCGTTCCATAGCACTCGTAGAAAAAAAATCTTTTCAACGGGATCAACATGTTCATCCAGATCAAGAATATTTCCACCACGTTCGTAAATAAATTGTGAAATACGAGAAACAAGGCCAGCTCGATCAGCACATGACAAAAGCAAAATGACATTCTGAGGGTTTTTATCAGGCTTAATCATTTTTGGAGGGCTCATTGTTAATGTTTACTGACAGGCATATATACTACTACAAAATTTAATGTATTTTTACGATCAATTGAGCGATCTGTTAAAAAAAAGTATTACCTCCATCATGACAAGAGCTTTTAAGTGGAGTATCGCTGTGGTTGCGGTAATGCTGCTATGCATCCTCAGCTATATCTTTATTGATATTAAGGCTGCATTATGGTTCCATACAATCAATAACGGACGGTATAGTGATCTGTTCAACATAATCACGGACTTTGGTGAATCACAATGGTATCTCATAACAGGAATGCTGTTTTTTGTTGTTTTACGCAAAACATACCCGTTGAGAGCACAGCCGGGTCTTTTTCTCGCCTCGTCCGTTGCTGCTTCGGGGGTAAGTGCTGATGTGATAAAATATATAGCCGGCAGAGCAAGACCGATACTCTATTTCAGTGAACAGCTCTATGGATTCAACTGTTTTCATTATGAATATGAATGGATTTCCTTTCCATCCGGCCATGCGGCAACAGCTTTCAGCGCAGCAATAGTTTTTACAACGCTGTACCCTAGATGGCGCATCCTCTTCCTCTTTGCAGGAACACTGATTGCATTCAGTCGTATTTTTCTTACCCAGCACTATATCAGCGATGTCATTGCGGGTTCATTTTTAGGCATGGCATCCTCAATTCTGCTCTATAACCTCTATTTCAAAAAGAAACTTGATGTCTCAGCATCGCGCGAAATCTGAAACCGCATGGTTTCTGGCTGCTCTCGGAATCCTTATTCTTACCAGCTTCTTTTTAGGGCTGGGGTCAGCACCACTCTTTGATGTCGACGAAGGGGCCTTCAGCGAGGCAACACGCGAAATGATGATCAGTAAAAATTATCTGACAACCTATCTGAACGGCTCACCACGTTTTGATAAACCAATTCTTATATACTGGGTACAGCTGTTATGCGTCAAGCTTTTCGGAGTCAACGAGTTTGCTTTCCGGCTGCCTTCCGCCCTCGCCGGATCCGCCTGGGCAACGTCGATTTTTCTTTTTGTACGTAAAGAGTCCGGCAACCGGCAGGCATTTCTTGCTGCCGCAATGATGGTTCTTTCGCTGCAGGTCGTCGTTATCGCTAAAGCCGCTATTGCCGATGGTCTGCTGAACTGCTTCCTTGCCATAACCATGTTTGCCCTGCTCAACCATTTCAAAACCGGCTCAAAATATGCATTGTATCTTGCTTTTGGCACTGCGGGCTTCGGAATGCTCACCAAAGGTCCGATAGCAATTCTCATACCTGCAACCGTATGCTTGTTGTTCGCCTTTCAGGAAGGAAGTCTTCAAAAATGGATCAGCATGATCTTCAACCCCATCGGTATCATGCTTTTTCTCTGCATTGCACTTCCCTGGTACCTGCTTGAATACAGGGATCAGGGAATGGCTTTTATTGAAGGCTTTTTCTTCAAACACAACATCAGCCGCTTCAACACGTCATTCGAAGGGCACTCAGGTTCCATACTCTATTATATTCCGGTCATTATTGTTGGAATGATGCCATTTACAGGCCTCGTCTTTGCCGTTCTTTTCAACATTAAAACATTGCTTTCAGACAGTACTAACCGTTTTCTTCTGATCTGGTTTGTCTTTGTATTTGTATTTTTCTCTCTTTCCGGCACAAAACTGCCGCACTACACTATATACGGCTATACACCTCTTTTTATACTCATGGCGAGAGCTCTGCCGTTGTGCAAGCATCCTCAACTTTTTGCTGTCTGGCCGCTCCTTCTGCTTGCCGTGCTTGCCAGCCTCCCCTATCTCCTGCTGATAGCTTTGCAGAAAATTGATGATGACTTCATCAGAGCAATCCTTACCGGAGGAGTTGAGCTTACGGGGCTGAATCATATACTCCTGATTATTGCCGCCATGCTCTTTATCTCTGCCATTCAATTCATACCTCGTTTTTCAGCTGAAGACAAACTGATTGCAACAGGAGTGATATTTTCTCTTCTTATCAATCTCTACCTTATGCCCCTTGCGGGAAATCTTCTCCAGAAACCTGTGAAAGAGGCTGCTATTCTTGCCAAAAAAGAGGGGTATAAAATCGTAATGTGGGAACTCTATAACCCCTCATTTTTTGTATATTCTCACTCTCTTGCTGAAATCCGTGCTCCAAAGCGGGGTGAAATTGTGTTGACAACAGTCAAAGAGCTCAAAAATCTTCAAAATACTGCCTTGCTTTATAATAAATACGGTATTGTGCTGGCAAAACTGAAACAATGAATCCGATATCATGAAGCTTTCAGTCGTCATACCGGTCATGAATGAGGCTGAAAACATCAAACCGTTGTTTGCTGCTCTCGCATCGTCGCTCGCTGCTGTTGAACATGAAATTGTTCTCGTTGACGATGGCTCTACCGATGGCACCGTATCTGAAATTCAGGCATACGCTCCAACCAACGCACATCTGGTTGTCCTGAACAAGAATTATGGACAGACAACCGCGATGGCTGCAGGTATCGATCATGCTCAAGGCGAGCTTATAGCCACTCTTGATGGCGATCTGCAGAACGATCCATCGGATATTCCAATGATGATGCAGTACCTTCAGGAGCACGATCTTGATGTTGTGGCAGGAAGGCGGGCTGGACGGCAGGATGGCATGATTCTCAGAAAAATTCCCAGTCAGATAGCCAATGCGATCATCAGGAATTTAACCAATGTGCATATCCACGACTATGGATGTACTCTGAAGGTATTCAAAAAGGATGTTGCCAAAAATCTGGGCCTTTATGGAGAGCTCCATCGCTTTATACCTGTCCTCGTGCAACTCTACGGTGCCAGAATGGAGGAGGTGGACGTACAGCATCATGCGCGAAAATTCGGAAAATCGAAATACGGAATTGGTCGTACTTTCAAAGTTCTGAGCGACCTGTTATTCATGGTTTTTTTTCAGAAATACAGTCAGAAGCCAATGCATCTTTTCGGAAGTCTTGGCTTTTTCTCTCTTTTTATTGGAATAGCTCTGAACCTCTACCTTCTTATCCTGAAGATTTCTGGACAGGATATAGGAGGACGCCCACTGCTCTCTTTAGGCATTATTATGACTTTTATCGGCATTCAGCTCATTACAACCGGGTTCATTGCCGAATTCATCATGCGTACCTATTACGAGTCGCAAAACAAGAAACCTTATATCGTTAAAAAGATCGTTGACAAACAGTAAAACCGGCCTTAAAAAGCTGCTAAAACCACTTCTCCAGCTTCTTGTCACCATTCTGGCACTTTATCTGGTCCTGAAAAAAACCGATGTTGCAAAACTTGCCGGGTTCATCAGGGGTGCGAACCTCTGGTATCTCCTGCTTGCCCTCTTGTTTTTCAATATATCGAAGATCTTCAATGCTATTCGCCTGAACCGCTTTTTTCAGGCTATCGGAATTGAACTGTCGGCCATGTACAACCTTAAGCTTTACTATCTCGGCATGTTCTATAACCTGTTTCTTCCGGGAGGCATCGGTGGTGACGGGTATAAAATCTTTGTTCTGCAGAAAAACCACGGCCTGAAAATGATCAATGTCTTTCATGCCGTATTATGGGATAGAATCTGCGGAATTTTTGCTCTTGTAGTTCTTTCGATTACACTCCTGCTGCCGAGCAGTTTCGCCTTGAAATTTCCTCATTTGATACCATATGCATGGGTTTTGTTTGGAGCAACCTACCCATTTGCGCTGCTTGTAAACAAACTGTTCTACAAGCAGTTTATGGGAGTGTTCACCCTTACTGCCATAGAGTCGATGCTGGTTCAGATTACCCAGGTTATATCGGTTTTTTTTATCCTCAAAGCGATGTCACACAATACCAACATCATCGACTATCTCGCAATTTTCCTGATATCGACTATAGCCACCATCATTCCTATCACCATCGGAGGAGCTGGCGCAAGAGAGATAACCTTCCTTTATCTGCTTGGATCGATCGGACTCGAGACCAGTGTCGGAGTGGCACTGTCGCTCATGTTTTTTGCCATTTCCGCTGTTTCATCACTTGCAGGTATTCTGACCAGAATCAGCCACGAAAAAAAAGTGCCGGAACAGGAACAATACACAACACCATAAAAAGTTTATTTCAGTCTATCTCCTGCTTATTGAGTTCAAGATCCCTGAGTTTTATCTGCCACTGCTCATTGTTGTTCCATACCCGTTTTTCTATCGAATAGACCATGGCAAAGACTGGACGGGATCGTGCAGTGAGGTCTTTGTAGATATCCGGACGGTCAAAACCTATAACATCAAAGGTTCTTCCATGTTTATCCCTTACAGAAAACTTCACATGTCTCTGACGAAGAAGTCTCGGCGGGCTGAAAAGGACGAGTTCCTCAGAAAGAAACAGCGGCTCCCTGTTACCATACCCATAAGGAGCGAACTGTTCGAGCACATTGATAAAATTAGTTTTTATATCTTCAAGGGCAAGTTTTGAATCAACAACCAGTTCTTTCTGGCGCAGGCTAATTGAAAGAGTGTTGCTGCAGACCTCATCGAACTTTTTGCGGAATCCTGAAAAATTCTCGGGTCGAAGCGTGATGCCTGCGGCCTGGTGATGCCCTCCGAACTGTTCAAGATAGTCGCTGCACTCCTGCAGAGCTTCATAGATATTGAACCCTTCAACACTTCGAACTGAGCCCTTGATGAGGCCATTCATACCGCCAAGGATGACCGTCGGCAAGTAATGTTTTTCAATCATTTTTGAAGCCACGATCCCAAGAACTCCAAGATGCCATGATTCATCATAGAGCACAATCGATGAACAATATGAGGCAAGATGGCTTTCAAGCATTTTTTCCGCCTTGACCAGAATATCGGCATCAGTTTCCCGACGAAGTGCATTCATCCGGTCAAGTTCGTATGCATGCCGCTCGGAATCAGCTGATGAATCTGAAAGCAACCATTCGACGGCAAGATGTGCCGAGTGCATTCTTCCTGCTGCATTTATGCGCGGAGCAATTCCGAAGGCAATATGAAACATGCCGAACTCTTCAGGTGCAACCTTCATGAGCGAAAACATAACCATTAAGGCCCGCCTCGGGTTCGTTCTCATTCTCTGAAGCCCTTCACGCACCATTGTACGGTTTTCATGTTCAAGAGCAACCATATCAGCCGCTGTAGCTATAGCCACAAAATCAAGATATTTCAGCCAGCTCTCCTTATCGGCATGCAGATATTCAGCTATTGCCTGAATAAACTTGAAAGCCACACCGCACCCGCATAACTCTCTGAACGGATAGGTAGAGCCGTAAACCTTTGGATTTAAAATTGCATAGGCAGGGGGAAGAACATCCGGTTCATGATGGTCGCAAACAATCACATCAATACCTAAGCCTGTACAACGACGTATTTCTTCATTTTCCCTTATGCCGCAATCGACCGTAATAATAAGATTGATACCCTGCTCAACAGCTGTATCAATGCCTTCTGTCGATACTCCATAGCCTTCTGCAAAACGATCATTGATATAATAGGAAACCTCGGCACCCAACTCTTTCAGAAAAAGAAAAAGAAGTGCCGTCCCTGTCGTCCCATCAACATCATAATCACCATAGAGCATTATTTTTTCATGCTCACTCACAGCAAGACAAACGCGTTCGACCGCCTTCTGCATGTCCTGCAGAAGAAACGGTGATGGAAGATGATCAATCGAGGCACGAAAAAAAACCTTTGCTTCATCAAAGGTCTGAATACCGCGGTTAAACAGTGCTCTGGCAACCGGCAGCGTCACATTGATCGCTTCCGAAAGAGCCAGAACAGCATTGTCATCATGAGAGAGAAGCTTCCAGCGGTATCGTTTCATGAAAATGTCCAGAATAACTAATGATAAAGGTCAAGGTATATAACACTTTGGCCTTGCTTAACAAAAAAAACAGGACTCCTCAACTGACTTCTGAATATGATGGAATAGCTGAAAAATTTCTACATTAGTAGTTTAAAGCTCAACATACCCTAACAATCTGAAACACTGAGCATGAGTAATCTGATCACAATTGAACGCCACATCCTCGAACAGCAGAAGTATTTTCCGGAAGCAAGCGGAGAACTTACAGACCTTCTGAATGATGTTGCCTTTGCCGCCAAACTGGTAAGAAGAGAAGTAGTCCGCGCAGGATTGGTCGATATTCTCGGTTTCGCGGGCAGCACCAATGTTCAGGGTGAAGAGGTTAAAAAACTTGATCTTTTCGCCAACGAAAAAATCATTTCGGCTATCGGTCAGCATGGAAGGTTTGCCATCATGGGTTCCGAAGAGAACGAAAGCATCATTATACCGCCGAAAAATGAGACCGGCAGCTATGCACTGCTGTTTGATCCTCTCGACGGCTCTTCTAACATCGACGTCAATGTCAGCGTCGGCACCATCTTCTCCATCTATAAGCTCAAGGGAGACGATCCATGCAAAGCAAGTGTCAGTGACTGTCTGCAGCACGGTTATGAACAGGTTGCTGCCGGTTATGTGATCTACGGTTCATCGGTAGTCATGGTCTATACCACCGGACATGGGGTTCACGGTTTTACCTACGACCCTACCATTGGAGAGTTCCTCCTTTCCCACGAAAACATAACCACCCCGAAAAGCGGTAAATATTACTCCATCAACGAAGGCTCTTACGCACAGTTCAATGATGGAACCAAAAAGTATCTCGACTATATCAAAGAAGAAGACCCTTCTACAGGACGTCCCTACAGCACCCGTTATATCGGTTCTCTGGTTGCAGACTTCCACCGCAATCTGTTAACCGGAGGAGTTTTCGTTTATCCTCCGACAACAAAACACCTCAACGGGAAGCTCAGGCTCATGTATGAAGCCAATCCCCTTGCCTTTATCTGCGAACAGGCCGGCGGAAGGGCAACAAACGGCAGAAAACGTATCCTCGACATAAAGCCAGCCGAACTCCATCAGCGTACCCCGCTGTATATCGGCAGTGAAGAGGACGTCATCATTGCTGAAGAGTTTGAGCAGGGATTGCGATAAAAGAAGATCTCTACCAAGCTTATTGACTGCAACAAAAAAGCCCCATTCAACGAGGCTTTTTTGTTGCCATAGCCCATAGTACCTATCGTATCAGATCACTCCACGATCAAATTCCGGATAAAAAATCCGTTCGATACCGACTGTTTTTCCACTTGAAAGTTCAAGCGATATAAGCACCCCCGAAAAATGCACATCATCCTCGGCACATTCATACTTGTGCGGTGTCTGATAAAGCATCCTGTCAGTAGCCGATTTGATCTGCATACCAATAACCGAATGATGCGGCCCCGTCATTCCGGCATCAGTGCAATAGCCTGTTCCTTTAGGCAAGATACGTTCATCTGACGTTGGCACATGCGTATGGGTACCAATAACCGCCGATACTTTGCCGTCAAGATACCACCCCAATGCAATCTTTTCAGCCGTAGCCTCAGCATGAATATCAACAAAAATCAACTGGACACGCTCCCTGACCTGCTCTTTAATCTGCTTGATCACCCAGTCCGCAGTTCTGAAAGGACAGTCGATAGAGTACATAAACGTTCTCCCCTGAAGGTTGACCACGGCAATATCACCCAGTCCATTGGGAAGCTTGTAAATTCCATAGCCTTTTCCGTAAGTGCCCTTAGGATAATTCAATGGACGCAAAACCTGGCTATGTGTTTTCAGCGTATCGAAAAAGTTAAAATTGCTCCAGGTATGGTTTCCCCCTGTCACCACATTAACACCAGCTTCAAGAAGCTGATTGAGTGCTTCAAGGCTCATGCCCTTACCATGATGGGCATTCTCTCCGTTACAGATCACAAAATCAACGTGGTACTTACTGATAAAATTTTTCAGCATCCGGCTTACCATCTGCAACCCCGGAGTACCAACTACATCACCTATAAACATGACCTTTACAGTCTTTTGAGCCATATAGAACCTTTATCTTTATATATTATATACTCTTAATAAAATCAACAACAGCATACAAAACTTCAAAGCCTGACAGTATTTTAGCGAATTCTTCTTTTTCATCCCTTTTTCTTAATGGAAGATACCGAAATGAGCATGAGAAAAGGGTAACAAAAAAGCCCCAACTTGCGAAGGGGCTTTTCTTATTTATATAGCGACAGCAGATCTTACCTTATACATCTATTCAATATCCTATGCAACTGAAGTCTTCAATATCACTTTTCTGCAGTGAAGAGCTTACTTTGCTGCAGGTGCTTCTACCTTAGCTTCTGCTTTCTTTGCTTTCTTTACTTTCTTGGCTTTTTTCTCTGCCTTTACTTCTGGCTTTGCTTCAGCTTTTGCATCGGCTGCTGGTGCGGCTGGTGCTGCAGGTGCGGCTGGTGCTGCAGGAGCTGCTGCTGCAGGAGCTTTTGCGTCTTTTGCTGCTGGTTTGTCAGCTGCGAAAGAAACGCCACCGAAGATTCCGGAGATAGCAAGTGAAACGATAACACCAGCGATAAAATTCTTTTTCATTTGTATGTCTGTTTGAGTTTTAGAATGCATTGGAACCAGGATTATCCTGCTTCCTATAGAGTAATACGCAGCTCTTTGACTTTTCTTTCAAAAAATCTTTCTGCATGGTAATATTTTTTCGGTTCTATCCTCAATACTTGAGATAAATATCTATATTTCGACATTAGTACACGTAACCACCTGATCCATGGCTATATCAAGGAAAATTCGTAAGGTTTTTATCAGCCAACCGACCATTGAAGGAGCAGGCGTTTTCCTGAAACGAGCTTTTGGCTTCAGCCAGGTTCCACTTTTCGATCCTTTTCTGCTGCTTGACGATTTTCGATCAAACAATCCTGCAGATTACTTCAAAGGATTTCCCTGGCATCCGCACCGTGGTATTGAAACGATCACCTACATGCTTGAGGGCAAGGTGGAACATCAAGACAGCATGGGTAACCACGGAGTGATCAGAGCCGGAGGAGTTCAATGGATGACTGCCGGCAGAGGCATTATTCACCAGGAGATGCCGTCTGGTGACGAACACGGAGTCATGGGAGGATTCCAGCTCTGGGCAAACATACCGGCTTCGCAGAAAATGTATCCCCCGCGCTACCAGGACATCACTGCCGGAGAAATCCCCAGGCTCCAACTTGAAAACGGTGTTGAAATCTCTATCATCTGCGGAAAAATCGGGCAGACAGAAGGTGCAGTCAATGATATTGCCATAGATCCACAATATCTCGATATCACCATTCCATCAGGAATTTCCTATACCCATCAGCTTACAAAAGGGTATACAGCTTTTGCCTATGTCATCGAAGGAAAAGGAGTGTTCTGCCTCCACGATAAACCCTGCTCAAACGAAACTCTGATCCTTTTCGATGACGGGGATACAGTTACCGTAACTACCGAAGATACTCCCATACGGTTTCTGCTTGTTTCCGGCAGACCACTCAACGAACCGATCGCCTGGCACGGCCCTATCGTGATGAACTCCCAAGCAGAACTTTCAAGGGCATTTGAGGAATACCAGAACGGAACGTTTCTGAAATAATCCACATGAAATCAACGGTTCTGAAAAGATTCTCCTTTTTCCCCGTCCTGCTTGTTTTTATTCCCTGCCTTGCCGGTTTTTTCCTGCTGAAAGAGAAGGTTTCCGGACAAGCTTATAAAGCAGCATTTACTGCTATGGATTCCTATCGTGCGGTTCATCCCGAAGAGCGTCCACGATTTCTTGCAGTTGTGGATTTCTCAAAACCCTCTTACTTGAAACGGATGGTTGTCATTGACCTTAAAACAGGGGATCAGTCATTTTTCCGGACAGCTCATGGAAAAAATTCAGGAGAGCTCTATGCAAACCAATTTTCAAATTCTCCTGAATCAAACATGAGCAGCCTGGGACTTTATAAAACACTTGAAACCTTCAACGGGGAGCACGGAAAAGCCATTCGTCTTGAGGGTCTTGACCCCGAAATAAACGACAACGCATGCAAACGCGATATTGTCCTGCATTCGGCAGATTATGTTTCACTGAAGTACATCCTTGTAAATATTGTAACCCTTAACAGCCCAATGATCGGAAGAAGCAATGGATGCTTTGTGGTATCACCTCGGGATATCGATGAGGTAGAGCAAAAACTTAACCAGGGAGCTTTTCTTTACGCATGGGGAGAACCCCCATAAAATCATACGATGCCGAGAAACACAAAAGCCCGGATTGCTCCGGGCTTTTTTTATGCATAAATAAACATTTCCTCAGAGCGCGTCAATAATAGCATTCAAGGTGGCACTTGGACGCATTGCCTTGGTTGTCAGTTCTTCATTGACATGATAGTAGCCTCCCATATCCACCGGTTTGCCCTGTGCGGAAATCAGCTCTTCATTTATTTTTGCCTCGTTATCACCAAGCTGCCTGGCTACGTCAGTAAAACGTGCCTGCAACTCCTGATCTCCGGTCTGCTGAGCCAATGCCTGAGCCCAGTAGAGAGCCAGATAAAAATGGCTTCCCCTGTTATCAATCTGGCCGACCTTACGTGCCGGTGACTTATCGTTATCAAGGAATTTTCCGATGGCTTGATCGAGTGTCTCTGCTAAAACCCTGGCTTTTTCATTATTGAATGCTTCCGCAACATGCTCCAATGAAGCCGCAATCGCTGAAAATTCTCCAAGAGAGTCCCATCTCAGATAGCCCTCTTTCTGAAACTGCTGAACATGTTTCGGAGCTGAACCTCCAGCTCCGGTTTCAAACAAACCACCACCGTTCATAAGAGGCACGACAGAAAGCATCTTGGCACTGGTGCCCAATTCAATAATCGGAAAGAGATCGGTCAGATAGTCCCGCAACACATTTCCTGTAACAGAGATCGTATCCTTGCCGGCTCTGATCCTTTCCAGAGAAAAACGAATTGCCTCTACCGGCGACAGGATACGGATATCCAGACCGGTGGTATCGTGGTCTTTGAGGTAATGGTTGACTTTTTTAATAATCTGGGCATCATGAGCCCTGTTGCTGTCCAGCCAGAAAACTGCTGGTGCGCCTGTTATTCTTGCCCTGTTGACAGCCAGCTTTACCCAGTCGCGGACAGGAGCATCTTTTACCTGACACATTCTGAAAATATCACCCTCTTCAACCTTCTGCTCAAGCAAGGTCTTGCCGGCATCATCAACAACCCGGATTATTCCATTTCCTGATGCTATGAACGTCTTGTTATGAGAGCCATACTCTTCAGCCTGCTGAGCCATCAGCCCGACATTTGGAACACTGCCGATGGTCGCCGGATCAAATGCGCCATGTTTTTTACAATCGTCAATGATAGCCTGATAGATTGTTGCATAACAGCGATCAGGAATCATGGCTTTTGTATCATGAAGCTTACCGTCCGGTCCCCACATCTTGCCGGAGTCACGAACGACAACAGGCATGGATGCATCGACAATAATATCATTAGGTACATGAAGGTTGGTAATGCCCTTGTCTGAATCAACCATCGCCAACGGTGGACGACTGTTATACACAGCCTTGATGTCCGCCTCAATTTCTGCTCTCCGGGCTTCAGGCAGTTGCTGGATTTTGGCATAAAGATCGCCAAGGCCATTGTTAACATTCACCCCAAGCTCTTTTATAACAGCAGCATGTTTTTCAAAAACATCTTTATAATAGACAGTAACGGCATGACCAAACATAACCGGATCTGAAACCTTCATCATGGTAGCTTTCAGATGAAGCGACAACAGTACGCCGCTCTGTTTGGCATCGGTCATCTGTTCCTCAAAAAAACGTCGAAGAGATCGGACGTTCATAACTGAAGCATCTATAATTTCACCTGGTAAGAGCGGTGTTTTCTCTTTAAGAACCACATGCGTTCCATCAGCACTAAAATACTCGATTTTTACCACCGCATCGTTCTCCAGCGTAACAGATTGCTCACTGCCATAGAAATCACCGGCACTCAAAGAAGATACGTGTGATTTTGAATCGCTGCTCCATGCCCCCATTTTATGCGGATGTTTTTTCGCAAACTGCTTTACAGACAGCGGGGCTCTTCTATCGGAATTCCCCTCACGCAATACAGGATTTACAGCACTTCCGAGAACCTTGGCAAACCTTGTCTGAAGCTCTTTTTCGGCTTCATTTTGAGGTGCTTCTGGATAATCAGGAATATTATATCCTTGTTCCTGCAACTCTTTGACAGCCGCTTTCAACTGGGGAATTGATGCACTGATATTCGGCAGCTTTATAATATTTGCCTCCGGTCTCAAGGCGAGATCGCCTAATTCAGCCAGATAATCAGGAATTTTCTGATCCGTTGTGAGATTTTCGGGAAAATTTGCAATAATTCTTCCAGCAAGTGAGATATCCCTGGGTTCAAAGTCAACACCAGTCCCCTTTGCAAAAGCATTAAGAATAGGAAGAAGTGAGTAGGTTGCCAAAGCAGGAGCCTCATCAATTTTAGTATAAATGATTGTTGCTGTTTTTGCCATCCGGGTCATCGTTTTTAAGTATTGAAAAAAATGAATTGATACTAACACTCCATCAACCGGCTCTCATGCAAATTGACACGGACTGGAAACTCCGCAGAACAACCATAACAGGCTCTTGTATGTAAGCTACTGAATCCGGTTATGTATATATGTTAATTGCCGGGAAACCTGATGCAGCCTGATTTCCCGATAAAATCACATGGCGGGAATTTACTCATCAAGACCGACACGTGCAGCAAGATCCTTGTCATTAAGCACTTCATGAGCAAGCTTAATCATGGGAATGGTAGCTCCCATTGAACTATACCCACCGTCATGGAAAAGGTTCTGCATTGTAACTTTCCGTGAAAGGTCGCTGAGAATGGTCATGGAATATTCAGCACACTCTTCTGCAGAAGCATTACCGAGAGGAGACATAAGATCACTGTATTCATACATCTTTTCAAACCCGGGAATACCGCTTCCTGCCTTGGTAAACGTCGGACTTTGAGAGACAGTATTAATACGGATCTGATGTCTGGCAAGCCTTGGCCCATAACTGCGAACAATAGATTCAAGCAAAGATTTCGCATCTCCCATATCAGAGTATGTCCAGTAATTTCTCTGTGAAGCTATATATGAAAGTGCGAGAATGCTGCCGCCGTCATTAATTGCCTCATTCTTTAACGCATAAGAGACAAGACGGTGCAGGGATAATCCCGAAACATCAAGGGTTTTCATAAACCACTCGTAGTTGAGCTCTTCGTAGGGCAGCTGCTTACGGATATTCTGTGACATTCCGATGGAATGAACAATAAAATCAACAGAACCTAATTTTTCCTTAAGTTCCCTGAAACAGTTATCGACATCTTCATTTTTAGAAGCATCACAGACAATCATCGGAGCATTGCCACATGATGCCGAGAGTTCTTCGATATTACCAAAACGCAACGCTGCCGCAACATTGGAAATAGCTATCTGAGCGCCTTCCCTGTATGCATGTAACGCAATCTGCCAGCCAATACTGCTCTCATCAAGCGGGCCGAAAACAATTCCCTTCTTCCCTTTCAACAAACCATAGTGCGTTTTCTCGGACATGATATTAGCTGATTCTTTAACAAAGACTGGGGTAAATCCCCGTTAACTCAACATTTTAAACGTTTAAGATACAAGATTCCCTTGAAAACATAAACTGTTTCCCCTTATTTTTTCTTCATACGGCCATACCAGGGTTACTATCTATATCTTCATTCGTCTCATTGAACGCAGCTTGTCGAGCATATTTTTATTCACATTCAACTCTGTTTCTTCCTTTTCGACATGAATCTCCCTGAACACCACCCGCAAAAGATTATCCTCCCTTATATACTCTTCCATTTCAAGACTGTACAAGGCCCTGGGCAGTGTAATAATCCTCTGAGCCCTGTCTACTGTAACCACAATATCAGTACCCATGCGGTCAACCCCGACATCTTCCGCATCCTTGAGAAAAGGTATTTTAATACACAGAACTTCGCGGTGATCTTCAGTCACAGCATTTTTTTTGCTTTCAATCCAAAAATTCTTTCCGGAATAAAAAATCTTGTCAGGCGTCTGCACACCAAAAACAAGTTTACTGATTTCGTGAAGCGCATCAGCCCCTATCGGCTCGGTTCTCTGCAGATGACAGCGAAAAACCGGGGTGGGATAAAATGAGTTGTCAATCTCCATCAGATATTTACTGTGCAGGTCGGCCCAGAATTCAAAATACTCTCCAACTGTTTTGGAGGTAGGAAGAATCTTGTTAATGACAATACCATCAACATTAATGCCGTAGAGATGCACAAAGGTATAGGCACGTTTTGTCTCGAGAATGGATAGCTTTTCAGGGTTCAGCACCAGACGGAAGGTCACTTCAGGACTGAGTATAAACTTGTTGATATCCTCCATCTGCTTGAGCAGGACATTGATCTCATTAAAAAAATCATCGTCAGGAATGGACTTTCCGCTTAATGGACGCGCAATCGACGACATGCTTTTATAGAGCTTGAAAAACTGCTTGCCCATATTCCCTCCTATAATAATCTCAGGATAAGCAAGAAGACGAAGCGTGTTGCCCGTTGGAGATGTATCAAGCACAACAGCATCCCATTTTCCCGATTGAGCCTCGTCAAGCAGTCGGCTTAAAGCAAATATTTCGTCAAGACCCGGCTGCGTTGTCAGCTCGGTAGCCATGCCGCTTTCAATACCTTTGCTTTTATAAGAGGACGAAACGAACTTCTGAAACCCGGACATGTTTTTTTTAAGTTCATGCACTGTATCAACTTCGAGGCCGTAAAGATTATGTTCGATCTTCTGCGGATCATTGCGGCTTATGCGGGTATTGAAAACGTCAGACAGCGAATGGGCTGGATCGGAGGACATGATCAACACCTTCTTGTTCTGCCGTGCCAGCGAAACCGCAGTTGATGATGAAATGGTGGTTTTTCCTGTGCCGCCTTTTCCTGAATAAATAATAACTCTGGTCTGTGACTGGCTTTCTGTCAAGTCCCTCGACAACATAAAAACTCCTGTGTTAAAGGTCTATAATCCCAAAAGGATCCTCTCTTCGAAAAGAAAAAACTATCGTCGGTCAAAGTACCACTTTTCCCCTGCTTAGAGAAAAACAATCTTTTCCCTCAATGCATCTTCAAGAAGCTCCATATACTCTTCATGGGCAATTTCAACTGCCCCGAGTTTCCCAAGATGCGGGTTCATAATCTGAGCATCAAGCAACCGATATCCTTTATTGCTCAAATGAAGCACCAGACAATCAAAAGCTATCTGTGATGCATAGGAACGGCGGAAAAACATTGACTCTCCAAAAAAGACACCGCCCATAGCTATCCCGTACAAACCGCCAACGAGCTCACCCTCATACCAGCTCTCAACACTGTGGGCCAGCCCAAGCTCGTGAAGCTTGACATAAGCTTCAATAATCTCTCCGGAAATCCATGTTTCAGCATCATTTTTTCGAGGAGCAGCACACCCTCTGATTACTCCCTCAAATTCCTTGTCAAACGTTACACTGAATTCTTTTTTTCTTTTCAGACGAAGAACATCACGGGAGGGTTTGTAGGAATCGAGATATACAATTGCCCTTTTGTAAGGCTGACACCAGTAGACCTTCCCATCCTTTGGATCAGACATCGGGAAAAAACCCTGGCGGTAAGCCCTGAGCAGTTCGTCAATACGAATCATCAATCCGAAACAACATCTCCAGTTAATGAAACTTTAACAGAACATCATCAAGCATCCTTTTAGGAACATGATGAATCCCGTTAGCATCCCTGAAATATCGAACCGAATCATTGTCCGCCATCTGATCAATAACAACAGTTTCAACCGGCTTTCCGAGAGCAATGACCAAAAGAATGGAAAAAAAATCAGGAATTTTAAGTAACTCCCTGATTTTTTTGCGATCAAGAGAGGCTATGATGCATCCCCCGATACCAGATGCTGTAGCTGCAAGAAGAATAGTCTGCGCTGCAATTCCACTGTCACACCCAAATTCAGTGCTTATTGACTGATCACCAAGTATAACGATATAAGCCACAGGACGTTCGCTTTCTGCAGGGCCAGGCCAATCTGCAAGATATCCCGCCCAGGAAAGAGAAGGGAAAAGAGCTGCGACAGTCGCAGGTTCACTGACAGCAATAAATTTCAGCGGCTGAAGGTTTTTTTCTGAAGGAACATAGCAGGCAAGCTCAACAAGATCCCGCACGACATCTTCAGTAACCTGAACCCGGCTGTCAAATCTCCGGTAGCTCCGGCATTTCGTTACAAGATCCCTGAAATGCATAATGAGTCATGTTAATACTTTTCACCCCATGCAGCCTCGGTGTATTTTGACAGCTGCTCCCACTCGCCACTCCCTATCCATTCGGCAATATAATCCACCGTTGCAGCATAATGCAAAGGCTCTCTGCATGGCTGCTGCAGCCAGTCGGCAAGAACGGCAACATCAAGAGTGTGGGTCGACATGCCATACCCAAGCTGCTCCATGGCAAGAGCATTGGACTCCTGTTCAATCTGCCCATTGAGAGGCCTGAGCAGCAGCTTCTTTCCGAGATGAAGCGCCTCACCCGGAAGTTCAAATCCGGCATTGCAGACAACACCGCTGCACTCCAGGAGATCATTGAGAAATCCATCACGGGAATAGCCCCTGAAATGGAGATGCCCATCATCACGACTCTCTGACACCTTTCCATAAATAAAAAACTCATACCCTTCAAACGAAGTAACAAAGGCAGCAACATCCTCCACCTCTTCGAACGGCAGATAAACAAGAATCTTCTCTTTAATAACGGCTTTGGCATTTTCCGCATAAAGCAGGGGCGGAATAACCGGAGGAAAAACAGGCTGATGGAAATGGTTCCAGTGAAGCCCCGCATTGTAACGGGCAGGGGCAAAATTGAGCAAGGTATATTTTTCAAAAAGGTTTCCCTTTGCCAGGGGAACATTATATCGAAAGGCATACTGGTGACCGAAACCCATAGAAGGAATATTTCTTATTCGTGCCACTGAAGAGGTTATCGGATCAAAATCGGTAATAATCAGGTCAGTCCCTGCAGTTTCAAGCATCATTATATCCGTCATAAGGCGAAACAGATCGAGCTGAAACATGGTCTCGATATAGCTCAGCTTACCCTTATAGGTAACCAGAGTCATACCCTTCATCACCTTGTAGGGCTCAAAAATCTTTATCTCCTTCAGATCCTCTTCTTTTCTTCCACTTATGATCACAGCAACATCATGTCCATCAGCCTTAAGCCTGCGAACAAGCTCACGGCTGCGACTGATATGGCCATTTCCCGTTCCCTGAACACCAAAAAGGATCTTCATAAGATTTTACGACTGAATCTCAAGATTGGCATACTGCACCATCAATGTCTTCTCCCCGGTATTGCGAAACGTTATCCTGACTTTTTGCTTCGACCCTGTACCCTGAACATCCAGAACCGTTCCCGGACCAAAAAGAGCGTGATGCACCATCGTTCCTGCACGAAGTCCGGACTTTGAAGATTTCGACTGTTCTCCTGAAGCTGCTGGAGCATACAACGCTGATACCATATTCTGCTGATAACCTCTTGATGATAATCCCCCCCCTGCAGGTTTTTCCTTCTCAGGACGTTCTGAAAGCAAAATCCCACTCTCTGTCTGCACTATCGAAGCATCAATTTCACCGATAAACATCGATTTCAGGCAGTAATGGGGCTGTCCATACTGATAGCGGCTCTGTGCCCATGAAAGAAATATCTTCTCCTGAGCTCTGGTCACTGCAACATAGAAAAGCCTTCGTTCCTCCTCAAGTTCAGCAGGTTCATAGCAGTGCAGTGGAAACAGCCTCTCCTCAAGGCCAGTAACAAATACCACAGGAAACTCAAGACCTTTGGCAGCATGAACCGTCATCAAAGAGACATAATTATCAGAGTCCTGCGTCTCTTCATAGTCTGAAGCCAGTGAGATGTTTTCCAGAAAATCCCCAAGTGATCCATTATCAGGATTGTGATCGGAAAAATCCCTGGCCATCGAAAGAAGTTCCTGAAGGTTTTCATTCCGTGCCAGCGATTCTGGAGTATTTTCAGCCTGCAGCAACAAAGGAATAGAGGTTAAATTAAACAACTCGCTCAGGACTTCAAAGACAGTTCCATTCTGCGCCAGCTCCTTCAAAGCTTCAATGACACTGCTGAATGAACGGAGAGCCGTCACCAGCCGCACCTGAAAGCCTCCTTCTTCAGCACGCTGTATAGCATCATACAAGCTTATCCCCTGCTCTTCAGCAAATTCCTTAAGCTTGCCGATACTGACATCCCCGATTTTTCTAGGTGGAAAATTAATAATTCTCAACAGCGATTCACCATCACGTTCATTGAGGATAAAGCGAAGATAGGCAACCGCATCTTTGATCTCCTTGCGCTTGTAGAACGACACGCTCCCAAAAATCTTATAGGGGATTTTGTTCTGGCGCATGACATCCTCAAGCACCCTCGATTGAGCATTGGTACGATAAAAGATTGCAAAGCTTCTATATTCAAAGTCCTGCTTCAAGCGCATCGCGCGTATATGCTCTCCAACTTTTTCAGCTTCGTTCCGCTCATTGTATGCTTCAATAAGCGTCAGAGGCTCTCCCTCGTTACGATGCGAAATCAGCTCTTTTTTAATCTGCCGCTGGTTACGGCTGATAACATTGTTTGCAGCCTTGAGTATTGTTCCAGTGCTTCGATAGTTCTCGACAAGCTTGAAGGTCAGTGCATCATGATAGTCATCCTGAAAATTCAGAATATTTGAAATATCAGCGCCCCGCCAGGAATATATCGACTGGGCATCATCGCCCACAACAAAAATATTCCTGTGTTTTGCCCCGAGCATTTTAGCAACAAGGTATTGCGCCCTGTTTGTATCCTGATACTCATCGATCATTATATAGCGGAAAGAGTCCTGCAGCTCGGAAAGTATCTCAGGATGTGCATTAAACAGTTCCAGAGGCTTGATCAGCAGATCATCAAAGTCAAGTGCATTGTTTTCCTTCAGCTTTCTGGTATAGAGCTCGTAGATTTGCGATGCCTTCTGCTGATTATACTCCAAAGCATTTCTATGAAACTCGGCAGGCAGAATAAAGCTGTTTTTTGCTCTGCTGATAAGACCCTGAACTGTATTGAGAGGCACTGAATCAAGTGAAATATTCAGTTCGGCCATAGATTGACGGATCAGGCTTTTACTGTCATCAGAATCAAAAATTGAAAAGTTGCGGTCGTAACCGATCAGATCGATATAGTTCCGGAGAAGACGAGCAAAAACCGAATGAAACGTCCCGATCCATAACCCTCTTGAACTGCCCTGATGCAACAGGGTATCAATCCGATGCCGCATTTCACCCGCAGCCTTGTTGGTAAAGGTCAGAGCAAGAATATTCCGGGGCGCTACCCCCTCATTTCTGATAAGATAAGCAATACGGTAGGTGATCACCCTTGTCTTGCCGGAACCGGCACCCGCCAGCACCATTACAGGTCCGGCAGTAGCAATTACAGCATTGCGCTGTACCTCGTTGAGATCATGTAAAAAATCCGTCAAAACTTCTGAACACCAGTTAACTGTTAATGCGACCACTTATATCCCTTTGCGCCAAAATCTCCAGTTGAATTTCGCATAACTTTCCCCGTTTTACAAATCACGTGAGCACCTGTAAAGAAGAGTCCCGGCTCGACACACCCATTTTTGCATTTTTAACGTGCAACCTGCTCCTTTTGAGTTTAAGAGTTACTATATTTGACCGCAATCCCGTTACCCAACAAAACTATCCAAGTTATGTTCCCCCTCGTTTACGAAATCAATACCAGAATCTGGCTTAAAAAACTCAGCAGAGAGCATAACCGGCCAGTAACACTCGGTAACATCCCCGATGAGGAGTTCGCCTTCTTTTCAACCTGCCGTTTCGATCTGGTCTGGCTGATGGGTGTATGGAAACCAAGTCAATTCAGCAAAGCAATTGCCACCGCTCATCAAGACCTTCGAACATCTATCCTGGAACACATCCCGCTTGTTAATCCAGACGATATTGTATCATCACCATATTCAATACCCTCATATACTGTCAATGAAGCACTCGGCAGCGAAGACGAACTGCTCACGTTCCGCGAAAAGCTCAACAAGATCGGCATAAAACTGATGCTCGACTTCGTACCGAATCACCTTGCTCTCGACAATGAATGGCTCCCTGAACACCCTGAGTTTTTTATGCCGGTATCGTTTGAAGAGCAAAGACATGACCCCGGAACAGGCTTTGAATATATCCAGGGCAAATACCTTGCTCATGGTAAAGACCCGTACTTCGCACCCTGGACAGACACCCTGCAACTCAACTACGCAAGGCCTGAAACGCACAGGATGATGACTGAAAACCTTTTCAAAATCAGTTCACTCTGCGATGCTGTCCGCTGCGATGTGGCCATGCTGATTCTAAAAAGCATTTTCAATACCACCTGGAGCAACCTCGGTGGTGAAATGATCACAGAGTTCTGGCCTGACGCAATAACTGCCGTCAAGCACCGCCACCCCGGCTTTCTGTTTCTTGCCGAATCATACTGGAATAAGGAGTGGGAGCTCCAGCAGCAGGGATTTGACTTTACCTACGACAAACCTTTTTACGACTACATCTGCAGTTCACCACTCGATGTTGAAAAACTGTCTGGACACCTTACGGCACAATGGGACTATCAGGCACATCTCTGCAGGTTTCTCGAAAACCATGATGAACCAAGGGCGGCCAAAGAAATCGGACTGAATAATAAAGCTGCGGCTCTGGTACTGCTGACAACTCCCGGGATGCATCTTATACATCAGGATCAAATAGCCGGTTTCCAGCAGAAAATTCCGGTACAGCTTATCCGGCAAGCGTCTGAACCCACAGACAGTGAGCTGGTGTCACTTTACAAAAAGCTTTTCATTCTTCAGAAGAATAAGGTTTTTCAGGAAGGATACATTGAACAACTTGAGCTGAATGCAGCTTATAACTCTCATTGTTTCGGATTTCACAGATTCACAGAAGATGAACACGCCTTCATTCTGGCCAATTTCAGTCCGACAGGCATTTCGATAGAGTTCCGTCATCCTGCACTTGAACCTGTCTCCGTCGACACGCTGGACGTCCTGAGTACAGATACAGTAAACAAAAAAGATAATATTCATTATGAAGATCAGACACTCCGGGTGTGTCTCTCTCCTCATGAAGGATTGGTCATAACCTTCTGAACAAATTCAATAATTCACATTTTATGATATGCGATACAGTATTAACATCATCACCCGGCAAACCACAAAGCCAATCGAGATCATTGATATCTCTGCCGAAGTAGCTGATGCTGTGACCTCATCGGGACTCGATACCGGACAGGTCACCGTCATCAGCCAGCATACAACAGCTTTTATCAATATCAATGAAAAAGAGGTTCGTCTCCTTGAGGATATGGAAACCTTTCTCAAGCGCTTAGCCCCAAGAGACGGCAACTACCAGCACAATCTCAATCCTCTTGATGGGCGCGACAATGCACACTCCCATCTGATCGGACTTCTCATGAGCACCTCTGAAACCATTCCATTCTCCAAAGGAAAGCTTCTGCTCGGCGAATGGCAATCACTGTTTTTAGTGGAACTTGACGGACCCCGTAAAGAACGACATATTCTCCTTCAGATTTCAGGGATGTAAAAGACCGCACAAACTCGCCGCAACTGGAACCGGGAAGCCTGAAGCACGGTTACAGAGAGAGTATGAACATAACCTGAAGTCTGAAAAACTATGAGCAATTCACTGCCGGTTCCCATCACGCAGCAAAAGTCACCTCTTTCTGAAATTCATTCTCCAGCTGATCTTAAAAAACTCAGTATACCGGAGCTTCAGACACTTGCAGATGAATGCCGAAAAGAGGTCATCAAACTTGTCTCTGTCAATGGCGGGCATTTTGCATCCAGCCTTGGTGTTGTGGAGCTGACCGTCGCACTTCATCATGTCTACAGCTCTCCACACGACAAAATCATCTGGGATGTCGGGCATCAGGCATACGTGCATAAAATACTTACAGGAAGAAAAGGGGAAATGCCAACCAACCGCCGATACGGTGGACTTGCAGGTTTTCCTAAAGTTTCAGAAAGTCCTTATGATGCCTTTGGAACCGGTCACGCCTCCACCTCTATTTCAGCAGCTGCAGGGATAGCTGCGGCAAGAGACCTTGCCAATACCAATGAAAAGGTTATAGCCGTTATTGGAGACGGCAGTATGACCGGAGGCATGGCATTTGAAGCCATGAATCACCTCGGTGATCTGAAAAGTGATGTTCTTGTCATCCTCAATGACAACCAGATGGCCATTTCACCCAGTACAGGAGGCCTGAAAACTCATCTCATCAACATCACCCTTAATAAAACCTACAATAAAGCCCGTAAATTTCTCTGGCAGGCAATCTCACTCTTCAACAATGACCTGGGAGATACAGCTAAAAATGCTGTTCGAAAACTTGAAGAGGGATTTAAAGCTGCATTGACACCAGGAGCTTTTTTTGAAGCCCTCGGCCTGAGGTATTTCGGACCAATTGATGGTCACAATATGGAGCAACTGGTCAAGGCACTCAAAGAGATGCAGGAACTCCCAAATCCCAAACTGCTGCATGTCATCACAAAAAAAGGAAAAGGGTTCAAACCTGCTGAAGAAGATCAAAGCAAATGGCATGCACACAGCGGAGGCTTCGATACAACAACAGGAAAGTCCCTTAAAAAAGCTGACACCTCACTTCCCCCGAAATATCAGGAGGTCTTTGGTGAAGCTCTGGTTGAGCTTGCCCTCAGGGATACAAAAATTACTGCCATTACCGCTGCCATGCCGAGCGGCACATCACTTGACCTCTTCCAGAACGCTCTGCCAAACCGTTTTTACGATGTCGGCATAGCCGAAGCGCATGCTGTCACCTTTGCCGCCGGACTTGCAATACAGGGATTCAAACCGGTATTCGCTGTCTATTCAACCTTTCTGCAGCGCGCTTATGATCAGCTTTTTCACGATGTCGCACTGCAGAAACTGCATGTCGTTTTCGCTATTGACCGTGCAGGACTTGTCGGAGAGGACGGTCCGACCCACCACGGTGCGTTCGATCTCTCCTACCTGCACGCTGTGCCAGGCCTTGTCATTATGGCCCCGGCCAATGAACAGGAACTGCGCGACATGCTCTACACCGCACTCTATGAGCTGAAAGGCCCTGTTGCAATCCGTTATCCGAGAGGCAACGGCACGGGCATCCCTCTGCAAAAAAACTTCAGTTCTCTGCCCATTGGAAAAGCTCAGATTGTCCGGGAAGGCAACGAGCTGACACTTCTCAGCATCGGCAATATGACATCCAAAGCCCTTGAGGTGGCGGAAACACTGCAGCGTGACGGCATCAATGCGACCGTGGTCAACATGAGGTTTCTCAAGCCACTCGACACCGACCTGCTTGACGAGCTTGCTGCACGATCAACACATTTTGCCGTTATTGAAGAAAACAGCACGATCGGGGGACTCGGCAGTGCTGTCATTGACCACCTCAACACCAAACGCATCAACCGTCCCGTGCTGAAAGTTGCCCTTCCAGACGCATTCGTAACTCACGGAGGAATGAATGATCTCTACAAGGAAATAGGCTTCGACACACCGTCAATGACGGCAAACATCAGGCAGTTTTATAAAGAAACCGGAAGATGAAAAACAGTGAGCAGCGCCAGGACGCCCCGCACTGAAAGATTGGCAAAAAACCCGGCAAGCACATCATCAGCCATAATACCCCACCCACCCGGCAGGCGCTGGGCAGCATCAATCGGGCCGGGTTTGGCTATATCGAACAGCCGGAAAAAAGCAAATGAAAGAAAAAGCGAGAGTAATCCGGCCGGTAGTGCGGCGAGCGCCAGCCACTGGCCGACAAGTTCATCAATGGTAACTATTGAAGGATCTCTCCCATACTTTTCCTCCATAATCTTACCTGCCCATACTCCTGCAGCGGTCAATGGTACGACCAGAGAGAGCAGCACTATTGTGGAATGCAGAGCTGGAATAAAAATATAGCAGAGAACAGCCGCAATACTCGTGACAGTACCGGGTGCTACCGGAAAATAACCGATACCAATGCAGGTTGACAGAATTTTTGCCGTAATCAGCCTCATTGCAATCATCGCCCCTCAAGAGGCTTCTGAAGATAAATCCGCCAATTGCTGACCATATAGGAAATACCGGTGTACACTGTAAAAATCGTTACCGCCAGCATGATATAGTTCAGATAACCGGAAACAAGAAAACGGTGCGTCATGACCGCAACATTCGCACCTGAAAAAGATGCCTCTTTCATCAATATCAGTGCCATGATAACATAGACAAAAATATTCTGCACCAGAGTTTTGTATTTCGCCTCCATGCTTGTCACTACCGGCCTGTTCTTGTATTCGGCATAGATTCTCAACCCTGTAACAATAACATCCCTCACAACAACAAGTATCACCATCCAGAGACTCAGAAAGCCCATCCCGACATAAAGAAAAAAAGCTGCCGTAATAAGCAACTTATCGGCAAGGGGATCAAGAAAAGCGCCAAGACGGGTTGTGACGCCATATTTCCTTGCATGATAACCATCATAAATATCCGTAAGCGATGCCACGACAAAAACGACGACACCGAGCAGTTTCAGATAAGGTTCAACCTGCAGCAACAGAACGACAAAAACAGGCACAAGGAGTATCCTCAGCGCTGTAAGCTGATTTGGTATAGTCAGATATGTTTCGTGCTGTTCTTTCAATCCCTGCAGGATTAATAGTTATAAGCCGGATAGATCACCATGGGCATGGCAGGCTGTCTTGGGCGTAAGATACAGTATTGAAATCTGTTTTTCAATGCATCTATCCTATCGAATATAAATTATTATGACTCCAGCTCCACCACAGTCACACCTGCCCCACCCTCACCCCATTCACCGAGTCGAAAACTTTTAATGTAACGGTGCTGCTGCAAAAACTCCGCTGTCCTCTGCCGAAGAGAACCGGTTCCTTTGCCATGCACAATCGTTATTGAATGAATTCTATGAAGCCTCATCGAATCGATAAACCGTTCAATTTTCATGATTGCCTCATCCCCGCTCAAACCACGTAAATCAACTCTGGTGGACTCCACCTCTCCGGTAACAGCTGACCATGAACTTTTCTGCTTCGGGAGATCAGGCTTTTTAAGACTTTTTTTTACCTGCGTTTTCGAGGTCTTCTCAAGGTTTTTCAGCGAAGTAGTCAACCTGAAATTTCCACATCGCACAACCACACTCTCTCCATTGACACTCTCAACCTCACCGGAAGTACTGGTATCCAGAATCCTGACAAGATCACCCTCACGGATAGTACGATCAATCTGAATCGCCGCATCAGCTTCCGAGAGAAGCATGGACTCGCTCTTTTCAGCATCCTGCTTCTTCAATGCCAGTTGTTTTCTTGCTTCCTGTACTTTTTTTTCATCAGCAGGAGCACTTTTTACTTCTGAAAGAATCTCCCTGATCTGTTTTCGGGCATGCTCCACCTCTTTCTGCAGTTCTCGTGAAGCGCCAAGCTTAAGTTCTCTGCGTTTCTGCTCAAGCCCTGCTTCCTCACTCCGCAAAGAGAGCTCCCGTTCTTCAAGCTCCTCCTTATCTTCCCGAAGCCGCAGCTTTAAAAGACGATTCTCTTCCAGCAAGCCGCTCAGATCATCGAGCATTCGATCAAGCCCAAGCCGTTCACCCTGCATGAATGCCGATGCCCGCTCAACCATTGAAACAGGGAATCCCATCCGCTGCATCATGGCAAAGGCAAAACTGTTACCCGGCAACCCCTTGATAAAGCGGAAGGTAGGCACAAGACCAACCCGATTGAACTCCATCGCACCATTGACTACACCGACACGATCATGAGCATAGGCTTTCAACTCACCAAGGTGAGTCGTGACAATGGTTTTTATACCCCGAGAAAGCAGTTCCTCAATCACCATACGTGCGATTGCCCCCCCCTCTTCAACATCTGTACCGGCACACAGTTCATCAATCAACACAAGATCCCTGCTTCCAGCACGATCAAGAATTCTTTTAATTTCGCCAAGATGCGAGCTGAAGGTCGAAAGGTCATTCTCAATAGACTGATCATCACCGATCTCAATAAAGATATCACTGAACAGAGGAAACACGGAACTCTCGCTGCAAGGCAGAAGATAACCATGTACAAGCATACAGCAGAGAAGTCCTGCCGTTTTCATCGCCACCGATTTTCCGCCCGCGTTAGGCCCTGAAATCACCAGTACCCGCTCACCCTCATCCAGCTCAAGATCAAGAGGAATAACCTCCTTATGACGATGGGAAATCATCAGCCACGGATGAAACCCTTTGATAATCCTGAGCGACTGGCCTTCAGCAAGAGCAGGAAGCACCGAGCGGGTTTCAACTGCAAACCGTGCACGGGCATACAAAGCATCAAACTCACCAAGCAGAGACTCATTGTACCGAAGATTTTCCAGCTCAAGCCGCAGCTCATTCGACATCTCCTTCAGAATCCGCTCAATCTCCCGTCGTTCGCTGATTTCAAGATCCTGAATTCTGTTACTGATCTCAAGGGTTTCCGCCGGCTCAATAAAGACTGTCTGCCCACTCCCTGAGTAATCCTGGATATAACCCGCTATCTTATATTTATACTCCACCCTCAAGCCAAGCGTCAGACGTCCATTCTTGATCGCAACAGTATCCTCCATCAGCCAGCCGCTCTCCTGGCAGCGCCTAACCAGCCGCTCCATTTTCCTGCGAATCAGTTCTCGGCTTCCATTGAGTTCCCGCCGAATCAACAGCAGAGCATCACTTGCCGTATCCCTCACCCTCCCTTGTTCATCAATAATCCTTCGAATCGCGGTCTGCAGACTCTTTTCAAGCCAGATTCTTATGGTAAAATCATTAAGCAGAGGATAGATCTCACGGTTAAGAAACATGAACTTGCGCAACTGCACCGAAGAAAAAAGCAGATGATAAATATCCTGCAACTCCTCAGGCTCAAGATAACTCTCAAGAACCTCCAGCTTTTTCAGCAGCCGCCTAGTATCGGGTAAATAAGAAAAAGGCAGTGGCGCCTCCCCCTCAAGCAGATTTTTTAATTCAAGGATCCTCTCAAGCTCAGCAAGCAGCACCTCCCGCTCCACAACCGGCAACGCTTCCTTAACTCTATCGCGCCCCATACCCGACAGGCAGAACTGCGCTGCGTAGTGGGCAACTTTATCGAATTCAAGTTTTTTCAGACTTACGCTATTCATTTATACCCTGTAATTCTATAAGCCGTTAGGCATTTGCGTCATAAAATATACCTCAGACAGAAAGAGACGCCGGATGAGATAAACTCCCAGAAGGGCTGGCCACAATATTTGAAATAGTCGCCCTGATCGGAAATCCTGGTCTTTCCATAACAGCATCCATTGACAGCTACAACATGAATCCCAGAATTGCTGGTGCGTAACGTTTTTGCTGCTGTTTTGAAGTCGGACTTCATTTTGGCAATCTGACTGCTGTTACCCCAATTCGGACCTGATTTGATAGTGACGATGAAACGCTTACCATCCTTATCAAACTCAAGGTCGACTCCGGGAATACCGGATTTCCAACCTCCATAGACCTTTCCGTTGATAAAAATTGCCAGTCCCTCCAGCCAGTCACCAAAAACGGTCTCCTCATTTGATGAAATATGGGCATCAACCAGCCCTCTGACAATCTCTTCAGCAGTAAGAACGAACTTTGCTTTAAATAAATAAGGGTTCTTCCTTTTCAATACTTTGGAGAGGCTCAAATCGTCAAGAGTTGCGATTCTCTTCTGATGAAAAGTACCGATATTCTCTTCAACGTATGTCGAGACGTCGCTCAGGGCAAGTGGAGTCATAATCGTCTCTTTTTTCCAGAAGATAAAGTTCTACAGGTTTCAACTCTTTTTGTACCATGGAGTAGTACTCCTCTACAATTTCAATGCCGATAGAGTGCCTTTTCAATTTTTGCGCCACCGCGTTGGTCGTCCCTGACCCCATGAATGGATCCATGACGGTATCGCCCTCTTTGGTGAAAAGCTTGATAAACCATTCGGGAAGAGCTTCAGGAAATGCTGCACTGTGTTTCTTATTGTTGCACTCGGTAGCAAGGTGCAGCACGTTTGTGGGATAGGCCATCTCCCGATCAAGCCAATTAGAGATGTTTTTTCCAAACCCGCTCCCTACCTTTGACGTATCCCGTACTTTATCAGTATCACTCAGGTTTTTAAGCCGGCTCTTCGACCAGTCGCCCATCGGCACCATAACAGCTTGCTGGTTCATGTAAAATTGTTTGCTTTTGTTGAACTGGAGCAGCCTTTCCCATGAGTCCCTGAAGCGGTTTGGCCATTTGCCGGGGTAACAATTTTTTTTATGCCATATAAACTCTTCAGTCCAGAACCACCCTTGTTTTCTCATCTCCAAAATGAGCTCCATCACATAGGTGCTCCGTTCGCCATTGACAACCTTTTCTTTGATGTTCAGAACAAAGGTACCTGTGGGCCTGAGTACTCTCAGGAGTTGTTTTGATATCGGTAAAAACCACTCAACGTAGTCGTCCGGATGAAAGCCGCCATAGGTCTGCTTTCTCTGATCAGCGTATGGCGGTGAGGTAAATATCAAGTCTACCGAATCGTCTGGCAGAACATTGAGTACTTCTATGCAGTCTCCAAGATGGAGATCCGTTATTATTTCCATGGGCAAGCGTTCAAAGGCATACGATGTACATTATTTCGGATTATTACAGCATAACCGGTTACCAGGTGTCAAAGCATCCCACCATTCAGGGATGGGTCTCCTTGAGGCTGGCGATATCAATAACAAATCGGTAGCGCACATCACTCTTGAGCACCCGTTCATAAGCCTCATTGACCTTTTGAACAGGGATCACTTCGACATCAGACAATACACCATGCTCTGCACAAAAATCAAGCATCTCCTGTGTTTCCCGGATACCGCCAATCAGTGAACCAGAGAGATGTCGGCGCTGCATGACCAGCGGGGCTGCAGAAAGTGGAACGGGTTCTGGAATGCCTACAAGCACCATGGTACCGTCACGTTTCAAGAGCCCAAGACAGGCGTTGTAATCGTGCATGGCAGAAACCGTATCAAGAATAAAATTAAAACGCTTTTCGTTCTCCCTGAAGGAGTTCTCGTTGCTGGTGACCACAAAATCGTCTGCACCAAGGGCAAGGGCATCATCCCGTTTGCCTGGAGAATGGCTCAGGACAGTCACCCTTGCCCCCATCGCCTTTGCAATTTTCACCCCCATATGACCAAGACCACCCAGCCCCAGAATGGCTACTTCATCACCAGGCTTGACTCCAAAGTGCTTCAATGGCGAATAGGTGGTTATTCCTGCACAGAGAAGGGGCGCAACCCTTTCAAGCGGCATGCCGGAAGGTATGCGAAGCACGTAATCCTCATTCACCGTAATGCGGGTGGAGTATCCACCATAGGTCGGGGTTTTGCCATCACGTTCATAACCATTGTAGGTGACACTCATTCCCTCCTCGCAAAACTGTTCCTCACCCTCACGGCAGGCTTCGCATTCACGGCAGGAGTCGATAAAGCAGCCGACTCCGACGGTATCACCAACCTTCCATTTGGTGACATGGCCACCTGTCCTGACTACCGTTCCAACAATTTCATGTCCGGGAACCATGGGAAAAATGGAACCACCCCATTCATCACGGGCCTGGTGAATGTCGGAATGACAGATACCGCAATAAAGAATATCGATCAACACATCATGGGCCCCTGGTTCACGGCGAATAATTTCATAAGGTTCAATTGGCGCTTTTGCGGCCTTTGCGGCATAAGCTGGAGTATGTAACATGGTTTCTTCTTGTTTTGTGTTGGCGCAATATAATAGTAATAAATAGCAGATCACTCTGATTTTTAAGATATAAGATTATCTCCTATACATCCGCGGGATGCTGAAAGTTTTATCCTTTTCATTTTTTCATTACCTTCGCTTAAGAAAAGGAAAAAAACCATTGTCTGACTCCCATGAGATTAGCTGTTAATATTGATCACATTGCAACACTGCGCAACGCCCGCAATGAGTTTGAGCCCGACCCGGTTGCCGCTGCCCTGCTTGCCGAAAAAAGCGGAGCAGCAGGCATTGTATGCCACCTGCGGGAAGACCGCCGACACATCAGAGACAACGACCTGCAGCGACTCCGGCATGCAGTGACCACCAAGCTCGATCTTGAAATGGCCATGACGCAGGAGATGCAGCATATAGCTTTGCAGACGAAACCCGAGCTCATCACCCTTGTACCCGAAAAGAGAGAGGAACTCACGACCGAGGGCGGTTTTAACATTACCACTCACTACAATACACTGGTTGAATTTCTGAAACCGTTCAAAGCCGCAGGAATAGAGAGCAGCATCTTTATTGAGCCCGACCAGAAAGCCATCGACCTTGCCGCGAACGCAGGTGCCGATCTTGTTGAGCTCCACACCGGTTCCTACGCACTGAAAACAAATGATGAGGATAGAGCCTTTGAACTGCAAAGAATCCGTGAAGCTGCCACCTATGCAAAAAGCATCGGTCTGAAGGTCGTTGCGGGACATGGTCTCAACTACCTGAACATCGCACCGTTTAAAGACATTGCAGAAATCGAGGAAGTCAGCATCGGTCATGCCATCATTGCCCGTGCTGTGCTGTCAGGCCTTGATGAGGCGATCAGGGAACTCCTCCTCATCATTCAGTAGAGCCATGCCAGAAACTGCCGAGAGCACCATTACCATCATCCTGGCCACAGGCAACAGGGACAAGGTCAATGAACTCCGCCCGCTGCTTGAAAACATCACACCCCTGTTCAGAGTAAAAACACTCAAAGAGCTGGAGGTTGAGGTTGACATCGAGGAGACAGAAAAAACGCTGGAAGGCAACGCTCTCCTTAAAGCAAGAACCATTTTCAGCATGCTCTCGGAACGATTTCCCTCCATGATTGCCCTTGCGGACGATACAGGTCTTGAAGTGGATGCACTGCAAGGGGCACCCGGTGTATACTCCGCACGCTATGCCCCCACTACCGATGGCAAATCTCCGACCTATCAAGAGAACGTTTGGCATCTGCTCCACTGCATGAAGGGTATTGCCGACAGAAACGCCCGATTCCGCACAGTCATCGCTATGAAAGGCTCTATCCATTCCGGAGATGAGCAATTCGAGCTAGAGCACACTGCCGATGGTGTTGTTTCAGGCAGCATCACCCTTGAACAAAAAGGAACCTCAGGGTTTGGCTATGATCCCGTATTTCGGGTTCACTCAACAGCCAAGACCTATGCGGAAATGAGCACTTCCGAAAAGAACACCCTCAGCCACCGCGCCCTGGCCATCCAGAAAGCCATTACCGACCTCAAGAACATTCTTGAAAAAAAATTGACATTGCGCTGAAGACTCCTCATGTCCTGCCCTTTTTCGATGCAACGTTTAGGCGTGAAAAATAATTCTCTTTTGTAAGTGAAGCGGTTGGGAAATTTTTCTTATATACAGGTAACACAATTTAACATAATTAATAAACCAGCCATGCCATACAGCTTGACAAGCGTAGGGCATAATGGCTTTGAAAAAGCAGACTTACATATTCATACTAAATGTTCAGACGGGATCTTTACGCCGGAAGAAATAATTCTGAAAGCATCGAATTCCGGACTGAAGGCCATAAGTATTACTGACCATGATTCTGTTTTAGGTATTGACAAAGCAAAGCCATTAGCCTTACTTAAAGGCATTGAGCTTATTCCTGGTGTAGAAATGAGCTCGACGTACAAGGGCTATGATATTCATATCCTTGGTTATTTTTTCAATTATCAGCATTCCGAGCTGAAACAATATCTTGATCACTGCCGTCACCTGCGCACCGAAAGGGCTGAGCGCATGGTAAGCAAACTCGCCAAAATGGGGGTAAAAATCGGCATTGAGCAGATTATTGTCAAAGCTCAGAATGGAAGTGTGGGACGACCCCATATTGCCGCAGTGCTTCAGGACGTTGGCTATGTCAAAAGCTTCAGTGAAGCGTTCAGCAAATATCTCGGTTCTCACAGTCCGGCTTATGTTAAAAGCATAGAAACGCATCCGGCAGATGTCATTGCGCTGATCAATAATGCGTCAGGACTCTCTTTTCTTGCCCATCCGGCTCAGAATGTTTCCGATGAGACGCTTAAACAGCTCATCACCTTCGGGCTTGACGGCATAGAAATTGTGCATCCTTCTCACGACGCCTACCGGCAGAATTACTACCGAGAAATTGCAAACGAGTACTTTTTACTCTTTTCAGGAGGTTCCGACTATCATGGAATGAGAGAGCGCGATGAAGACACCTTCGGCAAGGTTACCATACCATGCGAATGGGTAACTAAAATGAAAAGCAGGCTTTTACAGGCATAAACCAAGATGTTCGGACAATTGATAACGATATGCTGCTAACCTTCGCGCGTAACCAGGAAAAAGCAATTGCCGTGTGGCTGAAAAATTTTATCCTCACCATGCAGGAGTTTTTTCTTTTCTCAGTCAGGGCATTCATCTCTTTTCCAAAAGTAAAACGCTATTGGAGGGATGTGCTTGATCAGGCCTCCATTTGCGGCACCGACTCAATCCCCATCGTTCTCGTCAGCGCCATCTCTATCGGATCGCTTCTTGCCATTGAGGTTGGAAACCTTCTTGAAGACTTCGGTGCAAAAACCATGCTGGGACGATCAACCTCCCTCACGGTTATCCGCGAACTCGGACCCCTCCTTATGGGACTGATGCTCTCGGCACGGTTCGGGTCAAGAAACGGTGCCGAACTCGGTGCCATGCAGATCTCTGAACAGATCGATGCACTGCGCGCTTTCGGCACAGACCCCGTTGCAAAACTGGTCATGCCCCGTCTTGTTGCCGCACTCATCATGTTCCTGCCCTTGACCGCTCTCTCGGACTATGCCGGCCTGCAAAGTGCCGCATATATGGCCGAACACTATCATCGACTCGATCCAGGCATATTCTGGAACGCCGTCTATCCACGACTTGCACCCAAAGATTTTGTGGTCGGCTTCCTTAAAGCGCCGGTTTTTGCCATCATCATAACGCTGGTCAGCAGCTTCAACGGGTTTTCTGCCCGGGGAGGCACTGCCGGTGTTGGTCGTTCCACCATTAAAGGGATTGTTGTTTCATCAGGACTGGTGCTGATTGCAAATTTTTACGTGTCAAAGATAGTGCTGGAAAACATGTGAATGCATGATTGAATTACGAGAGGTCAGTTTGAAATACGGCGACAAAGAGATTCTGAAAAACGTCTCTCTTACCGTCAGGGACAACACCATCAAAGCAATTCTGGGACCAAGCGGCGTCGGAAAAAGCACGATTCTCAAACTGATGCTCGGTCTTATCAAACCGAACAATGGACAGGTCATTATTGACGGCACCGATATCACCAACATGAAGGAGTCAAGCCTCTACTCCATACGCCGCAAAATGGGTATGGTTTTTCAGGGAAATGCACTCTTTGATTCCCTCACCATCAGCCAGAACCTCGGGTTTTTTCTCCGTGAAAACATGAAGCTCCCGGAGGATGAGATTAGCCGCAGAGTTACAGAACAGATTCAATTTGCAGGGCTGGAAGGCTATGAAGACCAGCTTCCCGAAAGCCTGAGTGGCGGAATGCGCCGAAGGGTGGCTATAGGAAGAGCACTTATCTTTAAACCACATATGATTCTGTTTGATGAACCTACTGCAGGACTTGACCCGGTCAGCTCAAAAAAAATCCTGTCGCTCATCAGCTCCCTGAGGCACAACAATAACCTTGGCGCCGTTATTGTTACCCATATTATTGATGATGTCTTTAATGTCGCGGACTGTGTTGCCGTCCTCTATCAGGGGGAAATCATTTTTGACGATGTCACGGAAAAACTTCACGAGGCACAGCATCCCTTTATACGCTCAATTCTCTCTGACAAAATTCTTGAACAATAACATCCTTAAGACGTTACCTGTATGAAAAATCCGAACGCTTTGAAATGGAGCGATCTGAGAACCGGAATTTTTTTCATTTTCGGCATCGGTTTTGCCGCTTACATCGGACTGGTTGTCGGTAAAAACTCAAACCTGTTCTCTGGGATCACAACAGTAAAAATACTTTCCCGAGACGTTCAAAGCTTAGCCGAAAACAACTTTGTCTCTGTATCAGGCAAAAAAATAGGCACGGTATCAAAAATGAATTTTGTCACACACAACGATTCACTTTACGTTGTCGCTGACTTGAGACTGAAACAGGAGTTTGCTGTACTGGTCACGAAGGATTCCAAAGCCACCATTAAATCCCTGGGAGTCCTCGGCGATAAATATGTTGATATCAAAACCGGCAAGGGGCCTGCTGTAACAGAAGGAGATTTTATAGCCCTTACGACTGAAGATGGCCTTGCCAACATTACCAGCAAAGCAAGTCTGACCTTTGAAAAAATCAATACCATGCTTGACAACCTGAACAGCGGTAAAGGTATGGCAGGAAGACTTATTTCGGATGAAAAAATGGGGAGGGAGCTTGCGGAAACCATAAGCAGCCTGAAAGCCACTACAGCTGAACTCTCCGCGCTTTCAAAGAAAGCATCGCATGGAAACGGACTTCTTCCGAAGCTTCTCAATGATAAGGCTATGGCGAAAAATACCGAAGAGACCATCGAAAATCTTAACCAGGCGGCATCAAAAACAGAATCCCTGATCACCAAGCTCAACAACGACAACGGTACGCTTGGCCAGCTCTCCTCCAATCCGGCTCTCTACAACAACCTCTCCCGAACCCTGACATCGCTCGATTCAGTGCTCGTCGACCTGAAAGCACATCCTCACCGTTATGTCAAAATCTCGCTTTTTTAACCCTTGGGGAAAAAGCTCATGCAATCATTCCGTTTTTTTCTCGCAACTCTCTTCATCCTTGCCGAATTAAGCACAGCAACCCCGGGTTCTGCAATGGCCTATGATTTCACACCCCTGGAAGCCACCATGAACAAAGCCGTCAGGGACTCTGTTTTTCCGGGTGCAAGCCTTGCCATTCTCTACAAAGGCAGGGTTGTTTTTCATAAGGCATTCGGACGGATGACCTATGACCTGCACAGCATGGCTGCCGATACAAGCACCATCTATGATCTTGCGTCACTGACCAAAGCTGTTGCCACAACCAGCATTGCCATGCAGCTTGTCGAACGGGACTCGCTCAATCTTCAGTCGCCTGTTTCTCACTACCTGCCTGCGTGTACCGGAAACGGGAAGGAAACAATCACCATAGAGCACCTCCTCCGACACACATCCGGACTGAGGGCACACACTCTCTTTTCAAAAACCTGCTCCTCTCCTGAACAGCTCTTCAGCAGCATTGCCGCCGATACCCTGCTTTCCATACCAGGTCATAAAACACTTTACAGTGATCTGGGCTTCATGCTCCTTGGCAGAATCATTGAAACCATCACCGGCAGCACACTCGACGCAAACTTTCATAACCGGTTTGCCGAACCACTCGGCATGAAATCAACCATGTTCACTCCTCCGCAATCGCTCATTTCGCATATTGCCCCGGTTGAAAAAGACAGCGTCTGGCCCTTCACTTTTCAACGTCCTCTCGTTCATGACCAGAATGCCGCCCTGCTTGGCGGAGTTGCCGGTCATGCAGGATTGTACTCATCAACCGGAGACCTGATCAGGATGGTAACCATGCTGATGCATGGAGGCACTGTAAACAACCATACCTTTATCCATGCCGCAACACTGAAAAAGTTTCTCACACGCAAAGAGACTGAACGTGCATCGGGCTGGGACCTGCGTTCACTTGACGGACATTCTTCAGCAGGCGATTATTTTTCAAACAGCTCCTACGGTCATCTTGGCTACACCGGCACCAGCATCTGGATTGACCCTGAAAAAGAACTTGCTGTTATTTTACTCTCCAACCGGGTCTATCCCTCGTCAGCCAACATTAAAATCAGAGCCTTCCGCCCCCTGCTCCACAACACCGTCGGCGACTGCCTTCGTCTGAAGAAAACCGCAGACAACATCAATTGAGAAAGAGAAAAAGCTCGATCAGGCAAACAAACCATGCATAGGCACAATCGGAAGCGGCACAGGCTTCACTGATTCCTGTCTGAAAATTGCATTGGCAGCCATTCGCCCGGTAAACGCCGCAGCCTCCATCAGAAAAACCGGTGCATCAACGTTGACCCAGTCTCCTGCAAGAAAGAGATTTGAGAAGGGCGTTTCAACACCAGGACGATGAGCGTGATCACCTGGAGCCCATCGGGTAAAATTAGACTGCTGCATGAAAAGCTCATGCAGAACCTTCGCAGCCCTGGTTTCCGGAAATATGGTATGCAGCTCCTGAAGCATCGCTGCCTTGATTTCCGTTTCAGGCCTGATATCCTCAGGTGCAATGGCATAGGCATGCAGCTCGATAACACAGCAACCATGTTTTTTAGCCCACGAAATAAACGGTTCCTGAAAATCGGAGTAAATGGAGATAGAATCAGTATAGGTATATCCCGAAACCGTATAGAACGGAAAATCCTTTGAGGCAAGCGGTCTGTCAATCCATAACCGGTAAACCGCATAGGGGTCAGCCTCGCCAAGCGAAGCCACGTTCGCTTCAAACTCAGGGTGGTTCAGGTGCGAAGCTTTGACCAGTTCACGAACCCCCCGCACATTGGTCGCAACCACACAGTAATCACACGCCAACCGTTCACCGCCTCCCGTCTGCTTCACCACAAGCACTCCCCCCTCAACAGCAACTGCAAGCTTTGCAAGCGGAGCCTTGGGCGGTCCGCTCACCGGACTTCCCGATGCATCAAACCTCCCCGCATGGCAGGGACAGGAGAATCCACCGGCAACTGCATCAGGAGTGACCGGACATCCCATGTGCGTACAGCGCCCGTCATAAGCCAGATAACCACTTTCCGTTCTGCCTACCATGACCGGCACTCCCTCAGCTGTCACAAACCCGGCAAAGCCCTGTTGCGGAACCTTTGCAGCATCAAGATACAACGTCAAGGCTCTTCCTCTCTCCGGCGTATCGACGATCACCCCGACAACCTTCTTCCCGACAACCTGAATGCTCCTCGCCGTACCCCCCTTCTGCAAGCTCACTCCCAGCTCCTTCAGCTTCGCCTCAAGAGGATTGATGAGCGCACTCATGCAATCACGGTTTGTTATCGTAAAGGCTAATCCTTCAGGATTGCCCATAAAATAAAAGTGGAAGTAACGGAGCGCCTCAGCTGCCGACAACACCTCCATTCGGTTCATCGTCGCATCCGCAAAAGGATGCAGCACGGTATCAACAAATGCAGGGAGAGCATTCCCCTTCCTACAATAGGTCAGAAAATCAAGAGAGTCATACTTCTGAAAGGTCCTGTTATACTCATATCGAAACAACTCCACCGTTGGCAACAACCCTTTATAGTTTTTCAGAAACGAGATAAAATCAAGTCTCTTTGACTGCTCGATAATGGAAAGAACATTCAGCGGAAAATACTTCGATGTCTGGCCGTAGATCTCTTTGGGAAAATGTTTAAAAATCACCGGATATCCCGGCGAAGAAATAAAGTTCTCCCTCTTTATCCCTGCATAGGCAAATATCTCGTTCAGATTATAATACTGATCAAAAAAGCCATGAAACCCATGCTCTACCGGAAAACGCTCACCAAGAGCCTCAATATCCCAACCAGTCAGCTTCCCCCCCAATGCAGCAGATGACTCAACAAGGGTTACCTCAAATCCCCGTTGAGCCAGTTCAAGCGATGAACTTATGCCCGCCAGACCACCCCCGATAACCACTACCTTTTTTTTACCATCAACCCTATCCTTCATCCCCGATGCCTGCCTGCCATATAAGGCTTTTCGCGGCTGATAATAACCTATCAGACCTGCTGATCCCGTTACAGCAACACCGACACCAATACCAGTACCCACAAACATTTTTTTAATAAACTCACGACGTTCCATAACAAGATGAGAGGATTGACCTGGAGGAAATAGAATTCCTGAACTGTATATTTAATTAACAGCTAAATATCTGCTTAAACAACCCTTCCGAAAAATCCATCACCCTCTTATGGCTGACCCATCCACCAATCTTGCACACTCCATTCGCAAGGAAGCAGCAAGGCTCGGGTTCTGTGCCATAGGTTTTTCCTCACCTATCCCGCAGCCGCTCGCCATGCAGCGCTATAACAACATGATTGCTGAACATCGGCATGGTGAGATGGTTTATATGGAAAATCGATTGAACGAACGGGCCCTGCCCTCGATGCTGCTCCCCGACCTGAAAACCATCATCTCCTCAGCAATCAGCTACAACAAGAAAGTTGATACCATTGCCGGACAACCTGTCATCTCTAAATATGCCCTCATTGACGACTACCACACTGTTGTCCGTGAAAAGCTCCATCAACTCCTCGAATACCTCAAAGCCCTCCTCGGAGAAGATATCAACGCAACAATAACCGTCGACAGCTCCCCCGTCCTCGAAAAAACCTGGGCTGAACATTCCGGCATCGGAAAAACAGGAAAAAACACACTCCTCATCATCCCCTCCGCCGGCACTTATGTCTTCCTCGGAGAACTGCTCATCGACAAACAACTATTCGACAACAAGCCCCCCCTCCCAAACCTCTGCGGAAGCTGCACAAAATGCCTCGATAGCTGCCCCACCAGCGCCCTTGTCGAACCCGGCAAACTCGACGCAACCAGATGCATCTCCTACCTCACCGCAGAACTTAAACGTGAATTCACACCTGAAGAGTCCGCAATGATTGGCAACCACCTCTTCGGCTGCGACCAGTGCCAGCAAGTCTGCCCCCACAACCACCAGACAACCATTCCTCCCGACAGCTCATTCACCCTGCACCAAAACCTGCTCAACATTACCCCGGAAACAATCCTGACATTAACCAAATCCACCTTCCGCACCCTCTTCCAAGGAACCCCAATCTACCGTATCGGCCTGAAACGCCTCAAACGCAACGCCCTCGCCGTATCAAAAAACCAGCAAACAACTTAACCCTCACTCAGTACTCGGATCTCAGCACTTTCTTTCCTCACCCTCCCCTGCAAGAATTTCCTTTTTCAAATGAAAAACCTTATCTACTACCACAAATGTAGTAACAACTCAGGGTATTGGGGCTTTTGGATGATTTGTCATTGATAGCCAAAGAAGATGTTCTCGGACGTCTGCTGCAGGATGAGTCACTCCACCACCGAAAAAGGGCGTCGCGCAGGAAAACATCAACAGGATGACAAATGCAGTGGGCAACGAAATACACAAGTACCGATTGGTGAGAAAGATAGGGGAGGGATAATGGGTTCGTTTTGTAAATTTTCGTAGAGGGGTTCAGATTATCAGGGCATTGTAGTGATCGCTTAACTGGTTTACGCGCCTTAAGTGCCTGAGGGCTGAGGGAAGATAGTGATGAGGGGTTGTTTGCATTTTTTTGCTCTCCTCGATTGTTTCGATTTCTTTCCAGATCTGTGTTTCCATCCATGGTGGCAGTGTCATTAACCAATCCAAAACACTAAACAAGTCGATGACTCGTTGTTTATCCCAATGCCGTTGATAGAGTATTCGTACTAAACTGAGTTTGGCTTCATAGCGTTCCTGATGCTCCTTTCGGGTTTGCCGGGTCAGGATATGTGCTGCTGTAATTAAACCAAATGCGTTGTCCGAAACTTCCCCAAATGTGGAGTAATTTCCAAATGTTGTGTTTTAGACCGTTCTAAGCTGCAAGTGTTTCCTCAATTCCGTTGATAAATTTTACGCCTTCAAAAACTTTGGTA
>JABDHL010000003.1 GCA_012972825.1 Chlorobiaceae bacterium
CCATCATGAGCAATGTCATCACAAGCGGCGGACTGGTTGTAAATAACCCGCAAAACGAGAGGTTCAACTCCTATGAAGCGGGAGCGGTCTACACCACACCGGGGAAAGAGCTGAAGCTCCAGGGCAACGTCTACTACACTCTCTGGAAAAACCAGGCTCAGACAGTGAACGTCACAAACGATGACGGCACTTCTGGTCAGGTTTTTCTTAACGGCCTGAATTCCCGCTACTACGGTGCAGAATTTGAGGCCGCCTGGCAACCGTCAAGATTGTTCAAACTTGACGGATCAGCCTCATTCGGCAACTGGATGTACACGAGCGATGTCAGCGGCGCTTATCTGAAAACTCCAACAGGCACACCAACACCCTACACCTATTATATCAACGGCCTGAAGATAGGCGATGCCCCCCAGAGCCAGTTTTCGCTTGCCGGCACCATCTATCCGGTCGACAGGCTCTCGCTCCAGCTGGTATGGAAGCATTACGGCAATTATTTTTCATCATGGGATCCTTTCAGCCGGACAGCGCTTGAGAATGGAACGAGGCCTCAAAGCTGGCAGATTCCCGATTACAGCCTTTTCGACCTGCATGTTTCTTACCGCCTGCCGCTGGGGACCAGGAAATCTGAGGTCAAGCTCTTTGCGCATGTCTTCAACCTGTTTAACACGGTCTATGTGCAGGATGCGGTGGATAATGCCACTTATGCGAAGTTCGATGGCAACCACAGTGCCGACGATGCTGGAGTATATCTTGGACTTCCAAGGACCTGGAATGCCGGTGTAGAGGTGACCTTCTGAGGAATAGTGGGAACGGGCATAAAAACAACACGAGGCAATGTATTTTGCGACTCGTGTTGTTTTTATCGCATGTCAACAGAACAGCAATGGATGTCGGGATTAAAAAAAACGGAAGGTACTTTGTCAGATAAACATTATCCCTTATCCTGAACAATTCACCTTGCCATCCCCACGCCAACCCCATCAATTATAAGTCCCATTGGTCACATCCGTACATAGCTCCTGTTCTTTTTCTCACTGTAACTGTTTGACCTTTTCTCTGACAAGAGCAGTTATCTCTTTCTTGTTTGTAGCACCAAGAATCATATTGCGCCACTGACTTTCAGAAACCATTTTACTGATAAGTCCCAGCATTCTGATGTGACTGTTCGGGTCGGAAAGGGGAGAGAGCATCAGGAACATGATGCGGGCTGTATTGCTTGATTCCTTGTCATAAATGCCGATTTTGTTGACTCCGATAACAATAACAGGCTTTTTAAGATTTTCAAGTCTTGCATGAGGAATTGCAATCTCCTCCCCGAGAAAAGTTGCTCCCTGTTTTTCCCTTTCAAGCAGAGCACGTAATGCGCTTGTCTCGTCGATATCAGGGTCGGCAATGCAGCATTCGTGTAACAGCTCGCGAAAGGCCTCTTCCTTTTCAATAACATTATCCCACAAGACGATCCTTGCATTCCTTACAGGTTCCTTCCATACCTGCTCCGGTTGGCGACCAAACCGAAGATTTTCCTTGATGCCGAAAAGGTTCGTGGCCGTCATTTTTTTTGTTTCGACAGCTCCCTCATCCCTTGTATCAAGGACAATAACACTGATCCCCCGGCATTCGCTGATCAAGCGTTCAACAACGGTCTGCCGGCCTTGAATGCGATCCCACCAGGGAAGTTTTTTCCCTGAGTTCCCGATGATAATGTGTCCGACCCGATACTCCCTGGCAAACTGCAGAATGGTTTTAATCACATCGTCTCCTTTGTAAGTAAAAACAGTGGCACCAAGCTGCTGTGCCAGTGCAAGAGTATTGGAAAGCATACGCTGAACCTTCGCATCAATATTGGTTGGGCTGTCGGAAAGGGTTTGCACATAGACCGCATACCAGTTTCTGTTGAGTCGTCCAGCTATGCGCGATGCATAACGCAGAATTGTTTCGCAGTTCTGTGTTTTTGAACTGAGGCATACCATCAGCTGATCAGGATTGGATGCAGATTCATCAGTAAGTTGGTTACGACGTTTTGCATCGAGCTTTGCTGCAAGTTCCCTCAGGGTCAGCTCCCGGAGCTGCTCAAGGTTTTCAGGTCTGAAAAAGTTGGATAGGGCCGCTTCTGTTCGACCGGGGACATAAACCTTGCCTTCACTCAGGCGCTGCCGCAGATCATCGGTGGTAATATCGACATTGACGAGCTGGTCGGCCAGTGCAAGAATACGATCAGGCACCCGTTCCTTGACCTTGACACCGGTTGCATGCTCTACCGTTTCATAAAGACTTTCTATATGCTGGATGTTCAAGGTTGAAATCACATGAATTCCGGCGGCAAGAATTTCCTCAACATCTTCGTAGCGCTTGGAATTTCTGCTTCCGGGAACATTGGTATGCGCAAGTTCGTCGACCAGGACAACGGAAGGATTGCGCTGAAGGATAGCATCAATATCCATTTCTGTAATTTCGATGCCACGGTACTGCAGACTTTTTCGCGGCATGATCTCGAGGCCTGAGAGAAGTGCTTCGGTTTCTTTCCGTTTATGGGTCTCTACAAGACCGACAACAACATCGATGCCATTATCCTTCAGGCGCTTTGCTTCCTGCAGCATCTGCCAGGTTTTCCCCACTCCGGCGCAGTATCCGACATAGATCTTGAGTTTACCCTGTTGCGACTGCTGGATGAGACGCAAAAAACTGTCTGCCCTGTTGGTATCCATAGTCTTCTCTTGATTCTGCTCTATTGGCTGAATTATTTCTGCAGACGGTCCAGCGACCTGTTGAGCTGGAGTACATTGATCACCGATTCGTTTAATAACGGGATGGAGCTTTTTCCACTTCCCGGAGAATTGATAACCGCCATGACCTGATCGATAGACAGGCCCCTTGCCTGCGCCACTCTCGGTACCTGAAATCTGGCAGCGGCAAAAGATATGTGAGGGTCAAGACCACTGCCTGAAGCAGTAACAAGATCAGCAGGAATTTTCTCCCCTTTCTTCAGTGCAAATGGAGGAAGCAGTTTTTCTGTTTTCTGTCGCATTGCCAATGATGCTGGTGAAATATTGCTTGCGCCTGCACTGGCAGCGTTCCATGAGACAGCCGATGGACGGGGCCAGAAATATTTAGGCTGCTTAAACTGCTGCCCGATAAGATCACTGCCGACAACCTCCCCTTTTTCAGAACGGATAAGGGAGCCGGATGAGGAGTAGGGCACAACCTGACCGGCAAGAAGAATAATAACAGTATAGAGCCCACTGCATATAACTACTGTTATAGGAAGAAGACGAAGTGATACGGCCAATTGTCGGGTGATATCACCGAATGATAGTGTTGTTTTCATAGGAGTAACACGTTTGTTTATACAAGACCGGTTAAAGCAATAAGCATGTCAATAAGCTTGATACCTGCAAATGGCACAATTACTCCACCAAGACCATAGATGATCAGGTTTTTTCGAAGTGTGGCATCAGCTCCCATCGGACGGTATTTGACACCCTTTATCGCAATAGGTATCAACAGGGGGATGATGATGGCATTAAAAATCAACGACGATAGAATTGCGCTTTCCGGTGTTGCCAGATGCATGATGTTCAGCACGGCGAGTCCTGGTATTGCCAGAACAAACATGGCGGGAATAATTGCAAAATACTTGGCGACATCGTTGGCGATAGAAAATGTGGTCAATGCGCCGCGAGTCATAAGCAGCTGTTTTCCAATCTCGATTATCTCAATGAGTTTTGTCGGATCACTGTCAAGATCAACCATATTGCCAGCCTCCTTAGCTGCCTGGGTGCCGGAGTTCATGGCAACGCCGATATCAGCCTGTGCAAGAGCAGGTGCATCATTTGTGCCATCGCCCATCATGGCAAGCAGCCTTCCGCCCTGCTGTTCCTTTCGGATATACGCCAGCTTGTCTTCAGGACGTGCTTCAGCGATATAATCATCGACACCGGCCTGAGCGGCTATGGCACCTGCTGTCAGGGGGTTGTCCCCCGTCACCATGACAACACGCAGGCCCATGGCTCGAAGCCTCGCAAATCGTTCGGAGATGCCGGCCTTAAGAATATCCGACAAGGCAATAACACCAAGAAGTTCTTTTCCATCAGCAACAGCAATAGGGGTCATCCCTTTGCGGGCAACGTCATCAACCATTCCCTGCATCTTTTCAGAAACATTGCCTCCCAGATTTTTACAATAGTTTATAAGGGTATCCGGCGCCCCCTTACGCAAACTCTGACCATTGGGAAAATCAATGCCGCTCATTCGGGATTGTGCGGAAAACGGCACAACTGTTCCATTACTATCTTCGACGCCTTTGATCCCAAGCGTTTTTTCAGCCAGGGTAATAATGGACTTTCCTTCAGGAGTCTGGTCGCCGAATGAAGCCTTCATTGCCACTGTCGCAAGACGCTCCCTGCTGATCCCCGGAAGCGGGAAATAATCCGTTGCCTGGCGGTTGCCGATCGTAATAGTTCCGGTTTTGTCGAGCAGCAAGGTATCAATATCACCTGCGAGTTCCACAGCTTTGCCGCTCTTTGCCAGTACATTGGCCGACAGCGCACGGTCCATCCCTGCAATCCCAATGGCAGAAAGCAACGCGCCGATAGTTGTCGGAATAAGGCAGACAAGAAGAGCAACAAGAGTGGGAACAGGAAGTGTTATCCCAAAAAATTTCCCAATCGGCCAGAGAGTCCCTGTTACCAGTAAAAATGCCAGGGTCAATCCTGCAAGCGTTACCGTCAGCGCAAGTTCATTAGGCGTTTTCTGCCGGATTGCGCCTTCAACAAGAGCAATCATTTTATCAAGAAAAGAGTTTCCGGCTGATACGGAAATGCGCACAACAATCTGGTCCGAAAGAACTCTTGTTCCCCCGACGACACCCGACCGGTCACCGCCAGCCTCTCTCACTACTGGTGCCGATTCACCGGTAATAGCTGATTCATCAACCATTGCAGCCCCTTCAACAACCTCACCATCTCCAGGGATGGTTTCGCCTGTCAAAACAATCACCCGGTCACCTTCACAGAGCTGGTCAGAACTTACAGACTCCTCCTTGCCATCCTTTACCCTTCGGGCGACTGTATTCTGACGTGTCCGTTTGAGACTGTCCGTTTGCGCTTTGCCCCGGGCTTCAGCAAGGGCTTCAGCAAAATTTGAAAACATTACGGTAAGCCATAGAATGATCATGACGGCAACCGTATAGAGCTGGTGCGGAGCTCCTGTCGTTGCATTCAAAACAGCAACAAGCGTTGTCAGCACTGCTCCTGCTTCGGTTACAAACATGACAGGATTTTTTACCATAGCTCGTGGATCAAGCATTACTAATGATCGGCTCAAAGCACTCAGAACAAGCTTTTTTTCAAAAATTGAGGATGTTCTTGACTGCCGGCGCTCAGATTTTGCCTGATCATAGATATTCGGCAAGGGATTCGTTTTCATCATGTTGTATTTGTTAATTCTTAGAAAACTTCATGGTTCAATGAATGATTGCTGTAAGATGATCAGCCACAGGGCCAAGAACTGCTACAGGTAAAAAGAGAAGTGCGCTGATAAAGACCACGCTCCCCAAAATAATGATTCCAAAAAGCAGGGTATCGGTTCTGAATGTTCCCGCTGTTACCGGAACAGGCTTCTTAGCCGCAAGCGAACCGGCAATGGCAAGAGGCAGAATGATAGGGATATAACGAGCCAGCAGCATTACAATACCGGTAGCTATGTTCCAGGGAATGCTGCTGTTGCCGAGCCCTGCAAAACCAGACCCGTTATTGGCTGCCGAAGACGAAAACTCATAAAGAATCTCTGTAAATCCGTGTGCTCCGGGATTGCCGACAGTGGCAGCACCTAAGGGAGTGGCAGCAAAGAGTGCAGTCCCTCCAAGGATCAGGGCAGGATGAACCAGCAGGGTAAGCAGCGCAAGCGTCATTTCAGGGGTCTCAACCTTTCGTCCGAAATATTCCGGTGTTCGGCCAACCATCATCCCGCAGATAAAAACTCCGACAATGATAAACACAAACATATTGATCAGGCCAACCCCGACACCGCCGAAAACAACATTCAGCCACATCCCGACAAGTGGAACAAGACCGGTGAGCGGGTTAAGACTGTCGTGCATGCAGTTGACCGAGCCATTGCTGGTAGCCGTCGTTACTGCTGCCCAGAGAGCACCAGCACCTGAACCAAAGCGAAGCTCCTTGCCTTCAAGATTTGAAACCACCTCGACTGGCAGGCTGGACAGAGCCGCTGCAGGAGCACTTTCAAGCCAGACTGCCGCGCCGGCTTTCAAAACAAGCAGTGCCATCATGACCGAAAAAATCACAACAGCATCGCGCATGCGCCCTGTTATGCGTCCAAACATCCAGACGGTTGCCATTGGGATCAGGACAATACAAATGCATTCCAGAATATTGGTAAAGAAAGAAGGGTTTTCGAAAGGATGAGCTGAATTTGGCCCGAACCATCCACCTCCATTGGTACCAAGCTGTTTAATTGCCTCCATGGCAGCAACAGGGCCTCGGGCTATGGTTTGCGTTGCATGCTCAAGGGTATGGGCTATTGCAGCACCTTCCATAGTCATTGGAACTCCTCCGGCAACAAGAAGCAAGGCAACAAAGAGCGCAAGCGGCAGAAGAACAAAAAAAGTAGTCCGCAACAGGTCGCTGTAAAAATTACCAACCGTTTTTTTCCCTCCGAGCGCTCTTGCAAGCGCTGCGAGCACGGCAATCCCGGTAGCCGCTGAAACAAACTGCAGCCACATCAACCCGAACACTTGGGAGAAATAGCTCATGGCAGCCTCACCGGAATAGTGCTGGAGGTTGGTATTCGTTACAAACGAGGCCACAGTATTAAAGATAAGGCTTGTCTCAAGCGGCCCGGTTTTATCGGGATTCAGCGGAAGCCACTGCTGCAGGGCAAGGACGATTGCTGCAAAAGCAAACATCGCCACGTTGAAGATCATCATCGAAATGAGATAGCGCTTCCACTCCTGCTCTTCAACAACAGCCTCACCCCCTGTTTTTCTTAAGATCCCTGCAGTCCAGCGTCCATAACCAGACTCCTTGGCAGGGTCAATCAGTCGGGTCATAGCAAACCCGAGAGGCCACGACAGCAGGGCAGGAACAATCAGTACCAAAACAAATAGCAGTAACATAACGTAATGGGTTTAAAATTTTTCAGGTTTGACAATGGCATAGACCAGATAAACCATGCAGCCGAAAACTGTTAACAAGACAATGACATCCATGTGTTTTAGCCTCCTCTATGAAGAATTATGCCTGCCATTCCGGCAAGCCCTGCCAGAAGCAGAAAAATAAGTATACCGACAAACAGGTAATGATAAACGCTCATGATGGCTCTCCTCCTTTTATGACAGTAACCGGACTTACGATGTATTCTTTTGCATGGGAATGGTAAACCAGAAAACAGATCCTTTTTCCGAAATGCTTTCAGCTCCGACTTTTCCGCCATGAGCCTCTATGATTTCCTTGACAATGGACAGTCCGAGGCCGATGCCACTCTTCTCCTCCTGACCGGGAACCCTGTAAAACTGTTCAAAAAGGTGTTCAATATGTTCCGATGCAATGCCGGCTCCAGTATCAGCAATAGAAAACTTTATGTTTCCCAGTTCTTCAGATGCACTGACTGTTACTGTTCCCCCCGGTGAGGTAAAACGCAGTGCATTCGATAGAAGATTGGCATACACATGCCGGAGACTGTCCTTATCTGCGAGAATTTCAGGCAATCCTTCAATCGTTGCGTTCACAATGGAAACTCCCTTATCACGGGCAGCAATAAGAAACGGCTCGATTCCCTCAACACTTATACGGAATGGAACAACGGGAGTAAAATTCAGATGGGCCTTTCCGGATTCAATCCTGTTGATATCCAGGAGGTCATCAAGAATATGGACAAGACGTTCGGTTTCTTCCCGTGCGGCAAAAAGCAGATCTTCCTGTTTCTCATTCAGCTGACCGACGCGCTCTTCCAGCAGAAGATGAATAGACATCCTCAGTGAGGTCAACGGAGTTCTCAGTTGATGTGAAACCGTGGAAATAACGCTGTGTTTCAGTTCCAGCTGTTCATGCAGCTGCGTAACATCCTTTAAAATCAATGCCGTCCCGGCAAACTCATCACTCGCCATTCCTGCAGGAACAGGCACTGCCATTGGTTGAAAAAAATACTCCTGATTTCCGGCAAAATGCTGGACAAACCCGTTTGACTCCCTGTATTCAGCAGCCGATCCTTGTCGAAGAGCTTTCTGCAGCAAAGCGGTCAGCCATTCATAACCAAGATCACGAGCATTAACCCCTTTCTTCAGACCGAAATAATGATCTGCACTCTCAGTTGATACCTCAACAATGCCGTTAAGGTCAAGCACAGCTATCGGTGTAGGCAGTACCTTAAACACCTCCTGAGTAACTCTGCGCGTTCGAAGCAGGGTTTCCTGATCGCTTTTGCGCATTTTGCGGAGGGTTGCCGCCATTTCATTAAACGATTCTGATAGCTTTCCAATTTCATCGGTAGAATCGGTATCAATGACCAGTTCAAGGTTTCCTTTTCTGATTTCTTCAGCAGATGCAATCAGCTTTTTAAGAGGCATGAGTATCCATCGATGCGACAGATAGCTGAACAGCACAGCAAAAACCGCGCTTGCAACTATTGCAGAAAGCATGATGTTATGCGCTGAAGCAGCCATGACCCTTGCACTGTTATTCGCCTCATTCATATTGGACTGGTTCATTTCCAGAACCTGACCTGACAGTTGCTTGATATTGCGAAAAAGGGGAAGGAGAGTCGAAAAGTAAGTGCGCTGTCTTTTGCTCAAAGAAAGAGATGGTTCGGTAACCTGCTTCACCACCCCGATGTATTCCGAGAACAGACTCCTGATCTGCAAAGCTTTCTGGCCTTCTCCAGGTAAAGTAATATTGCCAAGTTCTACGCCAAGAGCTTTGCGGAAGTTCAGTTCATGTTCCCGTATATTATTCATCCCTTCATCATAGTGGCCTGAAAAAGTGAAGAGTACACCGCTGTCGATTCGCTCAAGAGCCTCGGTCATATCCTGACAGGCAACAACACTGCGATAGTTCTGTTTGAGGATAACATCAATAGCACCTCCCAGTTGATCAATCTGGCGGATTGTAATCCAGCCCATGGCTGCAACAATAAGGAGCACTCCACTGAATCCAAGGACAAGTTTTTGTCGAATGCCAATCATAGTGATTCCTCTTTTCTATTGATTATACAAATAGTGTGCCGATTGATCTTGCCTGGATAAATCAAGGGAAAAACAGGGGAACAGGAAGAGTTACCTTGCAGAAATCAAGGAAATACCCTTAAAAAAATTGCGTTTTGCAATGCGCAATCATGAGAAAAAAGAAGAGAATTATAGAAAAGCCTGACACAGTCTGTTCGAATACATGGAAGTTTTTACAACCGTCAACGGAAGCATTCATTAAAAGAACATTCCGCCATTGTCAAGCCAATACTGATAACCAGTGAGATAAGAGGTTTTAGGGATGTTTTCCTCACGTTCTGTAATTATAATCTCATTCGCCTTGAATGAATACCCCTCATCTTCAAGAAATGCCTCAAAACGATATCGTAACTCCTCATCAGAGTGTAATTGATGAATGAATATTCTTGCTTGTTCGATTGACATTTTAAACCCTCCTTATTGTAGTTCAACAAGAGCAAGTATTTGTCGAGTGTCAAACAGATAAATTCCTTTTTTCAAATATTTACAAATGGCGTGCCGATTGCTCTGGGTCAGATAAATCAAGGGAAAAACAGAGGAGTAGGCCGAGTGAGCTTGCGGAAATCAAGGGAACACCGTTAAGAGGATTGTATTTTGCAATGCAGAAAGCTTTAGAGGAGCAGAGGATTGTTTCCGGGAGAACCTCTGTGCCGATAAGTCCTGTTTTGCAAAAAATTGGAACTAGTTCCGGGTAAGTTGATTATTTTTGGTTACCTGTTTTTTTCATTGTAAGACTGGCCACGGAAAGTCAACGTTGAATTTTGCACTGTTACAAGATTGTCGACCTTGCAATTTACCATCCCAATTTCCTTTTTATCGACCATATCTATCCGGTTCTCTTTGATGTTGTATCTGGCACGTTAATTGTAAATAATTCAGATGAAGGTTGAATTATGAAAATCGGAATCAAAAAAACTTATACCCGGTTTGAGCGGTATGCTGATCATTGATGCACTCGATCGGGAACTGTGCTGGCAGTGCTGCTGATATAAACACCGGAAGTAAGGGACGCCGGTGGTTACCGGTCGGGGGTCTATGGTGAAACGATGGCGATCTCCGACCGGATTATTTATAAGAGTACCGTCTCGCCTCGAAACTCCTTTCACGACTCGATGATTGCCTTGGATGAAAGATCCGGTCGACCGAATACACTGAACGAACTAACTTCGATCACATGAAAAGACGAGTTCAGAATGAACAAGCCGTGGCATGAGCTTAATAAAATGCCCACTAAAGCCTCGCTTGAACAGAGGGTGCGCTGGCATCTGGAGCATGCCAAACATTGTGGATGCCGACCAGTACCCAGTTCGGTCATTGAAGAAATGAGGAAAAGAGGAATCACGCCACCTAAGCTGGTTCTGCAGTGGAAGCGCGAAATATGAAGAATCTACGCTATAGAAGAACTTCCTTATACTTTTTTGGCTTATTTCTATTTTCCTTACACAGCGAATTACTAAAAAAGTACAAACTGACAAGTAAGGCCATTAATCCAACAAATTGCATTGTACACCTGATGGAGCATAGCTGCAGACGTTATGTGTTTTAAATGGCAAACGCTGCGATAATAATCCTCACAGAAAAAGCCGCATGGGATCGTACGGCTTCTTCTGTGGAAACACAATTATCTTGAAAGCGGCGTTTCGGAATTCTTGTCGAGTTTGATGCCACAGTAGGCCTCGACACCCATTTCGGAGATATCGATACCTTCTAGTTCTTCTTCGGGCAGTACCCTGTTGCCGATGGTGATGTCGATAAGCTTAAAGACTATAAATCCGATAAGACCGACAAAAATAAAGTTCATGACAACACCAATGACTTCAGCATAAAACTGACTGGCATTGCCATAGAATAGGCCGGTCACAGTACCTTTGACGCCATTCCATCCATCACCGTAAGTGCCGTCGGCAAACAGTCCGAGCGCAAGGCATCCCCAGGCTCCATTGACTCCATGGACAGCCACGGCGCCTACCGGATCGTCGACTTTCAATACCCTTTCAATGAAGAAAGTTGCCTCAATAACAAGGACACCTGCTACAAGGCCGATTAATGCTGCTGATTGAACATTAACAAAAGCCGAAGGCGCCGTTATCGCCACCAGACCTGCGAGCAGACCGTTCATCATCATTGTTGGATCGGGCTTCTTGGTCTTGAAAAACCACATGTAAAGCATCGCTGCTACCGCACCAGCTGCAGATGCGACCATCGTGTTGACCGCAACGATGCCAATACGCAAATCGGTACCTGCAAGCGTGGAGCCTGGATTGAAACCGAACCATCCAAAAGCGAGGATAAGAGCACCGATCACGGCCATTGGGATGTTATGGCCGGGAATGGCATTGGGAGAGCCATCCTTGTTGTATTTGCCGATCCGGGGGCCGAGAATAGTTGCACCGACCAAAGCAAGTACGCCACCGGTCATATGCACGACCGATGATCCGGCAAAATCGACATGTCCGTGACCGAGGCCGAAATCCTTTCCAAGCGTCGAGAGCCAGCCGCCTCCCCAAACCCAGTTACCGTAAACTGGATAGATGATCGTACTTATAAATATACCGTAAATGGCAAACGCCGAGAACTTCCAGCGTTCAGCAAGGGCACCAGTAGGAATGGTCGCCGCAGTATCCATGAAGACCATCTCGAAGAGGAAAAGCGAGAAAACGCCTACGTCATAAACACCATTCAACATCACCCCTCTGGTTCCGAAAAGGCCGATCGAATGACCGAACAGGTTGATCGAGAACTCTTGGTTCAATCCTTCGAAACCTCCAAGCGTACCTAATGGGCCCACACCGCCAAACATGATTCCAAACCCGCACAGCAAAAACCCCAGGATACCAATGCCATAAATCATCATGTTCATAGACATGGTATGGGTGGCATTTTTTGCCCGGGTAAGCCCGGTTTCAACCATTGCAAAACCGACTTGCATGAACATGACCAGGAACCCGGCAACAAGAGTCCAGACCATGTTAATGGCAATCTTGTTTTTACCGATCTGGTCCGTGATTTCCGTTGCAGTTGGGGCACCGGCCTTAGCTGCGGTTATGTCAACGGTCGCCCCTGCCTGCAGACCTGCAGGGTCGGGCTTTGTGTATGCATGAGCTTCACCACAAAGGGCTATACCCAGCATCAGGAGTATTCCTGTAATGATTGTGAGTATTTTGTGTGACATGTCGTTCATTTAAACATGATTAATGAAAGTTTTCCTCCTGTAACGTTATTCTATTCCTTATTGAAGAGTGACTCATCACCGCATTCCTTTGTTCGGATTCTGTAGGATTGTGTGACCTCAGAAACAAAGATCTTACCGTCCCCGATCTCCCCGGTAAATGCATTATTTAAAATACATTCGATGGTCTTTTCAAGATTGATATCACGCACGACGATCGACAGTAACCGTCTGGAAATAAACGATGTGTCCCTTACAGTACCCCGATAGATTTCTCTCTTGTGCTTTGTGTCATTCCCCTGTCCAGTAACATCCCACCACGTAAAGAAATCAATGTCGAACTCATGTAGAGCTTTTTTCACCACTTCGAACTGGCTTGTTCGAATTATTGCTTCAATTTTTTTCATGGTTATTACGGTTGATTGTTGTAACAATAGCGTAATACGATCCTGAACCTATTGAGCAGGTCAGGAATACTGCGTGTTACTATTCGGCCTTTTTGTCTCCTGTTGGTTAAGGTTTTTTAAGGCTTTTAGTGGTTAGTTGTTAATTAATTGAGGAAAAATAATGAAATGGTATGAATTAATCAACTATATTGGGCCAAGATTTATAGAGAGCTGTTTAAGTTGTTGACTTGTCCGAAACATGAGCCGCAAGTCCACTTTAGAGGGCTTGCGGAAATCAGGGGAATACCGTTAAGAGGATTGTTTTTTTTGCAATGCAGGATGCTGAAGAGCAGCTGTGGCTGGTTTGGAGTTAAATCATGTATTGCTTTCTTTTTCTCCAGAGCGTTGCCTGATCAATGCCCAAAACCTGGGCAGCCTCATGTAACGACTTTGTTGAAGCAAGAATAGTGCGAATATGAGCCTCTTCAAGTTCGTCAAGGGTTAACGGATTGCCATTAAAAGAGTTATGAGCAGTCGCAAGGATTGTTTCCGGAAGAACCTCTGTGCCGATAAGTTCTGTTTTGCTTAAAATAGCTGCGCGTTCTATGGCATTGCGTAATTCCCGGATATTGCCCGGCCAGGAATAGTTTCTGAGGGAATCCAAAGACTCATCTGTAAATCCTGAAAGACTTTTATGGTTCTGGGCAGCAAAAAATTGCAGCATATTCCGGGCAAGTTGCTCAATATCGTCAGGCCTGCCCGCAAGGGGAGGCAGATCAATCTGAATGACATTCAGTCGGTAGAAAAGGTCCTCACGAAAACGGCCTTCACGAACAGCCTGCTCTAATACCGAATTGGTTGCGGCAATGATCCGTACATCAGATTTCCGAGTTTGATGATCGCCGACCCGTTCATATTCCCGTTCCTGTATAAAACGGAGAAGTTTGGACTGCAGAGAAAGAGGAAGCTCCCCGATTTCATCCAGAAACAAAGTGCCTCCTTCACAAGAATAGACCCTTCCGGGATTATCCTTGAATGCTCCGGTGAATGCCCCTTTGATATGCCCGAAAAGCTCGCTTTCGAGCAGTTCAGCACTTAATGACGGGCATGAAATGACTCCAAATGGCTTCTCTGTACGGCGACTCCAATGATGAATGGAACGGGCAAGAACAGTTTTTCCTGTTCCGCTTGGTCCTCTTAAAAGCACCACAGCCTCAGAACCGGCAACCTGGCGGGCTAACTCGACCGCTCGCTGCATTGAAGGATAACATGAATTAAAATTTGCTTCAGGATGGATCCTGGTAAGGTCCTCCTGCAACGAAGCAATTCGCCTTTCCATTTCGCACACCGCAGCAACTCTTTCAGTAATCAGCTCTAGTTGGGCAGGGGTAAAAGGCTTGGCAATATAGTCGACTGCTCCACGCTTCATAGCTTCAACAGCAGTGTCTATAGATGCATAAGCGGTGATAACCGCAACCTTGATCCATGGATAAGCTGTTAAGAGTGAAGGCACAAGATCAAGACCGCTTTCAGTTCCTAAACGCAAATCAACAAACGCCAGGTCAAAAACCTGAAGTTCTGCTACTGTAAATGCATCTCTTGAATTGCTTACAGCTTTCACATGATGACCGCGAGATTCTAAAAAAACGGTTAGAGTCTTACGAATATTGATTTCATCATCGACAACGAGGACATTAAGGGATAACATGTGAAGAAAGAAATGATTGCATTGTTGTTCTTAGACATTAAAAATTATAATCAAATATTGATTGATATTACTAAACCTGTTTAAAACTCAGACAGGCAAATATAAAAGGGTGGCAACCTGTAGCAAGTTCCACCCTCCGTCTCATAACTTCTATTTTTCTCCTCTTCTCTCTCAGCACTCCTTCATTCAAGCCCCAATATCCCACTTTTCAATAATTCTCGTCGGTCCGAAATCCTCATCAAAGCCAAAAATCCTGATGCTCACTTTTCCGTTTTCGTAGATCAGGACATCAGCCCATGAAAACATCCGGTCACTCTCTTTATCCATTGCCTCTTTAGGAATCGAAAATGGAGAGCCGCCGCCGCCGACGATAACCTGCCAGGCCTTGCCACCTTGATTTTTCCTGGGCTGTTCAGCATGATAAGTGTGCTGATGTCCGGTAAAATATACTGCCTGATATGTTTCTACCAGATTCCAGAACGCATCTCTGACTTCAGGTCTTGCATCAAATCCGCCTTCCTTGCTTTCTTTAGCACCTTTCAGCTTTTCCGGCACATAGGTAAATGCCATTTTATGACCAAAAATAAAGAACTTTTTTGCGCCTCTTTTTTTGGCAGCCTTAAAATCATCTTCAAGCCATTTAACTGGCGCTGAACTGTCAAATCCTGCAGGATCGGTATTGATCATCGAAAAATGATTCTTTCCTGAGTCAAATGAATAACTGAGTTGCCTCTGGTCGGTAGTAATCCCGTCTGTACCGATTTTCGGTTTGTTCTCAACATTCCACGCTGTAGCTTCCTGATGTGTTATTGATTTCCATCGATTCAGATCAAAAATGAGATCACCCATGTTGGTGCGCCATATATTTTCATTTTCAACAACAGCAGTTTTTTTCTCTTTTCCGTCAGCATTTTTGATCTTTATCTGAACCTCGTGATTTCCCGGAATAGGAACAACATAGGTGCCCGACTCCATCAGGCAGGCCATCATCCCGCGCCAATAGGCATAGTAGCGCTCCATCCTCTCTTTATTCGACGAATACCCATAGATCATGTCGCCATTGTAGAACAAAGCCTGTGGCTTTTCTATCTGCATTTCTCTGATCATACGGGCCAGCACTTTGGTATTCTGAAGCCAAAGCAAATCCTGCTCGGTTGCACCGGCGACGGAAGGTTCTCCGCGGCAATCACCGACAGTAGTAAAATGAAAGGCCACAGAAGTTTTCGTTTCCTCTGCCTCTGCTCTGTGTGAGGCTGATACTATGAAGAGTAACGATAACAGGGTGAGGAATAACTTTTTCATAGAACAAGGTTAACATTATTGATGGTTACCGATGAAATTCAACCCAAACCTGAAACAGCTTTGTTTGACCACTTAAAACAGCAGGCGGCAGGGGATAGTGAGCAATGTTCACAGCATGAATTGCGGCACGATCAAAAACATCTAATCCGCTGCTTGCGACGATATGTGGATTTTGACGAATGCCGTCCCGCAACGCAAATTCCACCCGAGCCCTGCTTTTTGTTCTCATATTGTTAGCCGCCGCAGGATATTCGACAGCCTCTTGGACTGCGGCTTTTACTTTTGCCGCATATTCTGTCAGCGGATCTGCTTTACCATTTCCACCACCCGCTGTTGCCGCATGCTCAACAAAACCATTTTGAGCTCCTGTTGCATCACCGGAAACCACCTCTGATGTAAGAGGAGCAGCAGCAGTACTTTGCGCTATCGGCTTTTCAGCTGCAAGATCATGCGTTACGGGTTTGTACTTCGTATGGCTCGGCTTAACCGGATTCCTCAACTTCGGCAATGGCTGTGCAGCTTTTTTTTGCGCAATCGGGGCATTGAGGAGCTTTTTTTCTTCCGGTGAACTGCTTAATTGAATGATTGCCGGAGTCGTCATCTCCCCCTCTTTCAATCTCTGCAAACCAGTAAAACCAAAGCCAAGCAATAAGAGAATGATGAATTCCGCCGCAACAGCCAACCCGAACGCCTGAAGCATTTTATGTTCACGATACCTGACTGAAATCATAACTTACGTTCTTGCTTAAAAAGTTGTTTTACGTGCTGCCAATGCAATTTGGGTAGCCCCCCCTGCTTTTACAGCATCGATCGCATGCAACACATCCTGAAGCGAAACGCTTTCCGTCCCTGCAAGAGTAACAGCAGTTTTTTCAGCGTCCCGTTGTTTCAGTAACGCGGTCAACTGCGCATAGGTTATCTGTTTCCCTTCGACGTAAAGCCTCCCGCTTGATTCAAGTTCAACAAGTAACTTGGGCGTTGGTATTTGTGCCGCACTGGAGCTTGCAGGCAGCTTGGTTACATGACCACTTGCAGGTATCATGCGCAAAGAAAACATGACAAAAAACACCAGCAAAAAAAGCATGATGTCGATCATCGGAATGATCTCAATACGAGCCCTGCGTTGTGTGAAATAGCGCATTATTATTCTGTATTAGGCTTAAGAGACCGACTGGAATAACTGTTGACGATTAAGAATCATCACCTTGAGAGTTTCCATTTGATGAACGACCTCTCTGATCCGGGTATTCAGACTATTGAAGAAAAATATCCCGATCATGGCAATGACAAGACCTGATGCTGTTGCAATCAACGCTTCCGCAATGCCGCCTGTAACTTGAGTTATACCACCTTGTATGTCCGCAAGAACGCTGAAGGCATTAAACATCCCGATAATCGTGCCGAACAATCCTAAGAGCGGCGCCAGGGTGATGACCGTGTCCAGAAGCCACAGTGAACGGTCCAGCTTTGGTACCTCATGCATAATCGCCTCCTCCAGACTGCCCGAAAGCTCTTCCTGATTCAAATGATCGTGCTCACCATCAATGGCGACTTCAAGCAGACGTAACACAGGAACGTCATTTTGACTTTGTTGAAATTCTCTGATGGTATTTTTATTAATTATTTTTTTAGAGCGGCACAATTCAATTGCATTTTCGCCAACCCGGTACATATTGGCGAGGTAGCGCCACCGTTCAATAATGACGGTCAAGGCAAGCAATAATAGAAACAGCATCAGGTATAATGTGCCACCCGATTCGTTGGCTAATTTGAAAAGATGAACGAACGACATAAAGAGAGTTTGAAGTTAACAGTATAAAAGCAGTAAAGGGGTTTCCCCCCTTTACTGCTTTTTTTAATCAGGCACCATGAATAAAGGCGGAATTAAAAATCAAGACCTAATGAGAGCATGAAGCTCCGAGGAGACTGCCAGACGAAAGTATCGGCAGCAGACGGTCCTGTAGTTGAAGCTGGCTTATATGTAATGACATCCTGTCGATCCAGTATATTGTAGACACCAAGATTTATTTTCATTTTCTTGACACCAAGCCCTGGATTCCTGAACGTATAGCCTATGTTGCAGTCAAGCGTTGTGATTGGGTCCATGGGACACAGCTCACCGTTGTCAGCAAATTGCTTTCCGGTATACTTATATACCAGAGAACTTGACCAGCCATGCTCTTTATATAACAGTCCCAGTGCTGCAGTGTTTTCAGGGGCAGTTGCAATAGTTAAACCGGTATCACTGGCTTTTGCCGAGTTGATTGATCCATTGGCGTAAAGAGCAAAACCGCTTCCTGCAGCATAAGTTATCTCACCTTCAATACCTTTATAGATCACACCACCCTGGTTATAGTAAACAGGATTGGAAGCACTTGACGTCGGATCCACACCGATCTTGTTGTTGAAATCGATATAATAGAGGTCAGCGTCAAAGGTTACGGTATCGGACTTATTGACATAACCAACCTGGTAATTGGTAGATTTTTGCGGTTTTATGTTGATACCCTGTGATAACGCAGGTACTGCTGACGAATAGTAATTCGATATATCCGGAACCTGCATGCCCTGCGCATACTGGGCATAGACTGAGGAGCTCTTGTCTATCTTGTAATTTGCTGTCAGGAATGGCAGAGTGGCATTAAAATCCTTCTGCAGGCTTATAGGAGCACGGTACGCTTTCACCAGAACAGCTGCGTCGATGAAAAGCTCCGTTTTCACAAATTTAATACCAGGCGTAATCTTTAAATTATCTGTTGCTGCCCACTCAAACTCTGCAAAAGGCTGATAATTGTTCCAGCTGGAACCTTGATCATATTGGCTGTTTGATGGTATGGATGCAAACCCTGGATAAGCAGTCTCTTTATAATTAGGCTTCATGGTCAGCAGGTTGTAGTCGAATCGACCCCGATAGGTATCGGCCCATTCACTCCAGAATCCAAGCCTTAACAAGCCGAAATCAGTCTGTTTCGTCGTCTTGAAAATATTACCATAGACGCTGTACTGGTTAATTTTGTTGTACCCAGGCATTTGATTTGCAAGTGGTCCTGTTTTTCCCTGAGCAGTGTAAACAGTTGCAAGACCGTTCGTGGGGTTGCCGGCATTATCAGCAGCGATGGTGTTATTTCCGTACCAGTAATAGTAAGAAGTGTTATCGATACCCCAGCCGCAACCTAAATCACTCTGAAGCCTTATGTAATCAAATGCTGTGGATTTGGCAACTCTGTTGTAGCCAAAATAGTTGGAATCATTAGGATTGGTCGTGAGACCATAGTTCTTGCCAAATAAGGCAGCTTGTGCTGCGGTAATACCACTGCCTGCATCAGGGGAATAGTAGTAGTTACTGTTGTTGCTGGAAAAGAGAGTAAGAAGGGTTTTGGAACCGATCGGCTGTTCGTATTTAAACGTGAGGTTTTTAGCTCCGACTCCCGAGTTTGTAAGGTAACCATCACTGCTCATGTCTTGTGCTGTTACCATCAATTTCGCACCGCCAAGTGCATCAAGAGTGCCTGTATTTACTGTCGCACCAGCGAGTTGTGTATTCCAGGATCCGCCTGAAAAAAAAGTTGAAACGCCAAATTCGCTCGAGGGAATGAGTGAATACATATTCACAGAGCCACCGAATGTTGACTGACCGATATTGCTTGCATTTCCAGGACCACGTTCAACAGTGATATGGTCAATAATAGATGCCGGAAAATATGAGGTTGAATGGTGTGTAGGGCCGTTGGTATCTCCAAATGGGATATCATCAAAAGTTACATTAAACTGCCCATCCTGGAATCCGCGAATACTGTTTTTAGTTTCTCCAAGTCCTGGCCCATTTGCGGATATGCCGCCACCGACACTCGGTGCAATTGCAGCAATGTTTGAATAATCAGCTACAGGTGATTTTGCATCTTCAAAGAATGATCGGTCAATTGTTGCTTGTGGCTGAGTAGCTGAAAGAGATGCTTTTGTTGGTGCGACAGCTGAAACGCCACCCTCACCGCCTTGAGAGCCCACGGTACCTAAGTCAGTTACCGTTTCAGCATGCACACCCAATGGAGAAAAAAGACCCAGGGTTATGGCAGCCATGACCAATGGCTTTGCATTACCCTGATATTTAAAACGATGTACCTTTGACCGCTGCACTAATCACCTCCTTTAAAGTTTAATTATATCTATCAGTTACCATTGCTTTTGTACGTACCGACAACCTGACCTCTTTTTTTACAAAGAAAATGAGGACTTTTCATGTAATAGAAATACAACAGATGTATATCAATTCACCATCAGAATAATTTCCAATGAATATACAGAGTACATTATTAAGGAATTGTTAAGGGAATGTTGCGGGATTGTTAATATTTCATAAAATTCAATCTGTCAGACTTGTGAGCAGCGAAAATATGAAGCGCGCAGCAATTTCAATTATTGTTCTTGTTCCTGATTACCTCCGATGGAGAGTTTTTTCTCTCTGTATCACAGAGGGATCAATGAGCTGATTTTTAAGGCTGGATTTTTCGGAGCGAGGGACAGAAGGTTTTGAGTTTAACGCTGGCTTTGGGGGAGGCGATACTTTTGCTTTATCGTCCATATAACTTAAGCCAACTCCGCCAAGGACACCAATAAACATTCCAATAGTAAGCGGAAATATGGTTTTCAGAAACTCTATTCTTTTCAGGTAAACTGACATGGGAGAAAGGTTGGCATGATAGTGATGACATGGAAAGGGTCAAGTGGTGCTGTTCAGCCGCTTCCATGCTTCTTCAATGATAAAACCTGAGGCCTCATCCGGGTCATTCATGAAAAAAAGTCTTTCGAAGGCATTATGCCTTGTACGGGCACATGCTTGCAACAATGTATCATTACCTTCACACAGCCCGAACTCGTTGCGGATTACCCACCCCAGACCAAAATGAAAATTGATCAACTCTCTTTCATCAGTGTCTCTGAGATCACTCTTTTCCTCTTCACTCATCGAAGCAAGAACACGCTCTACTGCATCATCAATCGTCCTGGGCCATTGCGACGTATCAGGCATAATAGTAACAGAGTTTAGGGTAGAACATCCCGTAAAATTAAGTATTCACATATATCAGATATGCACATTCTGGCGCAATCACTCATGCTGGTTAAAGGTTACTAATAATATTCAGTATATAATGTTACACAATTGAAAAACCATTTCGTCTGCTATCGAAAACTCATATTTCATCCATGCTGTCCAGCGGCGTTCTTTTTGACTTGATCATATAATCTCTTTGGATACGATTCGCTCGAACTGGAATTGCTGCGATTTCGATAACAAGAAGCAACGTATAAACGCTGTTCTCTCAGTTACCATCAAGTGCAGTCAGATGGCTCTTTTGAGAAGTAAAAGATTATAAGGTTTGAAACTATGCAGTTACTGCTGTGTACTGTTCAAATGCCAGTTATAGGGAAGGTAGCGGAATTGCATTTCGGAGAGATTTTTTTCAATCCATTCTTTATTTTCTGCCGAAATATACGGCAGTAGAGAAAAGACTGTTTGTCGCTTGCTGCTTCCGAAATCTTCTTTATACCAGTCAAAGATTGCAGATAACCAGAGCGTAGTGTCTTTGCGGTCTATCTCAATTCCTTTCCGGTTGATAAAACTTCTCGCCGCAGTATCAAGCTGTCGGTCAATGATAGCAGCATCGTAGAATTCAATGGGAGGGCAGGATGAGGCTGCGCAAACCAGCGCATAATGGATACGGGAGTCGAATGTGCTGACCATGAAAAGTCTGCGATGATCGGAGTTGGAAAAAGGCTTGAAAGGAAAGAGGGGATGTGGACGGTTTTGTCGGAGAATGCCATGCTCAATGTCATCAGGAGTAAAAAACAAACCACCGATATTGTAGCCGATCCTGCCGAAAAAATTTGTGATTTCAAGTACCGACCCGCGAATGTCGAACTCTATAACACCGTGAATGATAAGAATATTATAGATGTTGATCCAGAAAGCTTTTTTTTCTTCATCAGTCTGAAGTGTTTCAGGATTGAAGTTGTTGAGCGACTCCGCAAGCTTAAGGTATATGCTGAACCCTTCTGATTGTTTCATTGCCTCGTAATTGACCAATCCTGCCTCAACATTAAAAAATCCTCCCTGCAGCAGGCTGAGTGTTTTTTTTAATTCGGCTCCAATGTTTTTTGTCGTTTCCGTGTGAACGTGCTGGCTTTTATTCAGCGTTATCTGGAACGGGATAAGATTTCGTAGCCAGTCAGTGAACGATAGTTCCTTTTCTGGATGAGCCGAGCGTCTGCGTGCTCCTATAATTGCTGAAACAGCATTGATATAGCCGATATGACTGAAAGCTTGCGGAAAATTCCCCAGCATTTCGCAGGTCGTGCTGTTAAACTCTTCAGAAAAGAGCCCGAGTTGATTTGATGCTGTCAGAGTCTGGGTAAGGAGGTCAAGGGCCTCATCAGTTTTTCTGGAAAGTGCCAGGCACTCAACCAGCCAGAAATTACAAAGCACAAATCCACCCTCCTCCCCCTTTAGCCCGTCATCCGACCTGTAGCGAAGGAGAAATCCCCGATCCATCAACTGTTTTTCGCATGCCTGGATTGTACCCTGAATCCTGGCATCATTTGCCGGAAGAAATCCGTTAAGCGGCAGCAGCAGAAGGCTCGCATCAAGCTCGCTTGAACCGTATTTCTGGACAAAACTGTTAAGTTTCTGATCGAAACCTTTGATAAGAATATCCTCTTTGATTTTGTCACGTTCCTTCAGCCAGAGATCAAGAGGCGCTTCAAACCCGTAACGGCGGGCAATTGTGATTCCTCTATCTAAGGCAACCCAGCACATGACTTTGGAGTAGACAAAATGATGTGGTCCGTTGCGCACCTCCCAGATGCCGTCATCGGGTTTTTGCCAGTTTTCCATAGCGAGACCGCAAATCTCCCTGAAAAAAGGCCAGAGCTCTTCATCAATTTTTCCTGCGTAATTAGAGAGTCTGAGGGCAGAGTCCATGACCTCACCATAGACGTCCCACTGGTTCTGCTGGTGCGCATCATTGCCCGTTCTCACTGGACGTGAGTTTCGATATCCTTTCAGATGACTGAGTTCCACTTCATTGAGCCTGTCGTTACCCTGCAGGGTATACATGATCTGGAGGTTGCGGCTTCCGTATTTGCGGTAAGTGGCATTCAGCCAACGCATGTAAGCATCAGCTTCATTGACGTGACCGAGCGCAAAAAGAGCTTTAAGCGTAAAAGCAGCATCTCTCAGCCAGCTGAAACGGTAATCCCAGTTTCTTTCACCGCCCAAAGTTTCCGGAATGGAGGTAGTTGCTGCTGCGGCAATGGCACCGGTGGGCTGGAAAGTGAGCAATTTCAGCACAAGGAGAGAACGGTTTATCATCGAAGTGAACTCTCCGAGGTATGCACATCGTTCGCCCACACAGTGATGAACCCATTCCTGCCAGAACGCCCTGTTGTCTTCAAAAGGACAAGGCAATTGATTACCGGTTTCAATGCCTCCAAATAGAAAATCAATATGTGCTTCCCCAGGAGCTTCAAGCTGTATGGCAAGCGTGAGAAGGCCATTTTTATTATTAAGCACGGTAGTATTGCGGCAATCAACAGCGAGCGTCAGGATTGTCTGATCATACCTGATGCTAAAGCGATTTCCCGTTTCTTCTGTCAGAGAGGGAACCACCTTTGCATATTCAGGTCTTGGCATCAGTGCCAGAGTAAAAGGCATGCTGCCACGAATGACCTTTAGACAACGGTGAATGTAATGTTTGTGATTCTTGCCGTTTCGTGAGTTTTCAACTGGCATGAAATCATACAGCACTGCCTCTGCATGTTCTGTTGTGAATCTGCAGGAGAGAATGTTGGTGTTGGTGACATATTCCTGCTCGGAAGTGAAGGGTACCGATGGCTGTAGACTGAAAAAGCCACCTTTTTCATCATCAAGCAGTGACGCAAAGATTGTTGGAGAATCGAGCCAGGGAAGGGAGCAGTAATCTACAGAACCATCTTTCGAAACAAGGGCGGCTGAATGGAGATCCCCGATAAGTCCGTAATCGGCAATGCTTCTGTACATTTGGGAATTCCTGTTTTGTCAGACAAAAAACCTGCAGAAAAACATACAGGATAATAATAATGAATTCTCTGAAAAACTCATCCAGTCCCCCTCATTGTTCCTCTGTAAGCCTCAAAAGACGATTATGAGAGATTTCTTGGGACCTGTGAGGAGTGGTGGTGCAGAATGGGTTTAGGAAGAGAGATATCCACCATAAATGAAAAACGCGAAGGAAAAGAGAGCAGTACCTGGTCAACCTCAAATTCAAATGAATAAATTCCGCTCAGGGTATGAACGGTGTCGCTCAGGGACTGTTTTCTGAGTGCCTTGTTGTGCAGCCGCACTCCGAGCCCATCCCTAGAAGCCAGCTGCCCGAAGTAGTTTTTGACACCTTCCGGGGCTGTGACGGTATGGGGAGAAAAAGTAGGGACAAGAACTGCAGACTCATGATAAAGTTCTGCAATGTCATCAGGATTTCCGCTGCAGACACGTGAAACCCATTGAAAAAGAACCTCTTCAGCATTTTTGAAATACATAATGTCTTGCATGTTTTTGTTTCCCCGATAGTTGTCTGACAGCACGTTCAATCATGCTGGTTCAGCTCTTAAGGTCGGAAATGTAAGCTTTTTTTTTGACGGAGAACAAACAAAAAACGAGCCTTTCGCTTCGGTCATTCTTTGAGGTCGGCGCTCAGTTCCTTCCAGAGGTTACGGTAGGCTTTAGCCGCAGAGGAGTCTGGCCTAATGGCATTGAGCGGTGCTCGATAGATGCCCATTTTTTCAACCTCAGAATTATAGGGAATAGTCTGGGAAAGGAAACCAGGTGTATTACGGAATTCGCCGATAACATCACGGTGTAATTTTTTTCTACTTTCAACCATGGTAAAAAAAGCTCTGATTTTTGAGCTGTCAAGGTTGTTTGCTTCAAAAAATTCAGTGAGCTGAAAGTAGGTACGAATTGAGAGCGTAGTAGGAATAATAGGTACAAGGATAATATCGGAGGCCGTAAAAACACTTTCAGACAGCAGGGTAAGGTTTGGAGGGCAGTCGAAAAAAATGAACCGGTAATCTTCGCTTAGCTCTTCAAGGTTTTTCTTGAGTTTTTTCCTTGGTTTTTTTTCTTCAGAAAGCTCGATATCAAGGTTTCTGTACGAAAAGTCAGAGGGAAGCAGATCAAGGTGTTCAAAGTCGGTTGCCTTGATATTGCTATGGATTTTTTTGTTTCCTTTGAGAAATTTATCGCTGTTGAACTTTTTTGAGGCTGTAATTCTGAAATAGAAAGAACTTGCTCCCTGCGGATCGAGATCGCAGATCAGGGTTTGCCGAGAAAGCTGGGCAGAGAGGTAAGAGAGATTCACTGCGGCAGCAGTTTTCCCTACCCCCCCTTTGATACTGTAGAGTGCTATTGTTTTCATGTTACCGAAGTGCTTGATGGAAGATTATGATAACCTCTTTCTCAAACGCATTTCAATGTAAAGGTGTCACAGAAATGCAATAAATCCGCTGATATTTTATAAAAAATCAGATAACCTGTCAAAGCAATAGGGAGATCCAGGGGTACCACATTAAAAAAATTTTTTAAAAACCCACAGAGGAAGAGGAACAGATATATTGCGGTGGGATCTGTTGGCTGAACATATGCAATCACCGAATCAAGCATGAATCTTGCGGGTTGGTCTTTTCAAGGACAAAGAGTAATATCACGACTGATTCACGCTGTATGGATCTTATAAATATACTATAAAAGTTGTAATTGACATACTATTGGCCGAGGATGGCAGGAAAACCTGTCGGAATGGCATCGTCCACGGAAGCCGCAAAGGTTGAAGGGAGAAAAACATTTTTATAAATGATTATCAGTGCAAGCAGAAGGAGTGATATTCCGGCTTTTTATGGTGAGTGGTTTGTCCATCGTCTGCTGGCTGGAGAGGTGCTGGTGCGCAACCCCATGCAGCCTAAACAGGTAAGCAGGATTTTGCTATCTCCTGACGTGGTTGACGCCATTGTTTTCTGGACAAAAAATCCTGCAAACTTTCTATCCTGTTTGCCGACAATTGATTCCCTGGGATACGCTTACTATTTTCTTTTTACTCTTACCCCATACAATGCCGTGCTTGAACCTGGAGTTGCGGATAAACAGCTTATGATTGAGGTTTTCAAACGGCTTTCTCGTCTTATCGGACCTGAAAAGGTAGTCTGGCGCTACGATCCCGTTATTTTCAGTGATCTTTATACTCCCGCCTGGCATGCTGCCTCTTTTCGCCAATTTGCCGAAAAACTTTCGGGCTATACCGAGCGATCTATCATCAGTTTTTTTGATGACTACCGCAAGGTCAGAACCCGGATGCGCAATTTCGGCTGCATCATGCCCGATCAGGCAGTAATGGAAGAGATAGCGGGAATGTTTGCTGAAGCCGCATACCGGAATGGCATTGCACTCTGTACCTGCAGCGAGGATATTGACCTTACGCATCTCGGCATCATGCACAGCCGCTGTATCGACAGTGATCTTGTCGAAAGCATTACCGGACGGCAGTTAACAGCCAAAAAAAAGGACAGCAGACAACGCAAAGCCTGCGGCTGCATAGAGAGCCGAGATATCGGCCGATACAACACCTGTACGCACGGCTGTCTCTACTGTTATGCTGTGTCCAGTCATATAAAAGCATGTGTCGCACGCCAGAATTGCGATCCCTGCTCTCCCTTACTCTGTGATGCGCTGAAGGGGGATGAAACCATCACCGTCCCTGGAACATAATTGACTCTTTCACTTCACCTACTTTGGTCTCAACGCTTCAACCGGATCAAGATTTGCAGCCTTCCATGCAGGAAAGAGTCCAAACGTCATGCCGATTGTGGAGCAGACAATCATGGAGACGGTTATCCAGACCCAGGGAAATATTGGCGGAAGATTGAATTTCAAGGAAACGATATTACCGGCCACAATACCGACAATAATGCCGATGACACCTCCGACTATTGATAAAAAAAGTGACTCAAAAAGGAACTGGCGAAGAATGCTGCTTTTAGGTGCCCCGATCGATTTTCTGATGCCGATCTCCCTGGTTCTTTCAGTCACGCTCACCAGCATGATGTTCATGATACCCACTCCCGCAGTAAGGAGTGCCATAAAGCTGATGATGAATGCGCCGGTACTTATGGCGCGCTGAATATCTCTGAACGAGTCTATGAGTGATTCATTTGTTCTGATCTCGAAATCATTGATGTCCTTTACCGTCAATCCCCTGGCGAGTCTCATGGCTCCGATTGCCCGGTCAATGGCAAGCGGATAGTCTTTACGTGAAAGAGCCTCAACCGTAATGCTCAGGCTGCTTTTTTCATTAATATGATCCAGGTAGCGGGTAATGGGAATAAGGATGAAATTATCCTGGCTCTGGCCGAATGCCGCCCCTTTTTTATCAAAAACTCCAGTAACGGTATAGATCTCTCCGTTGACCTTGATGAATTTATTCTGCGGGTTTTCGCCTGAAGGAAAAAGTGTTGCTGTAAGCTCGCTGCCGATCACAGCGGTGTTTCTTGCCGACTTAATATCGTTTTGTGAGAGATTGCGACCAAGCACAACATTGTAGCCGTTGGATATGGAAAAGTTTTCATCACCGCCGGTCAACGTGACATCGGGATTTGTCGTGCGGTTGCCATATTTTGCCAGATTGGCCTGACTTGAAATGGTGAAGCCTATAGTCCGGGCATGCGTCTCCATGCTTTTTTTAAATAACAGCGCCTGCGCGTAGGTGATATCCTTCCTGTTAGCATAGATGTTCCGTTTGTGGCCGCTGCCGAAAACCGTTGCAGGATTTTTCTGTATCTGGAACGTGTTGGCTCCAAGGCTTGTAAGGCCCGATTCAACGCTTTTATCAACGGCATCCAGCGCTGTCATCACGGCTATGATGGAAAAGACACCTACGGCGACGCCCATAATGGTGAGCCAGGAGCGGAGCTTGTTTACAGTCAGCGAATAAACCGCCTGGATAATGATTTCACGCAGCAGCATAAGTACTCCTATTCATAACGCAGCGAGTCTGCAGGGTCAAGCTTCGATGCCGTAACGGCAGGTGCAAGACCTGAGATAATACCTGTAATCACTGAGACCGCAAGACTTGCTAGAACAAGGTCAAGAGAGAATTGTATCGGAAAATCAGGCACTATTTTTTCGATTGAGAAAGTAATCAAGAGTGCGGTACAAAGCCCGGTAAATCCTCCGATAAGGCAGATCATCACCGATTCAATAAGAAACTGCAGGAGAATGGTCTGCCGTCTTGCTCCAAGTGCTTTGCGAAGTCCGATCTCTCTTGTGCGCTCCTTTACACTGACGAAGGTGATGTTCATGATACCGATAGCTCCAACAAAAAGCGACATTCCGGTAATGAAGATACCTGCGATTGCAATTCCGTTTTTGATGGGGTCAAGCTGGCTTTTGAATGCCCTCTGTTCATTGATTGAGAAATCTTCGTCCTTTCCTGCAGGAATCCTGCGGATTCTTCTCATCAGGCCAAGCAGTTCCTCCTTTGCTTCTGAAACATGTGTCTGCTCCTTGATTTTAACCCTGATTGTTGTGAACATTTTTTTCCCGTAGACCTTTTCAAAAGCTCCGAGCGGCATGATAATCTGATTGTCAAAACTGAAGAGCCCGAGGAACTTTCCCTGTTTTCTGAAAATGCCGATAATGCGACACTTGCCATTTTTCATCTGGATGGTTTTGTCGAGAGCAGGCTCATTTGGAAAGAGGCCGGTGGCAATATCATCGCCGATGACGCAGACCATTGCACTGCTGGCAGATTCAGCAGGTGTAAAGAACCTGCCCGAGGTAAGACCGCCTGATGCTGTTTGCAGATAGTCGTGGTTGGTGCCAAGAGAAAATACCTGCTCAAGGATTCGATCCCTGTATTTTGCTGATGCCTGATAGGTTGACATTTGCGGAACCGCGAGGAGAAGTTCAGATCGAGGATTGGCAGCAATAATTCTGTTAAGCTGATCGGCATACTCTGTTTTCAGGTCTGGACGGTTACGGTAGAGCCACCATTGTCCCATGGTGGTCCACGATGATTTCTGGACATAGATAACATCGTAGCCGAGCATGGCAAGGCTTTTATCAAATCCCCGGTCAATACCATTGATCGCTGTGCCCATCATGGTAATGGCAACAATACCGATGATGACCCCGAGCGCGGTTAGAAAAGAGCGGATTTTATTGGCCCTGATCTGGAAGAGAGCCATTTTCATGCTCTCTGTGGTTTCATAGCGAAACTGTCGGTAGGTCAGTTTCATTGCTTGTGGTCGCTTTCTATTTTTCCATCCCTGAGCCGGATGACTCTGCGGGTGTAGCGGGCAATATCCTCTTCATGTGTAATAAGGATGATGGTATTTCCAGCATCGGATAGTGCTCCGAAAATATCCATGATATCGTGACTGGTCGCAGTGTCGAGGTTTCCTGTTGGTTCGTCGGCAAGGATGATCGATGGTTTGTTTATCAAAGCCCTTGCTATGGCTACTCTTTGAATCTGACCTCCGGAGAGTTCTGCAGGTTTGTGCGTGATCCTGTCACCGAGACCGACCTTAACAAGTGCCTCCGCTGCACGCTGTTCCCGTTCTTCAGGCGGGACACCGGCATAAATCAGGGGCAGTTCGACATTGCGAAGACAATTAAGGCGTGGGAGCAGGTTGAAGGTTTGAAAAACAAAACCTATTTCCTTATTTCTTATACGGGCAAGCTCATCTTCGTCCATTTCAGCAACATGCTGTCCGTTAAGCTCATAAATACCTGAAGTCGGGGTATCAAGACACCCGATAATATTCATAAGTGTTGACTTTCCGCTTCCTGATGGACCCATGATTGCAGCATAGTCATTGTGCTTGAAATCAAGGTTGATCGAGTCGAGTGCCCTGACCTCCTGATCGCCCATTGTGTAGAATTTACAGAGCGATTGCATAATGATGATAGCTGGGGACTGCATTCCCGGGCTATCGTTGCTGCTGTTTGACAATGGATCCTTCTTTGAGCTGGCTGGTAATGGCTGTGTAGCTTCCTGAAACAACCTCTTCTCCTTTTGTGAGTCCTTCTGTGACGATAATATGGGTATTGTCTGTTGTTCCTGTTTTAACCGGACGGAATGATGCTTTGCCTGATTTGATGACAAATACCCCTTGCTGGCTGTCGGGTGCTTTGGGTTTAGCTGCAATGGTGACGGATTTGTCAGGACTTTCGCTTTCCGGGGTTTTGGTTGTACTTCTGATTGTCACACTTTGAATGGGGACAACAAGCGCGTTTTTAACCCGTTGTGACTCAATATCAGCAGTAGCGCTCATACCGGGTTTAAGCAGGCGATCATGGTTTAAGATGTGAATCTTGACCGAAAAATTTGTGACCTCTTCCTGTGTGCCGGTTGCTTTCGAAATGGCTGAATTCGATATTTCATGCACCACTCCCTGGAATATTCGATCGCCGAAAGCATCGACTTTGATGGAGACTGGATTTCCCGGTTTGACATTGATTATATCGTTTTCATTGACCTCTACTTTGACCTGCATGCTGTCAAGGTTGGCAAGCCGGAGAACTTCGGTGCCGGGGAATTGCCCTGTACCGACAACACGTTCACCAAGCTTGTTGTTCAGAACGATGATGGAACCGCTGATAGGAGCACGGACCACAGTTTTTTTCAAGCGATCCTGATTCTGGTCAAGAAGACTTTTATTCTGTTCAATGAGATGAAGTGAAGCTTGATAGACAGCACGGGCAGCATCGGCATTTGTTTTGGAAGCCAGGTAATCAGTTTCTGATATAAGTTTATCTTTGAACAGGAGCTGCGCTTTACGAAAATCATCTTCCGACTTAATTTTTTTCGATCGTGATTCAAGACTTTGTGATTTTGCTGAATTAAGCTGGGCAAGGCTCTGTTCAACCTGATTGATATAGAGGTCGGGCTGAATTTTAAGCAGCAGATCTCCTTTTTTTACGCTTTGTCCATCCTGGATGGGCAGTTCGAGAATTTCACCAGAGACGTCCGGTGAGATGGCAACGACAAGAACAGGCTCTATTTTTCCTGTTGCCGTAACGATATGGACAACCTCTTTTACGGAAACCTTTTCGATTGTTACCTCAACGGGTTTTTCCCTGAGAGTTAGAAGCGTAAAGATTGCTCCTCCGGCAACGAGAAGTGCAGCAAGAGTGATCAATATCGTTTTGCGGTTCAGCAGGGATTTTTGTTTGCTCATGGATTTACTTACTGGATTCAGGTTGCTATGGTATGGGTATTGTGCCTGTCGCATAATCCAGAACGCTTTTTTGAAGCGCCAGATTATACGTTGCCTGCGAAAGATTGGAGCGTGCGTTGAAAAGAGATGCCCGCGCAGTGCTGAGTTCAACAAAGCCGGCTGCACCTATTTCATATTTTCTCTTGATGTCTTCAAAAGCTGAGCTGGAAGCAGTCAGGTTGACTTTAGATTTTTCGATTTGCATTAATGCCGAACCATAGTCATTTGCGGCCAGTTGTAAGTCAAGGGCGATATTGTTTTTCAGATCCTCATAATCAAGCTTTTGGTTGAGATGGTTGATTTTAGCTGATTCAACATTGTAGTGCCTTTGAAAACCGTCAAAGATTGACCAGCTGAGGTTCAGTCCCACCGAGTATCCAATTGAGTTGCGCAGCTGATCTGAAAGTGGAGGATAGGAGTAATCTGTAGTATATCCACCGTAACTCTGTCGCAGGAACCCGGTTCCGCCACTGTTGATGTTGACGTTAAGATCCAGATGCGGATACCATGCCGCTCTGGATTGCGTTATCTGCCATTGTGCCGCTTTGGTTTCAAGCCCCTTGCTTTTCAGGTCGCTTCGATGTTCAAGGGCAATCGTGACAAGAGAGTCAATATCGGTTTTCGAAGAAAGTGCAACGTTCAGTTCGTTTGAGACAGGTTCGAGTGAAATTGTAGTCAATGGGTCGATCTGCAGTCGGCGGAGCAGTTCGAGCATGCTGCGCCGCATTCGGGTTTCTGCCTGAATAACGGAGAGGCCGCTTTCTGCAGCAGCAGCCTGTTGCTGGTAGAGATCGGTCCTGGATTTCAGGCCGATCTGAAATTGCCGGTCAGTAAGTGTAAGCTGATCTTTAATCGAGAGAAGATTTTCCCGGGCAATATCAAGGAGTTCACGGTTCAGAAGTACCTGGTAGTAATACTGTGTAACATCGTAGATTATAGTCTGGAGCGCTCTTGAAAGAGTGTGGTAAGCTGCTCGTTCTTTATTGAGCGCTGACTCCAGGGATGCGTAATCACTGAAACCGTTGAATAGATTCAGGGAGGTTGCAAGGGTGAGATTAATCGATGCGTTCTCTGTTTTGATTTTATATGGTGGAATGGATGGGTCGTATTGAATATAGGTGTTGCTGAGCGCAGAGGGTGTATAAGAGGTTGAGAAAGAAAGTTTTGGAAGAAAGGAACCGTAATTTCTCAGAACATCGGCACCCTGCAGCTTCAGATTGTATTTCGCTTTTTTTGCAGAAGTTGAGTTATTCAGCGCTATTTCAATGCAGTTGGCAAGAGAGAGCGTTTTCCCCTTCACTTCGGTACCCATACCAAAGGAAGGGTGCGCAAGAACAAGCGCTATTATACAGAAAGAGAGAAAAAACCGTGAAACCAAGATACTGAGTGCTAACCGTTTAGATTATCGAGTGTTGAGTGTAAATTGTTGAGTGCAATATAAGGACTTCTATACGTTAATAGAGGTTTAATAGTTCCAGTCATTGAAGGTTGTTTGTGTTGTTCCGGTTCAAAGCCGGTTGAGGAGTGAATCAATCTCTGCTCTGTAATGCTCCGCATTGTGCGGCTTCAGCTGGATGAGAACTGTATAGATTTTTATGGCTTTTTTGTAAGCTCCCTGCGCGGTGAAAAGGCTGGCGAGGCTTTCAGTGGGAACAGCAATGGCTGAATCGTCAGGGAAAGGCTGTTTTTGTTCATGGATGGAGGTTGGATCAGAGTTTTCCGTTGTTTGTACGGGATTAAACTTCATGAGTTCCGCTGTGAGCTTTTCAAGTTCGTCGGAGATAGGATCGAACAATGCAGATGGAGCACAGTTTTCTAATCCATTTCCTGAAGCCTGAAGGTCTATGAGATCATTCCATGCAACCTCGTTAGCGGGGGCAATTGAGCAGCATTTTCGTAAATATTCACTGGCCAGAGAGTAGTTTTGAAGACCTCTGAGCGCTTTTGCACACAACAGGTGAAAAAGGTATGAGTCCGAAAAATAGTCGGAAAATGGAATGAGTTTGTCAAGACCCGACTGGAATTTTCCTCTGGACAGGTCAAGCGAAACCTCCGCAAAAAAAAAGTGCGGATTACTGATCATGGCATTACTCTCTTCATAGTTCGTTTTTGTTAAGTGCGAGCTGCAGCAGGCGATCTGCAAGTTCCGGAAAATTTATACCGGTCGCCTCCATGAGTCTTGGAAACATACTGATATCGGTAAAGCCTGGAATGGTATTGACTTCGTTTAGAACGACGGATCCACTGTTTTCGTCAACAAAAAAATCAATTCTTGACATACCCTTGCATCCAAGCGCATTGTACACCTTTATTGCTGCGTTCTGTACCTTCTTTTGGAGTTCGCCGGGTATACGGGCAGGAATGAAGAGCTTTGCAGTGTTACGGATATATTTATCCTGATAGTCATAAAAGTCCCCACCTGGCTCGATCTCACCGCATATTGAGACTGTCGGCAGCTCATTGCCAAGCACGGCAACCTCTATTTCCCTTCCTGTGATTGCCTTTTCGACAAGTACTTTCGAATCCAGCGAGCAGGCAAATTCAAGGGCTGCAGGCAGTTGTTCGAGACAATGTACTTTTGATATTCCTACCGAAGAACCGAAATGTGCCGGTTTGATGAATAACGGGTATTCTAACTGTTTTTCGATGCTTTCATGAACCCCTTCAGGGTCAGCATGGTACTCGGTGCTGAATAATGTTATGGATGGCGCTACAACCAGGCCTGCATCAGCCGCACACAGTTTCGTGAGCGCCTTGTCCATAGTGAGTGCTGAGGCGAGAACGCCGCATCCAGTATAAGGAACGCCACAGGTATCAAGAAAACCTTGAATACGGCCGTCTTCACCATACGAGCCATGGAGCGAAAGAAATGCGACATCAATGCCAGCCGCCTTGAAATTTAAGTCAAAGGGTTTCTGAGGGGAGTGCTGTACCATGTTTCTGAGATGTTTGGATACTGCTTCAGGCGATGAAACTCTCAAAAGGGCTGATAAATCCAGGTTCAGAATGTCGCTGGCTATTCCTTCACAGAACCAGACGCCGTCATGGGTGATATAGAGAGGAACAATTCTGTAGTGGTCAGTATTGATATTCGCTCCAATTGATCTTGCTGAGATAATCGATATTTCATGTTCAGCTGACTTGCCTCCAAAAATGAGAGCAACAGTGATAAGTTGCATAGGTGCTTTTGTGATGGTTGTAGATTGTTTCGTAATTTCGGATTGTTCTGCATTCAGATGGTTATTGCTCTCATGGCAAAAGCTTTGTTTATCAACTGATGGGATTAGCAGATTTTCGCAAAATACCCGTATCGATGGACACTAACAATGTAACTGGCAAAAATAATCAGAAAATGAACGTTCTTCTCTCGATGGAGTGTAACTTTTTTATTAATTAAAGTCAGCAATTTGTCTTTTTTTCGATATGCTTTTCTGCCAGGTATCTTTACAATTTCTGTATATCATCTACTCGAAAGGATTTTTTACTGTGAATGCCATTTTTTCTAAGGTTTATTGTATTGATACCGGCTTGCATTCTGGTGAGGAAAATATGGAGTTTGACCGGCGGCTGATGGCAGCATTTCTTGATGGCCGGTTTCAGCAGCAGTATGGCCAGCAGAGTTGTCTCTGGCGTTTCTATGCCTGGCGGCCGTACGCTGTTACTTTAGGGTATAATCAGGACTCTTCTGGTATTGATTCCGAAAAATGCCGCATGGCTGGTGTTGATGTTGTCAGAAGGCCGACTGGAGGACGTGCGGTCTTTCATGCTGATGAATTTACCTACAGCTTTTTTTCTGACTCTTCTGAACAGAATGCTGTGCTCTACAAGATGGTTCATGAAGTGATTCAGCTTGCTCTTGAAGGTATGGGAATTCATGCAGAGTTCTGCCGTTCGACTCTTCAGAGATCGCCTTCGGCAGGCTCGGTCAGTTGTTTTACCGCATCGGCCAAACATGAATTACAGGTGGAGGGGCGGAAATTAGTTGGTTCGGCACAGCGCAAGACCAGAAATGTTCTTCTACAGCATGGTTCGCTTCCGCTTTCCAGACGTCATAAAGATCTTGCTGAGTTTATTACTTTTTCTCAAGGGGATACTTTTGAGAGTATCAGGGATGAAATGGATCGAAAAACCATCTCTCTCGAAGAGATCCTTGGTTGCATTCCACAATACGACCATCTGACGGAGCTGATGAGAAAGGTTCTCGGAAAGCTTTATGGTCTAAATGTTGAATATCTTCACCAGGATAAGTTGTCGGATATTCTCAAAGGTTATGAATATCTAATTAATTAAGTGGGAAGCACTATGAACAGAAACGCTCAGCAGAAAGCTGCTCATGTTACTACAAGAAGGCTTCTTGATATGAAGCAGGGTGGCGAAAAAATCTCTGTACTGACTGCCTACGACTATACGATGGCAAGGATTCTTGACCGTGCCGGTGTTGATGTCATTCTTGTTGGCGATTCAGCAAGTAATGTTTTTTCAGGTCACAGTACGACCCTGCCTATAACGATCGATGAGATGATCTATCATGCCAAAGCTGTTGTCAGGGGAGTGAAGGACGAGAGCAACAGAGCAATGGTGGTTATCGACATGCCGTTCATGAGCTATCAGCTTTCCGGTGAGGAGGCGTTGCGCAATGCCGGAAAGATTATGAAGGAGCATGAGTGCGATGCTGTAAAGCTGGAAGGGGGAAGAATTATTGCCGAAACCGTCAAAAGAATTACCGATGTCGGCATTCCGGTGATGGGTCATCTCGGCCTCATGCCACAGTCGATTTATAAGTACGGGAGTTACAAGGTCAGAGCCCAGGAAGGGATGGAGGCCAAACAGCTTCTCGAAGATGCCAGGATTCTCGAAGAGGCTGGCGCTTTTGCCGTAGTGCTCGAAAAAATTCCATCTTCACTTGCCGCAGAAGTCACAAGTTTACTGACTATTCCCACCATCGGTATCGGCGCCGGCGCTGAATGTGATGGCCAGGTTCTTGTTATCAACGACATTCTTGGGTTGAACCGTGAATTTCATCCTCGTTTTGTGCGCCAGTATGCAGATTTAAACACTGTTATAGAAACTGTTGTCCGTCAGTACGTTCACGATGTCAGGGAGAAAGAGTTCCCTACGACTGATGAAAGTTACTGATGGTGACATCTCTTCTTTTTTTCTGTTTAATAACTTGCTGAAAAGATTGTACTTTTCAAAGTCACAAACCAAAATGGCACTCTTGTGCCTTTCCGGATAATCTTTATTCTGATGTTCGATATTTTTATTATATGGATGATGCTGGCAAAAAAAAGACTCATAAACGCTACCCTCCTTTTCTGAGAAACAGTTCACAGGATCGCCCCCAGTTATTTTCGTTCGTATCGCGTTCATTTGTACCCTCCGTTTTTACCGTCATGAATATGGTTTCCGGCTATATCGCAATTGTTATGGCGGGAGAGGGAAGTTTTATGATGGCATGCTGGTTTATTATTCTGGCAGCTTTTTTTGATACCATAGATGGGTTCGTGGCCAGAATTACCAATGGAACCTCTGATTTTGGGGTTGAGCTGGATTCACTATCTGATCTTGTCTCTTTCGGAGCAGCCCCGGCATATCTGGTCTACAAATTTGGTCTTGAAGGTTTGCCAGGGATTACTGGCATTTGTGTCAGTGCACTGCTTATGATCGGCAGTGGTCTGAGGCTTGCGCGGTTTAATATCAGTATGATCGGTTATATCAAAGACTCTTTTTCCGGTCTCCCGACTCCGGCCCAGGCTTTAACAATAGCAGGTTTTGTGCTCTGGATGATCGTTGAACCGGTTTTCCCTGCAAAGTCGATGCAGATTGTCCTTGCATGGCTTGCAACTGCTCTTGCTATTCTTATGGTCAGTAAGGTAAATTATGATGCTCTACCAAAGCCTACGGTTGAATCTTTCCGGCAGAAGCCACTGCAGATGTCACTCTATGTTGTAGCCATTTTCTGTGTTCTTCTCTTTCATGCCAAGGCTTTTTTTCTTGCCATGTTGTTGTATATTCTGCTCGGTATTGTTCGGTCGTTCACTTTGCTGTGCCGTCAGTGGCAGCTTTGATTTTTTCCCATTCAAACTATACGCGTAATAATGCCCTATACTGCAAAAATAAAGGTTACCCTTCGACAGTCCATTCTTGATGTACAAGGAAAAGCCGTAGAGCATGCTTTGAAAAATCTTGGATACGGTACAGTGGAGTCGGCCAGAATTGGTAAATATATCGAAGTGACGATCAATGAACAGGATCTGCTTCAAGCAGAACGTATCGCCAATGAGATTTCTCAAAAACTGTTATCGAATCCTGTCATGGAAAATTATTCCTTTGAACTGGAACACCTCTGAACACCTTAAATAAATAGCATTCAACTATGGCTGATGTCCTTGTAGGCGTTGTTGTTTTCCCTGGTTCAAACTGTGATCATGATACTGAATATGCTGTAGCTTCTTTTGATGGTGTAAGGCCGGTTATGCTCTGGCACAATGAGCATGATCTTAAAGGGGCACGGGCGATTATTCTCCCCGGTGGCTTTTCCTATGGCGACTATCTGCGAGCTGGTTCAATTGCACGCTTTTCACCGATCATGCAGGAGGTTATCGAGTTTGCACGCAAGGGTTTTCCTGTTCTTGGCATCTGCAATGGATTTCAGGTACTGCTTGAAAGCGGACTGCTTGAAGGCGCTCTTTCCCGGAACAGAGATAAAAAATTTCTCTGTTGTCAGACAAACATCCGGCCTGTCAATTGTGCCACTATTTTTACCGACCAGTATAATGAGGGTGACGTTCTCAGCATTCCAATCGCTCATGGAGAAGGGAACTACTTTGCCCCTTCTGAGGTGATCGAAAGCCTTGAAGATCACGACCAGATTGTTTTTAAATATACCGACTCATTGGGCGAAGTAACCGATGAAGCTAATCCCAACGGTTCGCTGAAAAATATTGCAGGCATTATTAATCGCCAGGGTAATGTGCTCGGTCTGATGCCTCATCCGGAAAGAGCAAGCGAAAAGCTTCTCGGCTCTCTTGATGGAAGGCCACTGTTTGAATCGCTCTACAAGCATATTGTCGGATCGTAATGGTTGGTGGTGTTATATAGGTATAGGTACCCCTGATTCCATTTCTGGTAAAAGCTGAATACTTTTTGACAACAGATAAAGCGCTGCTTCGTAAAATGGCTAATCACGATAACCTGCAAGTGGTCAACCCAGTAGATTTTATTCGTGTTCTTAAGGAAACAAAAAATGAAGACTGATACAGACATCCGATTTGAAGGCATTCTCGCTTTAATTGAAGTTTTGGGCACTGTAGAAGCAGAACGATTTATTGCTTTAATTAATCGTGATCGCTTTGACTATACCGAATGGCGCAAAACTCAATGGAAACAAGAAACAGTTACAACCCCTCGCCACCAGAGCGCGTGCACTTCGTAAAAAGAGCACAGAATAAAAGCAAGTTTGGAATATTCGCTGTTTTATTTTGATTGGTGTCTGTTGATGCATTCTTTTTAATAGTGGCTCAAACGTTTAAGCTCTGACAATCTCGCGCATCAACTGAACCCGGCTAACCACCGGTTTTTCCCCAGCAAGAAAACTTTCCCATCTGTTCGCTTTATTGGGATAACGGCCTCGATTTCAAGCGGTAATGGTTGACGGCTGAGGATTACTTGGCAAGCGAAGAGTGCAAGATGAACGATCACGAAGTCAGAGAGATCGGCGATGAGTTCCCCAGCTGAGAAACCGAGCCGCCTCAGCACACGAGCTGCCAATGCTTGCGCCGGTCGTAGATGACACTGCGGAATAACCGCAGTTAATTTGTAGATTTGTGACAAGTATCATCCACCCTTGATTGATGTTGTGGTAAATTAAACGACGATAAATCAGGCAAGGTTTGAAAAATTGTAGCGGTAAAGAAAGTGACAAAAGAAACTATGCAAAATTTAATATCAGAGAAGCAAACAATACAAGTTTTGCCTGAAGAAACAAAGAAGCAAGAAGCATCATCCGTGAAGAACACCGCCGATGTTCTATCTTTCCATGACAAATTTATTTGTGGTGACGCACTGGATGTGATGCGCCAGATGCCAGATTCTTGCATTGATCTTGTCGTGACATCCCCACCGTATAACCTGAAAAATTCCACTGGTAATGGTATGAAGGACGGGCGAGGTGGCAAATGGGCTAACGCTGCTCTGGTTAATGGCTACTCTGACCATAATGATAACATGCCACATGATGAATATGCCAAATGGCAGCGTGATTGTTTAACTGAAATGTTTCGGCTGATTAAGGATAATGGAGCAATTTTTTACAATCACAAGTGGAGAGTACAGGCTGGGTTGCTTCAAGATCGACAAGACATAGTCGCAGGGTTTCCTGTGCGGCAAATAATTATTTGGCGAAGAAAAGGGGGATTCAACTTCAATAAGGGTTATTTTTTACCTACTTACGAAGTAATTTATATGATATGTAAAAAAGATTTTGTCTTGGCTAAGGGAGCGAACTCTCACGGCGATATTTGGGAATTCACTCAAGAGATGAAAAATGAACATCCCGCACCTTTCCCTGTGGCTCTTATTGAACGTATTATATCAAGTACTGATGCTCAGCTTATTCTAGACCCTTTTATGGGAAGTGGGACAACTGCTGTCGCCGCTAAAAAGCTCAATCGCAATTTTGTTGGTATTGAGTTGTCGTCGGAATACGTTGAGTTATCAAAAAAGCGCTTAGAGAGATTCCTTAACATCCTCCCATTATTTTGATGAAAAAAATTTATACAAAAGCCTCTTTGATATCAGCTTTGCACGAAATTAGAGACATGGGATGGATTGAAAGTCGTCGTCACGGAAATTCTGGTGGAATAGGTAATACTTTAGAGGACTTGCTTGGTATAGAAGAAAACAACCTGCCGATTCCAAATGCAGCAGAGTGGGAGCTTAAGTGTCAGCGATCTAATACGTCATCTCTTACGACATTAATGCACATGGAGCCATCACCCCGTACATTGTCTTTGGTGTCTTCCTTGTTGTTACCAAAATATGGATGGGCGCACCAAGAATCAGGCCGAAAATACCCAAAAGGGGAAATGAGCTTCAGGGCAACTATTAATGCATTATCAAGAACTGATCGAGGATTCGGAATTAAGGTCAACCATGAAGAACGAAGAGTTGAGGTTTCTTTTGATTCAGTGACAATTAATTCACGGCACGAAGAGTGGATAAATACGGTCAATGAAAGAATCGGGTTACAAGAGTTAAATCCCCAACCTTACTGGGGATTTGACGATTTATTTCATAAGGCAGGGACTAAACTCAACAACTGTTTTTATATACGAGCAGATGTTCAAAAGATTGATGGAAAAGAGCATTACTTGTATCGTGAAATTTTTATGTTAAAAGGGTTTTCGCAAAGCAAATTTATTGCCGCAATAGACGCTGGAAAGCTTTTAGTCGATTTCGATGCAAGAACAGGACATAACCACGGGACAAAGTTCAGGTTAGAGCAAAATTGTATGCCGGATATCTATGACTCTGTAGAGCAGTTGTAAATGGACTCCGAGAAAGTTTAAGAGGCTGGCATCAGGAATAAAATAAGACAACCTTCTATCACCTCATACCAACCCAAGAGTCTCGCATAGGCGGGGCTTTGTTGTTTCAAAAACAAATAAATGCCGATTACTTTCCTTGCGTTATTGTAAAATAGCGGGGTTAATGTTATGTTGGTGTATTATTAAAGAAAAATAAAGGTATGGTCAATTAGAACGAAACACGAAAATGACAAAAACAGCGTCAACATCTCAGGCATCAGAGCAGGTTAAGGCAATACGAACATGGATATAGCTTGACTGCGCAAAGGCAGAAAAGGAATATGCTTTCGAAGCAATGATGGAGCACAAGGTAAGCATGAGACTCACTCTGGAGCGAGCTGCTGAAGGGATAGCCAACTACTCGGAGCGGATGAAAACATGCGAGAATGGTGAGGAAACCAGATCAACCACAGGTGATATTTATGAATTTGCGATGAATGAGATGTAGAACAGGGTGCGCAACATGAACACGGAAGACGCCACAGGTATTCCAGCCTTTAGAGATTGAGTCAAATGAGAAGCATGAGAAGTTCACTTTTAACTGAGTCTCCTTTATGCAAAAAGCGGTTCAACTTTTTCGATGAAGGTGATGAATTTTTCTTTGACGGCACAACCTCAAAGCGGGGAGACTGACAATGAGATGCATGAACGAAAAACAATTCTACCAGCACTTTACCCCGATAGCTAACGACCTCGACACGAAGGCATCATGGAATGGGTGCATGTATGAAACATACGGAGCCGAGTTGTTCTATGTCAAACGGTACGACGAACGCTATGTCTGGACGATCATAGAAGGCGATGAAGGCCAGTGGTACTTGATCCCCGGTTACCACTTCATTAACCGTATCGGCTACATCATCACAAAGCAACCGCACGACGGCGTATGTGATGTTAAAATAGACATGCAATAACTAACCTATCAGGAGAAAAAATGACTACAAGAGAGAAAGCAGAGGCTTAAGCGCTTGGGTTCTTCCTATCAGATTACAATCCGGACGCACCGTTTGCCGAGATAATTGAGGCGCTTGAAAGTTAGGATGATGAGGCAATAGATAATCTTGATATTGTTGTATGGCCGGGTAGTGTTGAATAGTCAAGACCTTAATAAATACATGGAATCGCAGTCATTGGACGCGACACAGGCCATGGATACACTCAACTTGATACAGTCACTTTTCAGCAATGAAATCTCAGAAACCACTGACACCGCACAGCTCTCAATCCTGCAATCCGTCATCGATCAAAAACGAAAGAGTTAGAATGACTCATTAAATGTATTACTTTTAACCAATCGGTTAGTGATGGTCTACCTTCTATTATTTTCCGCTCCTCGTTGCCTCCCGACTTGTCATCGGGAGGCTTAATTTTTTATTGGGAATGTTGCTTTTTATACCTATTTAGGAGTTATTGTTAAAATAAAATGTCCGTATCAATCTTTATATAAATAAGTTATGCCTGTGACGCAGAAGCATAAAGTGTTTTCCTGGTTGCTCTTTGATTTTGCAAACACTTCTTTCAGCGTTATAATGGTTACCTTTGCCTTTCCCCTCTACTTTAAAAATGTTATCTGTAACGGTGAGCCATCGGGAGATGCGTTGTGGGGGTTCTGTATCAGCCTGTCGATGCTGCTTGTAGCCCTTATTTCGCCTGTTCTTGGAGCTGCAGCCGATTATTCCGGAAAACGTAAGCGCTTTCTCTTTACTTTTACCCTGATTTCGGTTGTCGCAACAGCGTTGCTTTCCTTATCAGGACCCGGAATGGCCTTTGCAGCGGTAGTTCTTTTTGTCCTGGCAAACATTGGCTTTGAGGGAGGCCTTGTTTTTTATGATGCCTATCTCAAGGAAATTGCAACGGACAAGAGTGTTGGCAGAGTCTCCGGGTATGGTTTTGCCATGGGGTATCTTGGAGCGTTTGCCATTCTTCTGCTGACGAAGCCATTGCTGAGCAAAGGAATCGTTCTCTCCAATGCACCTAATGTTCAGTTAAGTTTTCTGGCCGCTGCAGTTTTTTTTGCACTTTTTGCTGCACCGATTTTTCTTGCGCTGCGTGATCAAAAAAAAGAGAAGCGACCGGCCATCTCTTTTACCGCAATCGGCAGTTCGATCAGGGAGGTGAAGTATACAGTTCAGCATATCATGAGCTATCCAGATCTTGTGCGCTTTCTCCTTGCATATTTTTTCTATAATGACGCTATTTTAACCGTTATAGCCTTCTCGTCGATTTATGCCCAGAATACCCTTGGCTTTACTACCGGTGAACTGATTGTCTTTTTTATGCTGGTACAGACTACGGCAATTGCCGGTTCCGTTATTTTTGGTTTTGTTACTGATAAAATCGGGCCGAAAAGAACTATTGTTATTACGCTCCTGATTTGGTTTGTTGTTGTGTTAGCTGCTATTTTTGCTGACAGGAAGGAGTTGTTTTTTTATACTGGAATGCTTGCCGGTCTTTCAATGGGTTCATCCCAGGCTGCATCCCGAACTATGATGGCCAGACTGACACCGAGAGAACATGTTACCGAGTTTTTCGGTTTTTATGATGGCACCTTTGGAAAAGCTTCGGCTATAGCCGGTCCGCTTATGTTTGGTCTCGTGTCTGCGCATGCCGGCAGTCAGAAGGCCGCACTTGCATCACTTTTGATGTTTTTTACAATTGGTTTGCTGCTTATGACAAGAGTCAGATCTGTTGGAACCGAGTTCTGCCCTGAAGAGTGAGGAAAAAATAGAACAATGAAAGTGGCAGAAAAAACAATTCATAAGGCCGTAATCAGCACCCGTTCTGATATTGCGCAGTATATCCGAGCTTTTGCCCCTTTTTTCTGGAAAAATTTTATTCATGACAGGATTTTTCTTGGAGCAGGTTCTCTGGCATTTCAGACCTTGCTTTCAATTGTGCCGGTTCTTTCAGTAATTCTTTCAATATTGAGTGTATTTTCAGTTTTCGCTCCATTCAAGCGTTCTATTGAGGACTTTCTCGTCCAGAATTTCCTGCCTGGAACGGGTGCAGTGATCAATCACTATCTTTCAGATTTTATTGAAAAGACAGCCAGCGTTCCACTGCTTGGCGGGGTGTTTTTATTTATTATTGCGCTCTTTCTTATTTCGACGGTGGATCATACCCTGAATGAAATATGGGAGGTTCATGCTCCTCGAAAGGCACTTCAGGGCTTTACCCTCTATTGGACAGTACTGACGCTCGGGCCGGTGCTTATCGGCAGCAGTCTTGCTGCAAGCTCCTACGTCTGGTATACGGTGTTTACCGAAGGCCCGCTTCTCGAGCTCAAAACCCGCCTGCTTTCCTATCTTCCCTTCATAAATTCGATTTTTGCTTTTTGTCTGTTGTACATGCTTGTACCGAATCGTCGGGTAAGGTTTGTGCATGCCATGTCCGGAGGGTTCCTGGCAGCAGTTATGTTCGAACTCTCAAAAATATGGTTTGTCTTTTATGTCACTCATATTTCCACTTTTGAGCATATTTACGGGGCATTGTCGGTAATTCCCATGCTTTTTTTCTGGATTTATCTCGGTTGGGTTGTTGTGTTGACAGGTGCGGAATTTGTGTTTTGTCTTGGAGCTCTGAAACCCCTTAGCGGAGTAGTCGAATCATTCAATCCATTGCGGGGTGTTCCAGTGATTCTTTCGGTACTTGGCTCAATATGGAACGGTCAGAAGAGCGGTCATTCAATGAATATGAAGAAGATTTTGAAGACAGTTCCTTCTTTACAACCTTCCGATTTAAGAAAAATTGTTGATATTCTGCTTCAGAACGATGTACTGCATGTTACGGCAAATGGTGACCTGGCAATCAGTCGCGATCTCTATGAGCTGACGCTTTACGATCTCTATGCAATAATTCCGCCTGGGTTTGCGGGAGATGAAAATGGAACACTGATTTCAGACGGTAATAGCCTAAATTTGGAAGCAATCAGCAGGGGAGTCTCGGATTGCCTGAAAAGCACGCTGAATATGCCCCTTGCGACCTTGTTAGAAGACCTTAATCAAGAGCAGTTATGAGTTATCAGGTTATAGCCAGGAAATACAGACCTGCAAAGTTTGCCGATATCACAGCACAGGAACATGTTACCCGTACTATCCAGAATTCGCTTCGCATGGGCAGGGTAGGGCATGGGTATATTTTTTCAGGATTGCGGGGAGTTGGCAAGACAACAGCAGCAAGGGTTTTTGCCAAAGCAGTGAACTGCCTGAAAATGATGGAAGACCCTGACTATCTGCAGCAGGTGACCGAACCTTGCGGTGAGTGCGAAAGCTGCAGGGATTTCGATTCGGGCACCAGTTTCAACATTGCGGAGTTTGATGCCGCATCAAACAACAGTGTCGATGATATCCGCATGCTGCGGGAGAATGTCCGGTACGGACCGCAGAAAGGAAAGTACCGTGTCTATATTATCGATGAAGTGCACATGCTTTCCATTGCAGCGTTCAATGCATTTCTAAAAACCCTTGAGGAGCCGCCTCCGCACGCCATTTTTATTTTTGCAACCACCGAACTTCACAAGATTCCGGCAACCATCGCTTCCCGTTGTCAGCGTTTCAACTTCAAGCGGATTCCTCTTGAGGATATCCAGCGTCAGCTTCAGCTTATCTGTGATGCCGAGCATATAACCGTTGATGGTGATGCTCTTCAGCTTATCGGCCGCAAGGCTCAGGGGTCGATGCGTGATGCTCAGAGTATTCTGGATCAGGTTATAGCCTTTTCGGCTGAGAATGATCATGAAGGTTCTATCAGTTACCAGGGTGTTGCCGAGCTGCTGAATTATATTGATGATGATCAGATGTTTGCTGTTACTGACGCAGTTACAGAGCACAATCCCGCCAGGATGCTTGATGTGGCGCAGTTTGTTATAAGAAATGGATATGACGAACAGGATTTTATTGAAAAACTGATCGAGCATTTAAGGAATTTTCTGGTCGTGCAGAATCTCTCTTCTACTCGTCTTGTTGAGCGCCCCGATGCCATACGTGAGCGCTATCAGCACGATGCATCCAATTTTTCGCCACGCTCCGTCATGGAGATGGTTGATTTTCTGCTGCTGACCCAGAAGGAGCTGAAGTTTCAGTTTGAATACCAGTTTCGTTTTGAGCTTGCACTGCTCAAACTTATTGATATTGAGCACCCTGCTGTTCCTCAAAAAAAAAAGCACCTGATAAGTCTCTGAAAGGGCAGCCTGAATCCTCTCCATCGGCTCCACCTGTTTCATCACCATCACCGACACATAAGCCGTCAGCACCTGGGGAAATAGATCTTGGTTCATGGCAGAAAAAACTTTCAGGCTTTGCCTCAAGCCCATCTGTCCAGCAGCTTCGAGGCAGTGTGTCATCCAGGACAACAAGTGATGGTGGAGAGGTGGCTCTCAAAAAGATTGCAGATCTTGATACACTGAAGGTTGAATGGCGTCAGTTTCTTGATCATATTTCCAGGAAAACCCAGAACTTTATGGCAACCCATCTTCAATCCTGTGAACTTGGAGCGTGCAGTCCAGACGGAGTACTCGACATTGTCTGCTGCAAAAAGTTTTCCTATGAAGAGCTTCTGCTCGATATAGTCGTTCTTCAAAAGGAAGTATCAGAGTTTTACGCGCTGCCCCTGAAACTCCGTATTCTCTATGATGCTGAGAAAGATGCATGCACAAAAGAGAAGACACTTTTTACCATTTTTCAGGAACTTGCTGACAGCAATGAGGTCATTAGGTTTATTATCAGGGAATTCGGTGGTGAGCTGGTTTACTAAGTGGGTGAAGAGGTTTCATAAATTATTAAAAATTCTACATATTCAGTTTTTTCAGACGGTTTAAATTTTTTCAATACCAAAGGACGATCTAATAATATGAGTAAAGCTGCACGGAGCACGCAGACTCTGAAAAACCGGTTCCGCTCTGATTATTGCGGGTTATTAAATCCGGAGCTTGAGAATACCTCAGTGAAGCTTGCAGGATGGGTTCATAGAAAAAGGGATCATGGTGGGTTGATTTTTATAGATTTGAGGGATCATACCGGGATAAGTCAGCTTGTTATACAGCCGGAACAACGGGAGTTGTTTGTAAAAGCCGAACAGCTGCATGTGGAATCGGTTATCAGAATAGAAGGTATCGTTGTCCGGCGTGCTCCCGGGGCTGTCAATCCCCGTTTGGCGTCCGGTGAGATCGAGGTTGTTGTAAGTCAGATCACCGTTGAAAGTCACGCCCACCCGTTACCTTTTCCGGTTGCCGATGAGGTGCCTACCTCGGAGGAACTCCGTTTGAAGTACCGGTTTATTGACTTGCGTCGTGAAAAAATTCATGAGAATATTATTTTTCGCAGCCGGCTGACTGCGGCTGTCCGTCGCTATCTCGAAGAGAAAGAATTTATTGAAATACAGACACCGATTCTTACCTCAAGCTCTCCGGAAGGCGCAAGGGACTTTCTGGTTCCAAGCCGTCTTCATCCAGGCAAATTTTATGCACTGCCTCAGGCGCCCCAGCAGTTCAAGCAGCTGCTCATGGTATCGGGTTTTCCCCGCTACTTCCAGATAGCACCCTGCTTCAGAGATGAAGATGCCCGAGCCGACCGCAGTCCGGGGGAGTTCTATCAGCTCGATATGGAAATGGCATTTATTGAACAGGATGATCTGTTCTCCATTCTTGAAGGCCTGATTGAACATCTTACCCGTACAATGTCTGACAAGAGGATTCCTCAGTTTCCTTTTCCGAGGATCAGCTATAAAGAGGTCATGAACCGTTTCGGGACAGATAAGCCCGATCTGAGGATTCCCCTTGAAATCAGTGATGTAACTTCACTCTTCGTGGATTCAGGATTCAAGGTATTTGCAGATAATACAAGAAAGGGAACTTGCGTTAAAGCTCTTGTTTTAAAAGGCCGGGCAAATGAGTCGAGGCTTTTTTTCGATAAGGCGGAAAAACGGGCGAAAGAGCTCGGCTCTGCAGGTCTTGCGTATATCCAGTTCCGAGAGGAAGGCCCTAAAGGTCCTGTTGTCAAGTTTCTTTCTGAAGAAGATCTCTCACGTCTTAAAGAGCAGCTCGGTCTTGAACCTGGTGATGCAGTCTTTTTCGGCGCAGGCAAATGGGAACCCACCTGTAAAATCATGGGAGGTATGAGAACCTATTTTGCTGATCTCTTTACGCTTGACAAAGACGAACTCTCTTTTTGCTGGATTGTTGACTTCCCGATGTATGAATACAACGAAGAAGCAAAAAAGATCGACTTCTCACACAACCCGTTCTCAATGCCGCAGGGAGAGATGGACGCGCTCGAAACAATGCTTCCTCTTGATATTCTCGCCTATCAGTATGATATAGTCTGTAATGGCATCGAACTTTCAAGCGGAGCCATCCGTAACCATAGACCCGATATCATGTACAAGGCATTCGGTATTGCCGGATACTCCAAAGAAGAGGTAGACGATCGATTTGGTCACATGATAGAGGCTTTCAAACTTGGAGCACCCCCCCACGGAGGCATAGCTCCAGGTCTTGACCGTCTTGTCATGATTTTACGCGACGAGCAGAACATCCGCGAAGTTATTGCCTTTCCTATGAATCAGCAGGCACAGGATCTCATGATGTCCTCACCGTCGGAAGTAACCCCCGCACAGCTTCGTGAGCTGCATCTCAAGATCGATTTACCGAAAAAGCCGTAAGAGAAGAAATAAATACGCAAAAAGAGTCTGGCAGTGTCAGACTCTTTTTGTTATGGTTCTTTTTTCAGGACAGCAACCGTAAACCGGCTGACACAGGTCAGTTTGCCCTCTTCATTTCTTACTCTGATATCCCATACCTGAGAGCTTTTTCCAAGGTGCAGGGGAGTGGCGGTAGCATAGACAAATCCTGTCCTGACAGGACGGATATGATTGGCATTTATCTCTTGCCCCACGATATAGAAAGAGTCCCGATCTACGCAGTAGGACGCGGCAATACTTCCCACAGTTTCAGCAAGAGCCAGCGATGCTCCTCCGTGCAGAATTCCGATACGCTGGATGGTACGGTGGTCGACAGGCATCTTTGCAGTCATGAAATCCACTCCGATTTCGGTCATTTCAATACCAAGATGCCGTGCCATCTGGCCATCAATGATTTGAGTAGTGTTGATTTCCTCAATACTGACCGGGGTGAAGAAAATAGAGGAGAGAGTCATAGGGGTATGTATCAACGGGAAAGAATTATATCCGGAAATGAGCGGGTGACGAGATTCGAACTCGCGACATTTTGCTTGGGAAGCAAACACTCTACCAACTGAGTTACACCCGCTTTTTTTGTGGTGAGAGAGGGAGTTGAACCCTCGACCTCAGGGTTATGAATCCTGTGCTCTAACCAACTGAGCTACCTCACCATTTTCCGGGCTGAAAATATACCACAGCATAGATGAATAAACAAGCTGTGAGAAAGTTTTATTTGTTCTTTTTCAGCGCGTTAAGACCATGATGCCCTTTGATTGAAGATCGCTTCGGCGACAGGAATATCTTCCGGTGTAGTGATTTTTATATTGTGATAACCCATTTCATATATTTTTATGGGTTGTTCAGGAAAAAAACGTTCTACCAGAGCGGCATCATCTGTTGCATACCAGTTTTCCAGCTCTGCCTGTTCATGAGCCTGGATGAGAAGTCCGCATTGAAATCCCTGTGGTGTCTGAACCTGAAGCAACCTGCTGCGCTCTGGTGTTTCCCCGAAAAAGTCAGGATTAGATCCTATATACTTGATTGTGTCCTTTGGTCTTGTTGCCGGGACACATGCTCCGAACTGGAGCGATAGTCGCGAAATATCATCAATCTCTTCAGGCTGTATAAACGGGCGGGCCCCGTCATGCACAAGAATAGTGTCTGGTGTGTTACCGGTCGTGCGTATTGCATGTTCAATTGCCTTGATGCAGTTGTTCACCGAATCCTGACGCTCTTTTCCACCTTCAATAACAGCTTTTACCTTACCGAAGCCCGCAGATGCCGCCATACTCTCAAGTGCTGGAATGTTTTCTTCTTTTGTGGCAATGTAGATGGTGCTGACTGAAGAGGCCTCCTGAAATGCCCTTATGGTATGATGAATAACAGGAAACCCTGCAATTTCAAGCAACTGTTTACACTGTCCGTCCTTGAGCTGCATTCGCTTTCCGATACCGCTTGCGGCAATAATAGCAATGGCATTCATAATGAGAGAGATCAATCCCTACAGGGGTTTAATGAATAAACATGGCATCTCCGTATGCCAGGAAGCGGTAATCCTCTTTGAGTGCTATTTTATAAGCTTCCATAAGCAGTCGGTGTTCGGCAAATGCACTGACGGCCATGAGCAGTGTTGTTTCAGGGAGCTGAAAATTGGTGACAAGAGCATCGGTAACCTTGAACTGGTATGGGGGATAGATAAACTTGTCAGTCCAGCCTCTTCCGAATTTTATTTTGCCGTCAACTGTAGCATTGGCCTCAAGTACCCGGCACGTTGTTGTTCCGACTGCGATGATCTGACCTGTTTTATTGATCTTGGTTTCATTGATTTCCATTGCTGTCTGATAGGGAATATTAAAATATTCCGAATCCATTTTATGCTTTGAAACGTCTTCGACTTCTATGGCATTGAAGGTGCTCAGACTGGGATGAAGGGTTATCGGCAGGATTTTTACTCCTATTTTCTTGATTTTCTGGAGGAGTGGCATGGTGAAATGCAAACCTGCCATTGGTGCGACTACGGCGCCAGTCTGGCTGGCATAGACGGTCTGGTAGTTATCCTTGTCGGAGGCAATGGGCAAGCGGGTAAAATAGGGCGGAAGGGGAATTGTGCCGATTCTTTCAACAAGACTGAAAACATCTATGTCAGGATTAAGAAATCTGATGGTTCTGCCACGGGATGTGGTATTATCCACGACCTCAGCAACAACGTCTTCCTCAAAATATATTTTGTTTCCAACCCTGACTTTTCGTGCAGGATCAACCAGTACATCCCACAATCCAGCATCCTTATTGAGAACTCTGAGCAGGAATACCTCGATTTTAGCGTCGGTCTTTTCCTTCTGTCCGAATATTTTGGCAGGAAAAACCCGGCTGTTGTTTAAAACAAGCAAGTCCCCCTTTTTAAAATATCCAGCAATATCATCAAAAATTTTATGCTCAATATCTTTTTTTCGCCGGTTCAATACCATCATTTTGCACTTATCCCTAGGCGTAGACGGCTCTTCAGCTATTTTACTTTTAGGGAGGGTATATCGAAAATTTGAGAGGCGCATAAAAAGATATCCAATAGGTCAAAAAGATAAGATTGATCGATAAAAATACACCAATGAAGACGTTGCAACAGTCTTCATTGGTGCTCAGACCGAAGCGGAATGATACGCAACTCCCTTTTTCAACGTGAGATGTATTCCCGCAATACATGCCGGTGCTTCATCTCCCTCTGCTTCAAGCAGTGTGATAATGATATCATTTTCAGCAATGGTAATAGCATAACGGTTACTTCTGAAACAGATGCTCAGGCTGAGCTTTTTCCAGTGATTCGGCCTGTTGGGATGCACATTAAGTTTCTCATTGTAGAAAGAAATGCCAGCAAAATAACGGATAACCGTATCAAGCGTTCCCGCCATGACGCCGCAATGTATTCCCTCCTGGGTAGTTCCGCCCTGGGTGTCATGAATGTCGCTCTTAAGAGCCTCTGAAAACCATTTCCATGCCATTTCATGACCATTTTGCAGGTAGCTTGAGATGATGCTGTGAACCACCTTGCTCAACGTTGACCCATGGCTTGTTCTTGGTTCGTAGTAAGCGTAATTGTTTCTGACCAGAGTCAGGTCATCTGGAATTTTGTACCCGATTTTGCCCAGCAGTTCAGCAACTTCTCCCGGTGAGATAGTATAGAAAGTCATCAATACATCAGGCTGTTTGGCAACCTTGTAAAGATCGGGTGTGTCTCCCTCCGCTTTCAGTATTCTGTCCATTCTGTGAATATTGCCGTATCTGGAGCGATAGTGAGTCCAGTCAAGCTCCTTGAGACTCTTGTAGCCGTCGAACTGCTCAAGGATGCCATCGTTGTCAACAAGGATATTCATGTTGCTGCTGATATCTCTCCATTGCTTGAGTTCATCAAAACCGAGATGGATTTTCGAAATAAGGTGTCTGAGTATGGCAGGATCAATTTTCTCACCGATTTCAGCCGCTTTTTCAAAAAGCCAGACAGCCATAATATTGGTATAGGCATTATCTTTCAGTCCCTCTTTGCCGCTGCCTGGAAGTGTTTCATGAAATTCATCCGGTCCCATAACTCCCTCTATATGGTACTTGCTGGATTCAGGAGAATAGGTTGCGATTGATGCCCAGAAACGTGCAATTTCAAACATCAGTTCCGCACCGTACTTATTCAGGAAATCTGTGTCATCAGAGTCGTAGATGTAGCGCCAGACATTATAAAATACTGCTATCGAAACATGCCGCTGCAGGCTGCTGTGGTCAGGTCCCCATGAGCCGCTTTTTGGATTGAAGTGGAGGATCTGGGTATCTTCACGGCCATCATCTGCAGTCTGCCATGGGAACATGGCTCCCTTGTAACCGTGTTCACGCGCATACTCCCTTGCAGCATCAAGGCGGTTGTAACGGTACATCAGAAGCGCTTTTGAGATGTCAGGAAAGTGCCGGTTAAAGAATGGCAGAATAAAGATTTCATCCCAGAAAATATGACCACGGTACGCTTCGCCATTAAGACCGCGGGCCGGCATTCCGGCATCAATGGATACATTATGAGGCGATGCTGTGCACATCATGTGATAAGTGTGCAGTCTGAGCAATTTCTGGCTGAAACGGTCGCCTTGGATGACAATATCCGCCTTTTCCCAGATTTTTTCCCATGCTTCAGCATGTTCCTTAAACAGGGAGTCGAAAGAGTCCTTGCTTTCAAGCGACAGTCTGGCTGCTTTTACTGGGTTGGCAGTGTTCTTATCCAGCGAGGTATGAATTGATGCCAGTTTTTCAATAGTGCATCCTTTGTTGGGATTAAGCTGCACTTTAAAGGACTCGCCTATATATCGCGTATCACTTAATGTTGTTCGCTCAATTGTAAGAGGTTTTCCATGGCTCCATACCCTTGTTTTGGCAGCGGTCACAATGCCGTAATGTGAAACCCGGGTTTGAACATGAAGCAGCATTATCTCTTTTTCCCGGCTGCTTTCGATGTGTTCAAGATGGTCGTTTGTCAGCCCGTTATATCGCGCAACATTCTTGTTTTTCACTCGTCCGTCGATTGATGAGCGGAACTCGACTTCAGCGGTGTAGTTGATGGGCTTCAGGGTGAACGTCAGTGCACAGCGATGAGGATCATCCATGCTTGCAAATCTTCTGGTGCGGATATTTGTTATTCTTCCAAGATTATCCTGGATAACGAAATCACGCTCCATCAGGCCGTTGCGAATATTAAGGTTCTGCTGGTAGCTGAGTATCTTCTGATCAAACGGATCGATGAATTCACCGCCGCCTATTCTGAACTCAATAGGGAGCCAGTTCGGAGTATTCACAAAGTCATTGTTGAAAATTGTCTGACCGTGAACATCAGAAGGGACTCTATTGAAAACCCCGGCTATATAAGTACCGGGATAGTGGTAGTGCGAAATAGAAGAACCTTCATAGGCGCCTCTTACACCAAGGTATCCGTTGCCAGTTGATGTCAGTGTTTCACGGAGTTTTTCGTCTTTGGCTGAAAAATCGGTATAGGTCAGATTCCAGCCCTCAAATTCAAGACCCTCGCTGAACCATCGTTCGATATCAGCAATAGTAATTTCCGCAAGATCCCTGACTACAATATCTGCGCCCTCTTCCCTCAGTTTCGATCCTTCGATGTCACGGGCAATACCAAGCACCAAGCCGAAATTACCGCGAGAGCCTGCCTGAACGCCGGAGATAGCATCCTCGACAACAACACATTCATGAGGTTCAAGTCCAAGATTGTTTGCTGCCCTGACAAAAATATCAGGGTTTGGCTTGCCCTTCAAACCGAGTTCAATGGAAACCTCTCCATCAACGCGGGTTTCAAAAAGATGTTCAAGCTTGGCAAGCTGCAGAATAAGCCGGCAGTTGCGGCTTGATGAGGCGATTCCGATTTTGATGCCTTTTTTTATGAGATCATTGATAAGCTCAACAGAAGAGGCATATACTTCAGGACCTTCCTTGATGAGAATTTCGGAAAAAAGGTTATTTTTACGGTTTCCCAAACCGCAGATGGTCTCTTTTTCAGGAATGTCATCAAGTTCACCATAGGGCAGCTCGATATCGCGCGACAGCAGAAAGCTTTTAACACCCTCCATACGCGGCTTTCCATCTACATATTTGTGATAGTCATGAGCAGGGTCAAAAGGAACATAAAGTTCATCGTTGATTTCTGCATAATTTTTCAGGAAATAGTTAAACATCGATTCCCAGGCAAGGCTGTGTACTTTCGCAGTGCCTGTAATGACACCGTCAAGATCAAATATTGCCCCTTTGAATATGTTGCTCATAGCGTTTTTTTAAAAATTAACATGACGCATTTTTTACAGAGAGAGCAGACCAAGAATGGTCAGCAGGATATCGGGATAAGGCACTGTAAAACTGTTCGGGCAGATCTCCGCAACCTGCTTTTTTAACTGTCCATCTCTCGTTACAAACACAGCCCAGACATCATCGAACATCTCAACGGCCTTCTTCAGCATCGGAATGTCTGAAGGCGTATCACCACAAACAAGAGTCGCACTTTTGGAAGGGTTCAGTTCAAGCTTGCTGCAGATAAAGGAAAGCCCGTCCCCCTTGTCAAAATCTTTTATTGACGCTTCACCGGAAGTCCCTTCAATGGTTAAAATGATTTCAATGTCAAGGCCGGTATCTTCAATTCTGAAATTTTTGCCACTCGGGTCAATTTCACGGACGATGCTTTTTACCTTTTCAAGAAAAGCAGCAGATTCAGCCTCTTTTATCGAGTGGCTTATATCCTGGCGGGCAACAGTTGTCTGGCCGAATTTGATCTGTAAGGCTGAGCCTATAAAATTGAACTTTTCGAAATTCGGATCCTGGAGGAGTACCAGCATCCGGTCATTTAAAAGACGTATAAGTTTCTGTTTTTTTTCATCGATTGGAAAGCTGTTGAATTCACCGTTAAGATCAATAAACTCTCTTCCTTTAGATCCCGCGTAAACAAATGTGTTGCTTGGGTTGATTGAGACATTCAGAATACCAAAGTCTCTGAGTGGAGCAGAAGTAATGATTATAGGGTACTTACAGCAGTTCTTTGCGAACCGGGTTAGAAAAACTGAGTTATATATGGGTTGTACTGAAGAACGGTATCGTCCGCAGTAGTTATTCGTTGTACCGTCACGATCTGTGATAAAAGCATTAAACCGTTTACCCCTGAGTAAACCAACCCCTTTGTTGACAAAGATCCGGAAATCGGGAATAAACTTTGCAAGGTAATCTATGAATTTATCTTCTCCATACTCAAGATAGTAGATGTCCTTCTGGAGTTCCCTGATTTCATATGTTAGATCAACCTCTATCTGCTTCATCCCGTCAAGACGCAGCAGTCTTTGCCCTGTATGATCGTCAATATAAATGGTTTCAAGTGAATAAAGCGCATTTTTAAGCGATTCTATACACGATTGTCCTACTACTCTCTGCTTGATGATGTTTCTGACGACAGGTTCCCGCAGTTCACGTGTTTCTGCCTTCAGTTGGTAGAGTTCTTTGAGTGTACGGATATCCTGTAACGTGATTGATGTGCCGAATGTGCTCAGCTGACGTTCTTTTAGAATACTCTCGTGCATGCGTTACCGGTAGAGAAGTGAAGGCAAAGTAATATGTTTCGTAATTTAAACAAAATCTTTGCAAAAACTGTATAAAAAGTTATACAAATAACAGAATCATTAAAATAATAGTTGAACTCTATTCCTCTCTTTTGTTTATATAGCGCATATATTTTTTGTGCGTATATACTTATAGTAAAAAAACGGGGAATCGCTCCTCAAGAAATGCTATAATTTGACGATGAATTGTTGCTTCCGGTAAAAGGGCGTCAATGCAGATAAAGCGTTCTTTATTACGCGTTATAAGATCAAGGTATCCTTGGCGTACATTTCGGTAAAATTCCAATCCCGAACGCTCCATACGGTCTGGTTCATCATTTTCAAAGGTAAGAGGAATTGAGGTTTTAGCAAATATTCTGTTTAAAGCTTTTTCCGCTTCTATATCAAGATAAATCGTTATATCCGGAACAGTGTCGCAGGTCGAAATGGAAATGATCGACTGCAGCAGCAAAAGGTCGATTCCACGGCCATAACCCTGATAAGCTGTCGTTGAGTCAAAAAAACGGTCGAGAATGACTGTTTTGCCAACGGCCAGTGCTGGAATGATGACCTGTTGCACAAGTTCGGTTCTGCTTGCCGAAAAAAGGAGCAGTTCTCCGATAGGGCTTATTTCTTGCCTGCTTTCAAGAAGTATAGTGCGGATTTTTTCAGCCACCTCAGTCCCACCGGGCTCCCTTAAGGTTAGAACCTCCTGGTTCCGGCTGTTCAGATAAGTCACCAGTTTATTAATCTGGGTTGTTTTGCCTGCTCCGTCTATTCCTTCAAATGATATAAGCATAACTACTTTAGAAAGGATGAGATTTCGGACAACTCGAAAGATGGGGAGCCTTAATGCAATTGTCCTGTGGGACGAATCAGAATGTCGTTGACATCAACATGCGGCGGTTGGCCGACAGCGAACATGACAGCCCGGGCAATATCATCAGGCTGTAACTCTTTGGCAGAGTCAGGCTTCTGCAGATTATCCCAGAAGGGTGTATCAACGATTCCCGGCTCAACAAGTGTGACGCGGATTCCGGTTCCAACCATCTCATTGCGGATAGCCTGAGCCATTCCGGTGACGGCCCACTTGGTAGCCGAGTAGAGGTTGCGAATAGAGGTGACACGTCCAACAACAGAGCCGGTGATAAGAAGATGACCACTGTTTTTTACCAGTTCAGGCAGGGTCAGTCGAGCTGTGGTTGCAGCCCCGAATACATTGACCATCACCATCTCTTTCCATTCTTCAGGTTTATCCTCTCCGCCGTAAAATGTTGAACCTTTGGAAAAACCGGCGTTTGCAAAAACAACGTCAATTCTTCCGAAATGTTTTAAGGTTTGCTCTACCATCTCCTGTTGGGATTGCCAGCTTGCAACATCGCATGTGACTGCAAATGCCCTCTGGTGGCCAAGCTCACTCTGCAGGAGTTCAAGCTTATCGGTTGAGCGTGCTGCAAGTACGACCCTGAATCCCGCCTTGATTGCTCTCTTTGCTGTTGCTTCACCTATGCCTGTAGAGGCTCCGGTAATGAGAAATACTTTACTCTGCATTGTTAATTTGTCGTTATGGTTTGCTGTTGTTCAGTATGCTGTGTTTCCGCCCATAATAAAAGTAAATGACAAACCCGATAAGCAGCCAGACAAAAAGCCTTATCCAGTTTTCAGCCGGCAGAGAGAGCATCAGGATGAGGCAGGTAAAAATACCAGCAAGAGGAACAAAAGGTACCAAAGGGGCCCTGAATGGCCGTTCGGCTTCCGGATGTTTTTTTCTCATGATGAGAACTGCGCTGCAGACGATGATAAAGGCGAAAAGCGTTCCAATGTTGACAAGTTCAGCCAGCAGTCTCAAGGGAAGCAGCGCTCCCAGCAACGCAACAAAAAGACCGGTCAGTATGGTTGATTTCCAGGGTGTTCTGAATTTTTCATGAATTGCTCCAAAAAAAGATCTCGGCAGCAGGCCGTCTCTGGCCATTGCAAGAAAAATCCTCGGCTGACTGAGCATCATGACAAGCAATACAGAGGTTATACCGGTTATTGCTCCCAGCGAAATGACAAATTGTGCCCAGCCGATCCCTACCTGCTTGAAAGCATTAGAAACAGGTGCATCAATATTGATTTGATTGTAGGGTACCATTCCTGTTATAACCAGTGCAACAGCAATATAGAGCAGAGTGCAGACAACAAGCGAACTGATCAGGGCAATCGGGATGTCTTTCTGAGGGTTTCTTGCTTCCTCGGCATGGGTAGAAATAGAGTCAAAGCCGATATAGGCGAAAAAAATCATGGCGGCTCCGGCAAGTACCCCGACAGGAGCGCCTCCGGGACTTGCTTCACCGAGAACGGTATGACCGAAGATGCTCAGACCTGAATAGCCAAAAGGAGCAAAAGGGCGCCAGTTTGCGGGATTCACATACATTGCGCCGAGAACGATGACCAGCAGAACAATTGCAACTTTAACAATGACCATCCCTGCATTGAACCCGGCACTCTCCTTTATTCCCTTCACCAGGACAGCGGTGACTGCAAAAGTAATCAGTACGGCAGGAAGATCCAGCCAGGAGCCGGTCATGCTCATGATGCCAGTGTTTGGATCAAAGTCGAGCGGTGCATTAGCAAAGAGTTTGGGTACCCCTAGCCCGAAAATTCCTATGAAATCCTGAAAGTAGTGCGACCATCCGTGAGCGACCGTTGCCGAAGCCACTCCATATTCCAGAATCAGATCCCATCCGATAATCCAGGCAAACAGTTCCCCTAGGGTGGCATAGGCATAGGTATAGGCTGAGCCGGCTATCGGCACCATTGAAGCAAACTCCGCATAGCAGAGCGCTGCAAAAATACAGGCCAGACCGGCAAGGGCAAAAGAAAGGCTTACAGCCGGCCCCGCTTTGTCATGAGCGGCAACCCCGATGAGAACAAAAATTCCTGTTCCGATAATGGCTCCTACGCCGAGACTTGTCAGGGAAACCGGACCCAGAACCCTGTTCAATCGGTGTTCGCTTTTTATCTCCTCAAGCAGAAGCGCGAGCGGTTTTTTTTTGAAACTGTTTTTCAAGGCTATGTTGATGTTGATTGAAAAAGCAAAGGGTACCAGTTTGGTACCCTTCTGGCAGTATTATGAGTTTCGACGGTTCATGACGGTGAGGAAGTAGAGCAACTGTGTAATGGCCTGTGCAGCAGCTGCCACATAGGTCAGCGCAGCAGCATCCAGCACGGTATTGACTCCTTTCATCTCAGCACTCGACACAATTCCCTGCGAAACAAGAAGCTCTTTTGCCCGGCGGCTTGCATCAAACTCAACAGGCAGAGTCACAAGAGCAAAAAGAGCCGTTGCACCAAAAAGAAGGATTCCTGCCCACGCAAGGGTTGTTCCAAGTGTTCCGGCAAGGAACATGCCGGCCATAAAGATAATCGGGCCGAGATTGCTGCCGATTGAGACAGCAGGCACCATGATTGAGCGCAGTTGCAGCGGTATATAGCCTGACTTGTCCTGTAATGCGTGACCTGCTTCGTGAGCGGCAACGCCCACAGAGGCAATGCTTGGAAGGTTGAACACGTCTTCACTCAAGCGTAACGCTTTGCTGCGGGGATCATAGTGGTCGGAAAGCATCCCCTGAGCGGTTTCGATGGTCACATTCCCGAGGCCTCCCCGCTGAAGAATACGCCTTGCTGCTTCTGAACCGTTAATCCCTGTCTGGGTGCGTACCTGAGAATATTTTTTAAAAGCGGATTTCACTTTGAACTGGGCCCATAAACCAAGAACCATCGGTGGCAGGGCAAAAACAAAATACATTGGATCAAAATACATATCAGTAAAGATTATCGTTTGCGTAAGTATAGTCAGCTAAGGTCAACAAGAGAAAATAACCATGAAACATGCTCTCTCATAAAAGATACAATAGTGCCCTGAGTTTAATAAATCCAGGAGTCACTTTATAAGTAAAAATTTTTCAGAAAATAATAGCTGAATATTTGGAGATTAATACTTTATTTACTTCATTAATACGTTGATGTTGTGACTTATACAGTAAAGTAACACTATAAAGAAAGGAATATCCTATGAAATCATTTAAATGTACACTCATTGCGTTTTCAGCATTTCTGCTGATAAACTTCCCTGCTTTTGCCAGTGACGCTGACGACATTGCCAATATTGTGCAGACTGGATCTAACGGTACAGCCACGATAGATCAGACGGAGTCGCCGGGACATCAGAATATAGCTCAAGTCAGTCAGCGTGCAGGGTCATTGAACGAAGCAGCACATATAACGCAGTCTGGAAACGGCAATAACAACGCAACGGTAATTATGACTGGTGATAATGATATCGGGAATTTGTCGCAGCTTGGTTATATGGATACGGCTATGATCATGCTGTCTGGTTCGAGCCATAACAGCTCCACGATCTTCCAGGATGCAACGACTGATTCGAATGAGGCAAACATCCATGAGAGCGGTTTCTCCAACACGACCTCCATCACTCAGAGCGGTCAGAATCAGCAGGCAGTGATCAGTCAGTCAGGCAGTATCAACAATGCCACGATTACTCAGGAGAACAGTAGCAGTAACAACAACTCTACCATTCTGCAGACTGGCAGCTTCAACATCGCTGCAATTGATCAGCCTGGTATTTCAAACACCGCTCTTATTTCGCAGAATGGCCTCTCCAACACCACCTCAATTGTGCAGAATGGCAACTCCAACTACGCAAACGTTGACCAGGCAGGCACCTTAAAGCTCGCCCAGCTTACGCAAACAGGTAACGGTAATTCAGCGGTGATGATACAGCATTGATTATGATTATTTGATTTATAACCGCTGATCATGGTTAGTTACCTCATTTAGTCTTCAAAACATCTTTAAACAAGAGCTTCCTTATGAAATCAATGAAAGCAACACTTCTCGCTTTATCAGCATTTTTGCTGATAACCAGCCCGGTTTCAGCTGACCCGGTTACTGGCGACACTGCATATATCACGCAGGCAGGATCAAACGGTACAGTCACGACAGACAAAACGGAGACGACGGAGAATCCAGATACGATTACTGTAACTCAGGAAGGATCGTCGTCCTGCGAGACGGCAGAAATTAAGCTGGCAGGCAACGGTAATCATACCGCAACAGTACATCAGAGCGGTGATCATGATAGCGCAAAAGTGTCGCAGCTTGGCGAAGGTGATACTGCAGAGATCGATCAATCTGGCGGGAGCGGTAACAGCTCTACGATCAGCCAGGGAGATTTGTCTGTTGCTGGAACTGCGACGATCACTCAGGTCGGTAGTGGTAATACGGGTGACTTCACTCAGAATGGTGTGAGTGATATTGCAACCATCAGTCAGGCAGGGAGTGGTAACGGTGCCGCTATCAGCCAGGGAGATCTGTCTGTTGGTGAGAATGCAACGATCACTCAGGTCGGTTGCGGCAATTCGGGTGAAATTTTTCAGTACGGGCTGGGTGACAACGCAACCATCAGTCAGACAGCGGAGGGTAACACTGCAAAGATCACTCAGGAGTCAGGTGGCGATAATAACAAGGCCACGATTACTCAAAACACCGGTGGTAACGGCAACACAGCTTCAATTGATCAGTATGGCAACAATCAGACAGCTGCCATTGATCAGCGCGGCAGCTCCAACGTTGCAGATGTTGACCAGTCAGGGACGTTACAGCAGGTCCGTATAACGCAAACAGGGAGTGGTAATTTAGCAATGATTAATCAGCATTGATATCAGTATTAATTTTGAAAGAGAGCCGTGCTTCGAAAGTTGCACGGCTCTTTGAATGTCATCCAGAACCGGAAGATGATGATGAATAAGCTGACAGTAACATTGGCGAGCTTTGTTTTTGTGATCGGAACCTGTGGTGCAGCCGTTGCACAAAGCGATGAGGAGAAACAAATGACCGAAAAAAATAGAGGGAGTGAAATGGCCGAAATACGTTATCAGGACGAAGTGTTGTCCAATCCTGAAATGAGCGGAACCGCCCGGGCAGAAGGTGCTCGGACTGGAGGGAATACCGCAATCATCAATCAGAATGGATCACGCAATACCTCAAGCGTGGTGCAGAAGGGGGACGACAATGTGGCCGACCAGACTCAAACGGGTAACTACAATGATCTGCGGGTGGAGCAAAAGGGCTGGCACAATCGTTCTTATGAAAGTCAAACCGGTGATCATAACCGAAAGGTGAAAATACAAAACGACACGGAAACGATCATTGAGCAAGTCAACCCTTAACATTAACCATGAGAAAGTCAGCAATGGTATTTTTCAGAACATTGTCGGGCAGCGTTCTGCGCAAGGCCGGGTTTATCGGTACAGCCGTTATCGCAAGCCACACTCTGGCAGCAGAAGCAAGCAATCTTACTTTTCAAGGACAGAATGCAGGGTTGTTCCCGACAGCAAATCCTTCCGACACATCGGTACTGATGAACAGCGTTGCTAAACCGGTAGCGACTTCGTCGATCAGTTCGGCGACGTTGATCGAGCAATCAATTGTCAGTCAAATCAGCCTGAAGGTTTACAATGAAATTTTTAAAGGAACGGCGGCTTCAGGCTCCTACGATCTTGGAGGCGGCAACTCAATCAGCTATAAACGGAGTGGAGGCTACATAACGGTCAACATTACCAGCCCAAGCAATGGCACTACAACGCTGACCGTCCTCGACCAATAATCAAAACAAAAAGGTGTGTTTTCATGACGTTTAAAGGTGTCGTAATGCTGGCGGTCAGCCTCGCGGTTCTCGATGGGTGTTCGGCCCGTTCGTTCTTTGAAAATGCGGCGGTGTCGAAAGCGCATGTCACTGATCGGACGCGGGCAAGTGAGATACTTATAGGGCTTCCCGCTCCTGCGCAGGCAGTTCCTGTGGTCGTGTATGACTTTCAGGATCAGACCGGGCAATTCAAGAACAACGAGAAATACACGGAGTATTCAAGCGCGGTGACAAGAGGGGGCTACTCTATTCTGGTGAAAGCGCTTCTCGACACAGGAAATGGCGATTGGTTCACCGTGGCAGAACGCGGGGCGTTGAAGAACCTCCTGCAGGAGCGCCAGATCGTGAAACTGACGCGTGGAGAATACTCAGGCCCGAATAATCAGAAGCTGCCCAGCCTGCCACCCATGCTCTACGGCGGGACGATGATTGAAGGCGGCATTATTTCCTATGACTCGAATGTGCAGACGGGCGGCATGGGTGCGGTGTACCTGGGCATCGGCGGCAGTGTACAGTATCACCGCGACCTCGTAACGGTCTACCTGCGCGCTGTCAGTGTCGAGAGCGGCCGTGTTCTGCTGGCGGTCAACAGTTCCAAGACGATCTACTCGGTGGCTGTTGACGGTAATTTCCTGAGGTACATGACGGTTGCCAATCTATTGCAATCGGAGGTGGGATTCACCCAGAATGAACCGGTTCAGCTGGCAGTTCGCCAGGCAATCGAGACCGGAGTCTATTCGCTGCTGATGGAGGGTGCGCTGAAGCATCTCTGGGAATTCAAAGACAAGAGCGCAGGAGAAAAAGCGATAGCTGAGTATCTGGTTCGTCGTGATGGTAATGGCAAAGCCGAGAACGTGCCGGATGCGGAAAATCAGACGAGCAGAAAGAAGAAGAAAAAAGGGAAGAATATGGAATGATGGCAGAAGAGGTATACTATCATATCATTCAAGGAGTTTTTCGCAGGTCATTGACAGGCTATACGGATTATCCTGTGTTGGTGAAGGAGAGTTGAGCCCTCATTTTCACGGGAACGGTTACTGAAAGAAAATGTTTACATACCTTTGGCTTCTCTCATCATACCGGTTAACTCTCTATCGCCATGGGAACTACAACAACAAAAGCTGATCTCGTCAATTCCATTTCCGGAAAAATAGGCCTGACAAAATATGAAACAGAATCGGTGGTTGATGCTTTTTTTGAAAGTGTCATTGATTCTCTGAAAGCAGGAAAAAGAATTGAAATCAGGGGCTTCGGTTCGTTCAATATCAGGCACAAGAATTTTCGGGATGCACGAAATCCGAGAACTGGGGAAAAAGTAACAGTAGATGCCAAAAAAGTGCCGGCATTCAAGATTTCGAAAGAGTTCAAGCATGCGGTGAGTGACAGTCTGAAAGCCAGTGGCGAATAGGGTTGCTCCAACCTTATGACAGCTCTGTTTGTCTCTACGAACCCTATCGATGATAAAGCATCTCAACTTGTTCCTTGGGGTGCCCCTGTCAGTTCAGTAACAAATCCTGGCCAGTATCTGCTCAGGACAATATATTCGGTGCATTACCTCTACAGAACCAATGCCGCAGAATATGTCTGTGAACATTGCATATCCGGATTTCCCAGACACTTGGTCAGCCTGAATTTTTGATTCAGTCAAAGGATGGTTTGTTTGCCAATGCAGCTCTCCAATAAGGATAATGATAATATTATTATGGTCGATGTAAAATATCGTGGTGTTGCTGTAAATGCATGATGCAGATATGTAAAGGTTACAACTCATTAAGCTATATTCTGTTAAAGAATTTTCTTTCAATCGGTAAAGTGAATTGTTATGACAGGTAAAGTTTTCATCATTCTACTGGTCGTAGTTTTTTCTTCAATTGTTATGCTGTCGGGCTGCAGCAAAAGAGAAAAAATTACAAAGCTTCAACAGCTTGATGGTAAGGAAATTGCTGTTCCGACAGGAACCGTTGCCGACAAGCTTGTTCTTTCAAAATTGCCTAACGCAAAGTTCAAGTATTTCAACAGCGTTATGGACGCTTCATTGGCTGTTAAATCCGGCAAGGCTGATGCGGCGGCTTATGATGAACCGATTTTGAAGAATATTACTGCAAAAAATAGTGGCCTTGTGGTTCTACCGGAGATGATAACCACTGATAATTATGGATTTGCAGTTCATCCTGAAAATCATGAACTGAAGCGAAATATTGATCTTGTAGTAAGAGAGCTGAAAAAAAATGGCGGTTATGATGACATGATGAGACGCTGGTTTCCCAAAACAGGAAATCCTGCTCCCATGCCTGCTATTCCATTAAATGGTGCAAAAGGAGTTTTGAGGCTTGGCACATCAAGTGTCACAGAACCTTTTTCTTTTGTAGATGGTTCAGGCGGTATCGTGGGATTTGATATTGAACTGGCACGTTATATAGCTAAAAAGCTTGATATGAAGCTTGAAATTGTCAATATGGAGTTCGGTGCAATGATTCCTGCGTTGATTTCAGGCAAGGTTGATATGATTGCTGCATGCATCACGATTACTGAAGAGCGGGCAAAAAAAATTCTATTTTCTGACCCGTATTACATCGGCGGCATCGCGGCTGTGGTCAATGAATAAAAAGGTTGTTGGCTCTTTGGCTCCGTAAAAAATGACTTCTATTGGAGGAGACAATGCTTTGCCGGACTTGATCAAGGCAAGTGTCATCATTCTCAGCCCTGCTTATAACCCGAAAATCAAAAGAAAACAGAGGAAGCAATGTTGAATTTCCTTACGAAATACAGGCTTCTTTTCATGGTTGCCGTGTGTGTGCTCTGCGCAGGTTTTGTCAGCAAAACGTATCACATGTCAACAATTTCCCAGTATACATCGTCTTCCGACCTGGTGCAGGAAATGAAGTCGGGGCACGTTGATGCTCTTTCCTCATTCTTGACCGGGGCCGGGAACAGCTTTCAAAGTAATATTGTGCAGGAAAATCGTTATTTGCTTATTCTGGAAGGTCTTAAAACCACTGTTGTTATTTCGGTGCTCTCTACATTTCTGGGCACCTTTCTTGGTGCCATCGTCTGTTTTATGCGAATGTCGAGCAACTCAATACTGAGTATGCTTGCCGGAATCTATATCTCGATCTTACGGGGTACCCCGGTACTGGTATTTTTAATGCTGATATTTTATGTCGTTTTTGCTTCAGTAAATATTGATCCTGTTTTTGTTTCAGTTATTGCATTCGGGATGAATTTTGCAGCATATGTTGCGGAAATATACCGTTCAGGCATAGAAAGCATTGATAAAGGGCAGTCTGAAGCTGGCATCGCCATGGGTTTTACCAGGTTTAACACATTTCTTTATATTATTCTCCCGCAAACTGTTCAGCGAATTTTACCGGTTTATAAAGGAGAATTTATTTCGCTGGTTAAGATGACCTCCATTGTTGGATACATCGCAGTACAGGATTTGACCAAGGCGAGTGATATCATTCGCAGTCGTACGTTTGATGCCTTCTTCCCCCTCATTATGGTTGCTGTTTTTTATTACCTGATTTCATGGTTTCTCATGTTGTTTATGGAGTATGCTGAACGGTTAGCCAACCCTAAACTCAACAGAAAACGGATAACAACCGCATGATAAAGATAGATCATCTTTCCAAGAGGTTTGGGACATTGGAAGTGCTGAAAGATGTCACTCTTGAAATAAAGGCTGGCGAAGTAATTTCAATTATCGGTCCTTCCGGAACGGGTAAAAGCACTTTTTTGCGCTGTATAAACCTGCTTGATCGGCCGGATGGTGGGTCAATCTATATTGATGGAGTTGACATTCTGAATCCAAAAACAGATGTTCCAAAAGTTCGGCAGAAGATGAACATGGTATTTCAATCGTTTAATCTTTTTTCTCATCTCTCCGTTATGGATAATTTGACTCTCGGGCCGATCAAACTTCTGGGGATGAGTAAGGAGGATGCTGAGTGCAAATGCATTGATCTTCTTAAAGTTGTAGGTCTTGCCGAAAAGGCTGAGAGTTACCCTGATGAACTTTCCGGTGGGCAGAAACAACGGGTTGCCATCGCTCGCTGCATGGCTATGGATCCAAAAATTATTCTTTTGGATGAACCAACTTCCTCTCTTGATCCCACTATGGTCAGTGAGGTTTTGTCAGTTATCCGCCGACTGGCAAAAGATGGTATGACCATGGCGATTGTCACCCATGAAATGGATTTTGCAAGGGATGTTTCAAATAGGGTGCTCTATATGGATGAGGGCGTTATTTATGAAGATGGTACTCCTGAGCAGATTTTTGATCATCCGCAAAAGGAAAAAACCAGGACATTCATAAACAGGATAAGAAGTTTTACCTATCACATCGGCACTCCCGATTATGATTTGTATGCTTTGAATGCCGAAATCCAAACATTTTGTGAAAAACAGATTCTGCCGGTGAAGACCAGACAGAATCTGATTCTGCTTGTTGAGGAGATGCTTCAGCGTTTCAATCCAATCCTTACCACCGTGTTCCTTGATATCAATCTTGCCTATTCAGAAAAAAAAGAGAGTACGGAGGTTGTCTTTGAAAGCACGGGCGTGGCTATGAATGTGCTTGAAAAAAATCAATTCCTCGGAAATTCGGGTTTGGCCCTCATCCAGAATGTGACGGAAAGCATAGATTACAAGCGGCTGAATGATAAAAACAGACTGACTCTCATTCTGAAAAAACAGTAGGGGTACCATGACAGTCCACCCTTTGGAGTGACTATTAACTGAAGGATCCATTCGGAACCATTATTGTCGTTCAGCGTGCAACAAAAATCCGGTTCAGCATGGCACCAAATGCCCAGGAGCTTTTTTGCATGATTTACATGTGGTATGGTGGTTTCAAACCATGCTTGCTGAATCCCTCTGGCTTACTAACACTGGCACAACCTGTTGCCCTCCCGCCTGCGCCTTGCTCAACTCTGCCTGCTTTCCCTGGATATTAATTCAGCGTGAGGCTTGTGTTCAGGAGCGAAATGAACATAAATGGTCGTCTCTGGTCATGTGGTGCTTTGTCATTGGTTTTGTCGATCCATTGAGCAGAGTATTATGCCTGTTTTATTTGTTTGGCGTACTCATAGAAAAATAAGTTTTGCTTTACATAAAACTGATACTATATTAGTATCAATTAAATGAACAAGAATGAAAGTACTGACCAAGAATACTGATTACGCTATACGGGCCTTGCTGGCACTTGCTGCAAAGAAGGGGAGCTTTCTGTCGGCAAAGAGTATTGCGACTGAGAATGATATCCCTTACCAGTTTCTGCGGCGTTTGCTCCAGGAGATGATCCGGCACGACCTGATAGTTTCGAAGGATGGAGTGCAGGGTGGGTTTATGATGGAAAAGGACCCTGATGAGATCACTGTAACGCAACTGATTGAAATTTTTCAGGGCAAGGTACAGGTATCAGAGTGCATGTTCCGAAAGCAGATTTGCGGTAATCGAGCCCGTTGTGTCTTGCGTCACGAAATTATGCGCATTGAGCAGGTTGTCCAGAGCGAGTTTGAAAAGGTGACCATCGGCAAGCTGCTTCGTGATCTTGAGGGTGCGGCATTGAAACCATAACAAAGGAGTAATCGACAATGAAACGACAGATTATCACGATAGATGAAAAAAGATGTACCGGGTGCGGCGACTGCATTCCGGGTTGTCCCGAGGGGGCGTTGCAGGTGATTGACGGGAAAGCCCGTCTCATCAGCGACTTGTTTTGCGACGGTCTTGGAGCATGTATAGGCCACTGCCCGACCGGAGCGATGAAGATTGAAACCCGTGAGGCTGAACCTTACGACGAAAAGCGGGTCATGCATGAGAGCATTGCAAAAGGCGGCCCCAATGTCATAGCAGCTCATCTGCATCACCTTATGGATCACGGTCAGAGCGACTTCTTTCAGCAGGCGCTCGAGTACCTCGAAGAGCAGGGAATTGCCAACCCTCTCGAGAGTGAAACTACAAAAATACCTGCAATGCTGCATGCTCATGCGGCCCACAGCCATGCACCGCATGCTGGTGGATGTCCAGGCAGCAGGACTATCGATTTCAGTGCGAATGGCAAATCTGAAGCAGCGGTTGCCACGGTAACTGGCGCACCAGTTCAAAGCGCACTCCGCCAGTGGCCGATTCAACTTCACCTTGTGTCACCGCAGGCGCTGTATTTCGAGGGATCCGATCTGTTGCTTGCAGCCGATTGTTGCGCATTTGCGGTGGGTGATTTCCATGGCACCTTCATGAAGGGTAAAAGTATTGTAATAGCCTGCCCGAAGCTTGATTCAGGGATGGACATCTATGTTGACAAACTTGCCGCCATGATTGATATGTCACACATCAACACCATTACCGTCGCCATTATGGAGGTGCCCTGCTGTGGAGGCCTTATGTCGATTGTGGCCGAAGCGCAACGTAAGGCCAGGCGTAAGGTGCCGGTGAAAAAGGTGGTTATCAGTCTGCAGGGCGAAACATTATCAGAAGAATGGGTGTAAAAAAGAAGGCAGTGGGCAGTAAGCAGTGGACAGTCCTTCCCCTGTCATACCGTCATGCAATAAGGGATCTATCTTTCTCAAATCTCAGCACTCAGCACTAATATGGCTGCGTTTATGTTTATATAAAATATATATGGAGAAGCGATGCTGAAAGACACAATGGGTGGTTACAGGGGGACGGGCACGGAAATCATAGAGCGAAAGCCAAACAATAAAAGGCTTTTGTGTTCAGCGTACAAGAGCAGGGCTTTGGTAAAAGAAAAAATGGGAGATAGCGAAGGAGCCGCAGAGGATATAAATAGTTCCGGGTTAACAGTTGGCAGTCAGCTGTCGGCCCTTTCATAAATAAACCAATAATGGAGGAAAGAACGATGGGAATGTTATGTAATCAATGTCAGGAGAGCATTCATGGTACAGGGTGTACGGTGAGAGGGGTATGCGGAAAAGATGAACCTACTGCCCAGCTTCAGGATGTGCTGGTCTATGCGACCGAAGGGCTTGCGCTGGCTGCTGAAAAACAGGAGGAAAGTGTCTCGAGGAAGGTCGGCCAGCTTATCAGCGAATCACTCTTTGTCACCGTAACCAACACCAATTTTGATGAGGATGCAATAGTTGTCCAGATACGCAAGACTCTGTCGATGCGTGATGAACTGAATGCGACCCTCCATCATCTGCCGCATCATGATGCCGCTCACTGGACCGGCAGTTCAAAAGAGGATTTTCTTTCGAAAGCTCTTGAAGTCGGTCTTGAGAGCTTGAGTGAAAATGAAGACTTGCGCTCTCTTAAAAGCCTTGTGCTTTTTGGTCTGAAGGGACTTGCCGCCTATACAGACCATGCAGCAGTGCTCGATTATCATGATGACGATATCTATGCTTTTTATGTAAAAGGGCTTGCGGCGCTCACCAAAGAGCTGTCGGCAGACGAACTGACTGCACTGGTGCTTGAAACCGGTGGAATCGCCGTCAAGGCAATGGCACTGCTTGACAAAGCTAACACCTCCACCTATGGTCATCCCGAAATCACCACGGTAAATACCGGTGTGGGCAAAAACCCGGGCATCCTGATTTCCGGCCATGACCTCCGCGATATGGAAGACCTGCTGAAGCAGACAGTAGGAACAGGAGTTGATGTCTATACCCACTGCGAAATGCTTCCTGCTCATTACTATCCGGCGTTCAAAAAGTATCCTCATTTCATTGGAAACTATGGAGGATCATGGTGGCGGCAGGACAAAGAGTTCGACACTTTCAACGGTCCGATCCTTATGACCACCAACTGCATCGTACCCGTTCGAGAATCATATCGCAACCGGATGTTTACCACCGGTATGGCCGGTTATCCGGGACTGAAGCATATTCCGGCAAGGCATGATGGAGGTCAGAAGGACTTTTCAGTACTTGTCACTCTGGCTAAAACCTGTCAGCCCCCAAAAGAGCTTGAAAATGGTACCATCACCGGAGGATTTGCACATCATCAGGTGCTTGCACTTGCCGACAAGGTGGTTGAAGCCGTAAAAAACGGCGCTATCAAACGCTTTGTGGTCATGGCCGGCTGTGACGGGCGTCATGCTTCACGTAAATACTATACCGACGTTGCTGCCGCACTTCCCGACAATACCATCATCCTTACTGCAGGATGTGCCAAGTACCGTTATAACAAGCTCGAACTTGGCGATATCGGCGGCATACCCCGCGTGCTCGATGCCGGGCAGTGCAACGATTCCTATTCGCTTGCCGTCATTGCTCTCAAACTCAAGGAAGTATTTGCACTTGACGATATCAACGACCTGCCGATCTCCTTCGATATCGCCTGGTACGAGCAGAAGGCCGTCACCGTACTGCTTGCCCTGCTTTATTTAGGGATAAAAGGCATTCGCCTCGGACCAACACTTCCCGAGTTCCTGACACCGAATATTGCAGCAGTTCTGGTCGAAAAGTTCGGCATCATGCCAATCGGCGCCGTTCATGCCGATATCGAAGCCATGATGGTCGGTGCCTGAACACCCTTCAGCTCTCTCCTTTGTCATCCAGCTCCCTCCCATGTCATCCCGACAAAGGAGGGATCTCTTAACCCTCAGCATAGGCTGATTCATCCCCAACAAGGAACTCTTATTGAAAGACGTTCTCTTTCCCATCCTCGCAGGCGCACTCATTATGCTCCTTTTAGCCCTGCTGGTAAATAATCTATCATAAAAGACACTATCCAGCATACTGGCTATAGACAGGGTGTTTCGTTGGAACCTTAATTGAATGCACTCCCCTGATATTCTTTTACATAAAATTCTCTTTACTATGAGTAAACATGGCTGTAGGCAATATGTCGTCTGTTTCTCAATCCAACCCTAAACCTGGAGAAGATATGTCAAGCCCGATAGAAATGAAGCTTTGTTGCATAGATGGTTCTGAATTTCCCCTGGTAAGAAGTATCGTTAGCGATTTTCATGCCAAATCGAACAGGAGGACTTCTGCTTTTTCATATCCTGTCATAAACAATTCCTTTTCATCACTGGCAGCTAAGCCGTCACCAGCCGATAGCTTATTTCCATTGATAAGTATTGATCCTTGTGCAAGATGCAGCCAGACGTGCCGACCAGCCGGCAGTGTATAGGCAATCTCATCACCACTGTCCAGCAAAGTTGCATAAAGGTTTGCATCCTGATGAATAGTCACGGAACCGTTGCGACCTTCCGGTGATGCTATCAGCCGCAAGATGCACTGCTTTTCTTCATTAGAAAAGAATTTCTGTTCATATCCCGGCGTCAATCCATTTGTTGCCGGCATTATCCATATTTGCAGAAAATGACACAGTTCAGACTTGGAATGGTTAAACTCACTATGGGTTATACCTGTTCCGGCACTCATGCGTTGCACCTCGCCCGGACGTATGACCGAGGTGTTCCCCATGCTGTCTTTGTGCTCAAGAGCTCCCTCAAGAACGTATGAAATGATCTCCATATCCCTGTGGGGATGTGTATTGAACCCCACGCCAGGCTGAATCCTGTCGTCATTGATGACTCGCAGGGAACTATACCCCATATACTTTGGGTCATAGTAGTTCGCGAAGGAAAATGTATGCCAGGTGTTCAGCCATCCATGATCTGCATGGCCCCGTTCAGATGCTTTTCGAATGGTTAACATTATTAACCCTCCACGTTTAATGGTGCATGAAGTTTAATCCAACTGGCATAACGGTCAATCCAGTTCTGCAGAAATTGCTGGCTCCCTGAACCGATACTGCCATCTTCATTGAATAATCCTTCCCTTGCCTGAATGAACGCTTCAGGCTGCCCAAGCGTAAGCACATCCAGACATGCAAGAATGTTGCGAAGATGCTGTTGTGCCAATGCAGTGCCGGCCGCTCCGAGTGCAACTCCAAGAATGCCGGCTGGCTTGCCTCCCCAGACACTTTCCCCGTGGGGACGTGATGCATGATCAAGAGCATTTTTGAGTACACCGGCAATTGATCGGTTATATTCAGGCGTCACAAAAAGTAATCCGTCAGCAGCAGTTATTTCACGTTTCAGCCGCTTGACAGATTCGGCAGGATTCCCGTCGTCATCCTGATTGTACAAGGGTAAATCACTTATCAGTACATGCCTGAACAAAAACTCTGACGGGGCCATCCTGATAATGGCATCTGCAAGCTTTTTGTTCAAAGAATCTTTTCTGATACTGCCCACCAGAACAGCAATGTTGTAATTGTTCATAATGATGCTCATATAACATTTATGTTCAGCCTATGCGAACAGAGAGCATGGAAAGGGCCCCGCCTTCAATCCCCTCGACTGGAAAGCTTATCTGCTCATGCTTTCTCCGAAGGCCCAGCACAAAGAGCAGAGGGAGAAAGTGATCGGGCGAAGGTACCGAAAGCCGCGCATCCTCTCCCATAGCTCTGTAATCGATAAGTTCACGATCTTTTTCTTCAAGTATGAGACTTCTTGTTGCAGATTCAAATCGAAGGGCCCAGTCAAAAGGGGGTATTTTCTCATTTTCCCAGACGTAGGCATGAAGGTTGTGAACGATATTGCCGCTTCCGACGATCAGCACTCCTTCATCCCGAAGCGGCTGAAGAAGCTTTCCAGTTTCATAATGAAACTCAGGAGGCTTCCTTTCATCGATACTGAGCTGGACGACCGGAATATCTGCATCCGGAAAAACGTGACAAAGCACTGCCCAAACCCCGTGATCAAGACCCCGTTGCTCATCGAAACGGACATCAAGCGGCTGGAGAAGTTTTTGCACATGCAAACCAAGTTCCGGACTGCCCGGCGCCGGCCAGGTATACTCGAAAAGTTCTCTGGGAAACCCGTAGAAATCGTGTATGGTATCGGGAGAGGTGTTTCCTGAAACCGCCATGTCAGGAACGTACCAGTGAGCCGATATGGCAAGTATTGCTTTAGGTCGCGGGATGCTTTGCCCGAACTTTTGCCAGCTTTCGGTGTAGGTATTCGACTCGATCGCATTCATCGGATTGCCATGGCCGAAAAAAACAGCCGGCATAACCTCTCCCATATCAACTCTCCATTAAAGGGTTTACAAATCATAACGCACCCGCCAGACCTCTTTCCTGCTGATTTCTTTCTTAACTATCCCAGTCATCCCGAACTCCAGTGAGGGATCTCTCTTTCCATCAGAACCCGGTGACTTTCTTTCCCCTCACTATTTTATCTGTGCCTTGATCAGCTCAACGTCCAGCGAAATGTTGACCTCTTCACCAACAGCCACTCCTCCTGTTTCCAGCGCCTGGTTCCAGACCAGCCCGTAATCCTTGCGGTTGATTGTTGTGCTTGCCGATGTGCCGCGTCTCGTGTTACCCCAGGGATCCTTGCTTTCCTTCGAGAACGGGGCGACCGTAAGAACCACCGATTTGGTGACGCCATGTATCGTCAAGTCTCCGGTAACCTTCAATGCTCCCTTGGCCGCCTTTGACCATTTTTTTGAAACAAAGGTCAAGGTCGGATATTTGGCGACATCAAAGAAATCTGCACTCTTCAGATGTTCATCCCGTTTCTGAACATTTGTATTGATTGAAGAGGCATCAATGGTCACATCAACCTTCGATTTTGTAATGTCTTTATCGTTAATATCAACAACCCCGCTATACTTGTTGAAATTTCCTTTTACATGCGACACCATAAGGTGACTGACACTGAATCCAACATTTGAATGATCGGCATCAATGTTCCATGGTGTAGCTGAAGCCAGTGACGGCAAAACCATGATCGCCGCGGTGAGCATTGCTTTTGTAATGTTTTTTTTCATTTTCGTTCTCCGTTATGTGTTGGTTGTTGTTTATTGATGTAACATTAAGGTGTCTATCTGAAATAATCAGCAATCCTGATCCTTTGTTTCCTGCAGGCCTATCCGACGGCAAAGTCTTGCCAACTCTTCCTGTTCACTCTCCTGGAGGATGCTCATTTCCCTGACAATGGCGGCCATAATCAAGGGAAAAACCTTTTCAATCAGTAACCGCCCCGATTCAGTCAGATGTATGGTTATAAAGCGCCTGTCATCACGAGCTCGCTCTCGTCGCACCAGGTTGTTTTTTTCCAGGTTATCAATAACCATGGTAATGTTGCCCGTGCTTTTTAAAATTTTAACCGCAAGTTCCCGCTGGCAAAGAGAACCTTTATGAAAGAGCACCTCGAGAATGCCGAACTGGCTGATAGTCAGATTTGAAGCCGTCAGAATGCGGGTCGTACGCCCTGTAACTGATTCAGCAGCACGCATAAGTTTGGTGTAAGCACTCAAAGCTCTTTTTTCAGTATCAGAATATGTCGCGATCCCTCTTGGCATTATATTGTTGGTATTATTAAATGATTTAACGTTAATCTATATAAAAACAAGAATAAATCCAAAAATTATTTTGCAGGCTGGCAGCAGTGCGTGTTTCAGCAGTTTATGCAATTGCGGAATGTCCAGACGTTCGCGTAAACAGAAGCGCCCTCATTACTTATTACTCAGCATTTGTCCAATCCCTGGTATGTCGTAACGTTCAGCAGTGTTGACTCGAATACATATTTCTCTTTCTTCCTCCGTAAATGGCTCAATCGTCTTAAGCTGCAAAGCCAGCACTGCCGTGTCAGCCTCTGAAGCATCATTTCCCCTGAGATAGCGACTTTCGAGCCTTTCCATCAGTACCTCCCTTGGAGCAGCGACATGCAGAATCCGGCATCGACAATTCCGCTTCCTTGCAAGTTCAATAAAAAGTCGCCGGGTTTCAGCCTTAAGAAACGTTGCATCCACAATCACCCGGACACCTTCCTCTATGCAGATGGCAGCAACATCAAGCAGTCGTTTATAGGTCTGACGACCCATCTCTTCCGAATACAGTGAGGTTTTTGCTGTCTTGTTGCTCCTTTCGAGTGCTTTAAGCCCGGCAATCCTTTTTCTCTCGATATCCGAGCGGATATGCACACTCTCTATTCTTTGAGCAATATCTCGTGATAACGTCGTTTTTCCGCTCCCCGAAACTCCACAGGTCAAAATCAGCAAAGGCTCTTGCTTTCTGGTGAGTCGCTCTGCAAGTTTGATGTACGAAAAGTGCTCTTCAAGAACCCCATTCCTTGCAATCTCCTCTGTGGTCTGAACGTAGCGAATCGCGGTAACCTTAGCCCTCACCATAGCTCTGTATACAGCATAAAACCTGAGAAGTGGCACTGCACCATAATCACCGCTCTCCATCAGATAATTATTGAGGAGCCGCCAGGCAAACTCAGGGTATCCGGCATGTTCAAGATCCATAAAAAGAAAACATAGATCGCTGATAACATCAATGATGCTGAGATTTTCATTGAACTCGATACAGTCAAAAATAAATATCCGGTTTTTCCACCATACCATATTGCCGGTATGCATGTCGCCATGGCATTGCCGGATAAAACCACTGCGTTGTCTCTCCAGAAAAAGAGGATAAAGCCGTTGATGTTCTTTGACTGTCCACTCTTTGAGCGCGGCAAGCCGTATCGCCTCATTCCTGTTCGATGCCACCGGTTCACTATGGCTGAAATTAGCAAGAACCGGCTTGATAAGATTGTCAGGATGTCCAAAACCGCTCTCAGTCTTTACAGAGGGAATGCCCTGATGAAATTTCGAAATAATGCCTGCAATCATATCGATATGCCCTTTATGAAGCAATCCTGAGGCAAGCATCCTGTCAAGCTCAAGGGTTCTCTCAAAACGCACCATTTTAACGGCATAATCGACAATTATACCTGACCCATCAACAAAAAACGAATTTCCCGATTGCACAACAGGTACGACAGAGAGGTAGATTTCGGGGCACAGCCTTCTGTTAAGGCGAAGCTCTTCATTACAGAAGTGCTGGCGTTTCTCCAGGGTTGAAAAATCAACAAACCCGAGGTTCAGTGGTTTTTTTACTTTATAAGCATAGGTTTCTGTGAGGAATATCCACGAAATATGAGTTTCAACCACCTCGATTGTTCCTGTGGAATGAAGATATGCTTCCTTGTGGCCTAACGCTTCAGCTAACGTCACCATAGTGCTCCTTTGGTTGATGTGTGCCTTAACAATCGAATGGATTAGGTTTAAAAAAAATGTAAATTAAAAGTTTGTTGCAGGGCAATGCTGTACGTCATTCTTATCGAATAAACTTACGCCTATGATTCATCTTTCCAAGATACTCTGTCCGACCGATTATTCCTCAACATCGGATAACGCTGTACGTTATGCTGTAGAATTTGCACGGAAAGTTGGTGCCTATGTTCGTTTTATTCATATCATTTCGTCAGCGAATCCTCTTGAAAAACTTACGGCCGGTCAGGAAGGGTCCATAGCTCCCAATGAAGAAGACGACGTGCTTCCCGAAAGTTTTTCCCGTATCCTTATGGCCGAAAAGCAGAAAGGGCTCAATGCCGATATTCGCGTTCTCAAGGGGGATGCACCGAAAGTAATTGCTCAGCAGGCAACCTCCTGGGGTGCCGATCTCATTATTATGGGTTCCCATGGAAGGAGCGGCCTGCATCGGCTTATCATGGGCAGTGTGGCCGAAGAGGTTTTCCGTTCGTCCGACATTCCCGTTCTCCTGGTTAAACAGGATGCCGTCCAGAAAATCGTTTCCGATTGATAATCAATACTCTTTTTTTTATAAAATTTTGTTACTACTGGTTATGAAAAATTTCAGGGAATCAATACTCGCTCTTGTTACCGAAACATCGGCAAATCTCCCCAGTGATGTCCGGTGTTCCATTGCAGACGCAATCGAAAGGGAAGACCCGGACTCTCAGGCTGGCCTGGCAATGTCAACCATATCGGTTAATATCGATATGGCTGTCGACAATGTTTCACCGATATGCCAGGATACCGGTATGCCGACCTTTTTCATCCACACGCCGAAAGGGGTTGATCAGCTTCAAATGAAGCGGGAAATAGAAGAGGCAATAGAGGAAGCTTCAAGAACCGGTAAACTACGTCCGAATGCAGTAGATGCCATCACAGGCAAAAACTCCGGCAATAATATCGGTTTTCATTTTCCTGTTATTCACTTCGAACCATGGGAAAACGATGAGATAGAGGTCAAGCTTATCCTGAAGGGAGGCGGCTGTGAGAACAAAAATATCCAGTACTCTCTGCCGGCGGAGATTCCCGGTCTCGGCACTGCATCCCGTGATCTTGATGGTGTCCGTAAATGCATGCTGCATGCCGTGTTCCAGGCTCAGGGCCAGGGCTGCAGTCCGGGCTTTATCGGAGTTGGCATCGGTGGCGATCGTACCAGTGGATTTGAGCTTGCCAAAAAACAGCTCTTACGCGGAATTGACGACCGCAACCCCGACAGTGAGCTCGACATCCTTGAGCAGTATATTCTTGAAAAAGCCAACACTATGGAAATTGGTCCAATGGGCTTCGGCGGAAAAGCAACTCTCCTTGGCTGCAAGATTGGGAAATCACATAGGGTTCCGGCAAGTTTTTATGTTTCTGTAGCTTATAACTGCTGGGCATACAGGAGGCTTGGTGTGCTCATTGACCCGCACTCCGGCTCCATCATCAGCTGGCAGTATCGTGATGCTGATGAGATTAAGCGTATGGCAAGAGGAGAGGGTATGCCATTGACCGGCCGAGAGATCACACTTCAGGCACCGGTCACTGATGAGGAAATTCGCAGCCTGCAAGTAGGCGATGTCGTCCTTATAAACGGTACCGTGCACACTGGCCGTGATGCATTCCACCATTACGTCATGCATCATGATCTTCCCGAACATCTTGATACCGAAGGAGGGATTCTCTTCCATTGTGGTCCTGTGGTCATGAAAAATGCTGACGGCACGTATCGGGTGACAGCTGCAGGGCCTACCACATCAAGCCGTGAAGAGCCCTATCAGGCTGATGTTATTAAAAAACTCGGTTTAAAGGCAATTATTGGTAAAGGAGGTATGGGCCCCAAAACTCTTCAGGGACTTCAGGAACATGGAGCAGTCTATCTCAACGCCATAGGAGGCGCTGCCCAGTACTATGCCCGTTGTATTGAAAAGGTCACCGGTGTCGATTTTCTCGAAGAGATGGGTGTCCCCGAAGCGATGTGGCATCTGGAGGTCAAATCATTTCCAGCAATTGTCACCATGGATGCCCATGGCAAGAGCCTCCATCGCCTGATTGAAGACAACTCATTCAATCATCTTTCTGCATTAGCCGGCGGCAGCCACTGAAACTGTTTATGAGCATTACCATCAATCGCATTGTTTAACCGAAAAGGACTGTGGGAATATGAAAAAAATAAGATTTATGGACGTCTCTTTTCGTGACGGTTTTCAGTCATGTTTTGGCGCCCGGGTAAAGACCGAAGACTTTCTTCCTGCACTAGAAGCTGCCGTTCACGCAGGCACCGACAACTTTGAAATTGGCGGTGGAGCCCGCTTTCAAAGCCTCTACTTCTACTGCGAAGAAGACGCATTTGCCATGATGGAAGCTGCGCGCAACATCGTCGGGCCCGACATCAATCTTCAGACACTCTCGAGAGGAGCAAATGTTGTCGGTCTGGTCTCACAATCCCGCGATATCATTAATCTTCATGCCCGGCTTTTTAAAAAGCACGGAATAACAACAATACGGAACTTTGATGCCCTGATGGATGTCCGCAATCTTGCCTACTCAGGTCAATGTATCACTGATGCAGGTCTTAAACACCAGGTAGTCATAGCCATGATGGGTCTTCCACCAGGATTGAACGAAACATATTGCCACACACCACAATTCTATCTCGACAAGCTGCAGGAAATCCTTGATGCAGCAATTCCTTTCGACAGTGTTGCCTTCAAGGATGCCTCTGGCACCACAACTCCCGCCGTAGTCTTTGAAACCATTAAGGGGGCGCGCAACAAGCTGCCCGAAGGTACCGAAATCGAGTTCCATACTCACGATACCGCAGGAATGGGTGTAGCATGCAACTTTGCCGCAATTGAAGGTGGTGCCGATATCATTGATCTCTCAATGGCACCGGTCAGCGGCGGTACTGCAGCCGTCGACATTCTGACCATGTGGCAAAGGCTTCGTGGCACCGGATACACCCTTGATATCGATCATGAAAAATATCTTGAAGTCGAGGCTCTTTTTATTGACCAGATGTACAAGTATTACATGCCGCCCGAAGCCACAGCAGTCAATCCCGTTATCTCTTTCTCGCCTATGCCCGGCGGAGCACTGACGGCAAATACCCAGATGATGCGCGACAATAATACGCTTCATCTCTTGCCGCAGGTCATAAAAAATATGCGTGAAGCAGTAGTGAAAGGCGGTTACGGTTCATCAGTTACTCCCGTTTCCCAGTTTTACATCCAGCAGGCGTTTGCCAATACCATACAGGGCCCCTGGAAAAAGATAACCGACGGATATGGCAAGATGGTGCTCGGCTATTTTGGTCATACTCCCGCCAGCCCGGATCCGGAGGTTGTTCGTCTTGCCTCTGAACAACTTGGTCTTGAACCAACCACAGAAGACGTTCACGACATTAATGACCGTAATCCTGAACTCGGAATACCATATAACGCATCTCTTCTATTGAAAGCCGGTCTTCCGCAAACCGAAGAAAACATTTTTATCGCAGCCACGTGCGGCGCAAAGGGTATCGCTTTCCTCAAGGGTGATTGTGCCACCGGTATCCGTTACAAGGCCGACATCGCTGTAGAAATAAAAGCGAAAACAAGAGCAGAGGTTGTCGCCGCATACCATGAAGCTCACAAGCACGACATCCACCAGGAAGAGGTCAACAAGAGGCTTGTCGATCTTTTTTCCAAACCTGTACCTCAAGAGCCGTCAACATCTGGATCAAAAGTTATCTCGATGGCGGGTAATTTTACCGTTTTTGTCGATGGATCACCGTACACGGTCTCTTTTGCCGAAGGATCAGCCATAAACCCGCAGGGAACGACGCATGCTGAAGCTCCTTCCACTGCAGCACCCTTTGTTTCAGCAGGCTCACCTGTGCTTGCCACCATGCCCGGCAATGTTCATGTGATCTCAGTCAATGTTGGTGATGAGGTCAAGGAAGGCGAAGAAGTTGCTGTTATCGAAGCAATGAAGATGGAAAATTCAGTCAAAGCCCCCTGTTCAGGTAAAGTCCTCACAATTTCAGCAGTAAAGGGAGGCACCGTCTCAATGGGTGAAGTGATGATGACTATCGGATAACCTCATCCCTGGTTGCCCCGCGATGCTATTTGGATTATTGTTTCAGAACAACTTCGCATTCCGGATGGAGTTCAACAAAGCGCTCGACTTCCTCTCTTGGAATATGAAGAGACGAAAGTTCTACCTTTTCAAGGAGCTGAAGATGCATGATAGGTTCAATGGAGGTGATCAGGGTATTCGATATATCGAGCTCTTCAAGGTTGAGAAGCTCTTCAAGAGGATCAATAGAAATGAGCGGTGTACTTGCTATGCTCAACTCCCGAAGATCGGTAAGGGATCTCAGCGGTTCAATACTGGTTATACAAGTTTTATTGCAGCGGAGATATTCAAGAGAACTGAGGGAGGAGAGTGGTGTTAAGTCGGTAATATTTGAGCTGTTGATTCCGAGTTCGATAAGATTTTCCAGTTCCCTGAGCGGTTCAATAGACGTAATTTCTGTTTTGTAGCAGCTGAGTTTTTCAAGATTGAGCAGTCTTTTCAGGGGGGAAAGGTCATTGATCTGTGTTTCGGAACAATACAGTTCCTCAAGATTGAACAGGTTGCGTACCGGTTCAAGTGAACTCACTTGTGTGCTCGATATCCAGAGAAGTTTCAGGCTTTTCAAGTTGCGCAAAGGTTCGAGAGATGAAAAGTCGCAGTCGAAGGCATAGAGACGTTGCAATTTTTCCAGATGCTGCAGCGGTTCAAGATTTTCTATCGGCGACTCATCGCAGCGAAGCTGTTGCAGCTTTTCAAGGACCCTGACCGGTAAGAGGTTATGAATTCTTCGGTTATCACAACGAAGATGCGTTGTTTCAAGAAAGTCAAGCAGCTCTTGTTCCGATGGATCACGGACAATTTTAAGTGTTGTTTTAACGATATCTTTCCAGTCAGCGCTCATTGAATTCCACCATTTTTTTCTCACCGAACTCTCTTTTACAAGATCTGCTTTCGTGATAGAGCGAAGGTACTCACTTTTATCTGTGCTGGCAGGGAGCTGCTGAGCATGTTCCTGATGGCAGTTCTCTTCTGCAATATCAGTCTGAGGAATTGGACTGTAGTTGAGATGTTCAGTAAGGCAGTATGCATACCATGAGGCCTTTTTTTCCTCTAAATTTTTATGGTGCAACTCTCGCGATTGCTCGTCAAGAGAGGATATATCTTCAAGAATATCATTTCCGCATCTGGGGCATACCGCACTTTCCGTAGTGAGGGGATAGCCGCAGACTGGGCATTGATTATAGGTATTTTGCTCCAAAATGACTGGGTAGTTAATTCATTGACAGGATTACAGTACAGCATATTCTTAAATAATAAGAAAAAAAGCGTTACCGACATAAAGGAAGGAATAAAACATGGCTTTAATTTTTCTCTGGCTATCATGAAATACAGTCATAGGGATCGCTGGGATAAACTTATTGGATGATCCATGCGTTCCGTATCTGAGAAATATTGTCATAATAAGTGATAAACAACCAGGGAAGCGTTTTATGGTTGAGAGTTCTTTACAGCAAAAATCATCTGCCATTTCAGTACCGGAGCAACTGCTTACTTTGTCGGATGAGCAATGGTTATTGAGAAGAAAGGGCTTTCGGAATACCCGTTCAAGCATACAGGTAAATGAGACACTTTTGACTGTTGGAAACGGTTATCTCAATATCAGGGGAAGCCTTGAGGAATTGCCGCCCGAACATTCCGGCGGGATGTATTTAAACGGGATTTACGATAAATCAGAAGCAGCTGTTGAAGAGCTGGTCAAGTGTCCTATGTGGACTGATGTGTCGATATGGAGCGAGGGAGAAAAATTCTGTCTTTCAACCTGCAGACCGCTTTCGCATGAACAGATCCTTGATATGAAAAAAGGGGTCTTGCACCGAATCACCACATTTAAAAACCCTTCCGGAAAAATTATTACTCTTGAAACGATTCGCCTTGTTTTCATGCACAATGTGCATTTTGGCTATTTGATGGTAAAGATCACTCCGAAAAATTTTTCCGCACCTATTCGTGTATTAAGTGGTCTGAACGGAGAAGTCTGCAACAGAGGCTTTTTCCCTCGTGAAATGCTTAAGCATCTGCAGCTTGAACGCATTGAGCGTGGCAGGGCATTTATGTATCTTGAAATGAAAACCCGTGATCGGGGAATACGAATTTCCGAAGCTGCATCATGGAAACTTGTTTCGCCCTCCCTCCAGAGCTATACATGGGAACCGAGGATATACGGCGAAAAGTTTACCAGTGAAATTACCTTTGATGTCCAGAAGGGAGAAAGCTATCTCTTCGAAAAACTGGCAGTTGTTGCCACCAGTATGGAGATTCCCCCTCAAGAGATGTTCAAAGGAACGATCGGTAAACTTAAATCATTTGTGCGTAGCGGTGCTGCTCACGAAATACCCTCTCATCTTGCTGTCTGGCAGGAAAAATGGAAACAGGCTGATATTGTCATTACAGGGGATGCCGAGGCTCAGCATGCTTTGCGATTCAATATTTATCAATTATTGATTAATGGTCCCGTTCGCCCGGCTGGTATTGGTGCAAAATTTTTAAGTTCCGAAGGCTATCTGGGTCACGCATTCTGGGATACCGAGATTTTTATACTTCCTTTTTATATATATAATTTTCCGGATATAGCCCGGAATCTTCTCCTTTACCGCTATAATACCCTTGCCGGCGCCAAACTGAATGCCCTGAAAATGGGCTATAAGGGAGCTAAATATGCATGGGAGTCTGCGACAACCGGAGAGGATGTTACTCCGCGATTTGCTTCAAAGCTTGAGCGTACCATACGGCTGATCTATACCGGAACGGAGGAAGATCATATTGTTTCCGATGTTATATACGGAGTGGAAAAGTATTTCCGTGCTACAGGCGACGAAAGTTTTCTCCTGGACTACGGACTTGAAATGGTATTTCTGACTGCCCGGTTCTGGGCATCAAGGGTTGTTCATGCTGGTATGCATTATGAGATCCGTTGTGTCATAGGTCCCGATGAGTTTCATGAGCATGTCAATAATAATGCCTATACCAATTTTATGGTAAAATGGCATCTCCGCCTTGCAGTTATGCTTTTCAAGTACATGGGTCGAAACAATTCCGAATTTCTTGATGGGCTTGCATCCCGTTTAATCCTTCATAGAGCTGAAGTCGATTCCTGGCTCGACATCAGCCGGAATCTCAAGTTGTCATACGATTCGGAGACAAGGCTTTTTGAACAGTTTGACGGTTACTTCTCCCTGAAAGATTATGTGATAGAGGGGGTAGACCGAAAAGGCCATCCGATACTTCCCCATGGGATTAACTACAGGAATATCCAGTCGACCCGTCTCATCAAACAGGCTGATGTTCTCATTATGATGATGCTTTTTCCTCATGCATTCAGTGATGAGGATAAATCGGCGAACTACGATTTTTACGAAAAACGCACAGCGCACAAATCTTCTCTGAGTCACTGCATTCACGCCATGATGGGGCTTTCAGCAGGCAGGCGTACAAGAGCATATAATTATTTCATGAAAACGGCGCTTTTTGATTTGGAAAACCTGCATGGCAATACAGAGCTTGGAATTCATGCTGCCGCTACGGGAGGTACATGGCAGACTGTGGTCTTTGGTTTTGGAGGGTTTTCAATAAAGTCAGACAGAATGGTTCTGAAGCCCTGGCTTCCGAAAAATTGGGAAAGCATCTCCTTTTGTGTACGTTGGAGATCAAGAACCGTTGACGTTACCGTTTATCACAATTCGGTTTCACTTCTGATCAATTCAGATGAAGAGACAGTTTTCCCTTTGAGCCTCTATCACAAAACCTTTTCGATAATGACAAACCGGCTCATCAAGCTGCCATATAGTACGTCCTGATGCATATCACGAAAAATGTACTATTTTGACCCGCCATCTCCTCGTAATCAAACGCTGACGCCTCTGCCATGGATTTTGTACATTTACATGCTCATACGCATTATTCAATGCAGAGCAGTCCTGTATTTCCCGGAGAACTGTTTTCCACGGCATTGAAGTTCGGCATGAAGACTATTGCTGTCACCGATTATTGCGCAATATTCAACATGCCGGAGCTTTTCAAAGAGGCTAAAAAAACCGGTATCAAGCTTATTATCGGCAGCGAGCTTCTGCTGCTTGAAACCGATGCTCACCAGCACAGCCACTCTGCAGTTTCGCCCTCTCTTGTGCTTCTTGTTCAAAACGATACTGGATACCGCAACCTCTGCATTCTCTTGTCCAGAGCAGCAAAAGAAGGTTATGTCCATGGAATGCCCCATATTGAGACCCGCCTTCTCGAAACCTTTCATGAAGGACTTGTGTGTCTTTCCGGTTACTCGTCAGGAAGAATAGGCAGGGCGCTTCTCTCTGGAGCAATTGATGAGGCTGAATCATTTACCGCATTCTACAGAGAGATTTTTGGCGACAACTTTTATCTTGAACTTCAGCATCATAACACTCCCTTCGATGACAAGCTCAATAAACAGACCATTGCACTGGCTGAAAAATTTTCTATTGAACTTGTCGCCACCAATAATGTGCACTATCTCGAAAGAAAAGATGCCGGTTGCTACAGAGCAATGGTGGCCAATAGAACAAAGGAAAAACTTTCCAGCCAGAACCTTCTTGCGCTGCCTGGAAATGATCACTATCTGAAGTCATCTGAAGAGATGAACCGTCTTTTCAGCGATGAACACCGGGAGCTGAGCAACAGCCTGCTGATCGCAGGAAAATGCACCTATAGCTTCTGCAATAAAGAGCCTGTTGTACCCCACTTTTCTATTCCTGACGGGTTTTCGAGTGAGTTTGAATACCTCCGTCACCTGACATGGGAAGGAGCAAAAGAAAAGTATGCCAATTCAGCAGATGACGGTATCACCGCTGAGGATGTCAGATCAAGAATAGAGCTTGAACTCGGTGTTATCGAAAAGATGGGATTCAGTTCATATTTTCTCATTGTCAGTGATCTTATAGCCGCATCCCGTCGCATGGGTTACTCAGTCGGTCCCGGCAGGGGATCTGCGGCAGGAAGCATTGTAGCTTATCTCACAGGAATCACAAGGATCGATCCCTTGAAATACAAGCTGCTGTTTGAGCGGTTTTTAAATCCTGAACGCTCCTCTATGCCCGATATTGATATCGATTTCACTCCGGTTGGCAAGCAGAAGGTTCTTGAATATACGGTCGAAAAATATGGAGCAGAGAGCGTTGCAAAAGTCATTGCAATAGGGACGCTTGGTGCCAAAGCAGCCATCCGTGATGCCGGAAGGGTTCTTGAGGTACCTCTTCCTTTGGTCGATAAACTCGCAAAACTTGTTCCTGTAAGGCCGGGCATCACCCTTGAAAAAGCATTGAGCGAGTCAAAGGAGATGAAGGAGTATTCCGAGAGTACGCTGCAAATCCGTGAACTTATGACCTCTGCCCGGGCTCTCGAAGGCCGGGCGCGCAACGTATCGATGCATGCCGGAGCTGTTGTCATAAGCGAAGGTCCGCTTGAAGAGCTGGTGCCGCTCTATGTCTCCAACAAAATTGAGACTGAAGTCCGTAAATTCGCCGATGAGATTGATCTTGACGAACCGGAACCTTCAAGAGGAAAAAATGCCGACGGTAATGACGAGAAGCAGGTCGTCACTCAGTTCGACAAAAACTGGATCGAAACCGCCGGACTCCTCAAGATTGACTACCTCGGTCTTGAAACCCTTGCTGTTATCGATGAAACCCTCAAAATGATAAAGCGGCGGCACAACATCGATATCGAGCTTGAAAAAGTCCCTGTGAACGATCGTAAAACCTTCAGGATTTTTCAGGAAGGTAAGATGGCCGGAATTTTTCAGTTTGAATCATCAGGCATGCAGAGCTATATGACACGCCTCCAGCCTACCCAGATCGGCGACATCATAGCCATGAGCGCGCTCTATCGTCCAGGTGCTCTCAATGCAAGGATTGATGATCGGCGAAATGCCGTCGATCTTTTTGTCGATCGCAAACACGGCAGGGAAGCTATCGATTATATGCACCCCATGCTCGAGGAGATTCTCAAAGAGACCTATGGCGTTATTGTCTATCAGGAACAGGTCATGCAGATATCACAGGTTATGGGCGGTTTTTCTCTTGCCAAGGCGGATAATCTTCGCAAGGCCATGGGGAAAAAAATGCCCGAAATCATGGAGAAATACAAGGCTGATTTTGTTCAGGGAGCTGTCAGGCAGGGAGTGCATGATACCCTTGCAACAAGAGTTTTCGAACTGATGGCCGAGTTTGCCGGATACGGGTTCAATAAAAGCCATTCAGCAGCCTACGGAGTTCTTGCCTATTGGACGGGTTATCTGAAAGCCCATTATACGATTGAGTTTGTGACAGCTGTACTGAATAGTGAAATAGGCGATACTGAACGGATGAAACACCTCACCGACGAGGCAAAAAGTTTTGGTATATCGACCTTGCCGCCATCAATCAATAAAAGTGATGCCCTTTTTTCTGTTGAAGATAATGATGGACGCTCATATATCCGAGTGGGACTCAGTGCTGTCAAGCAGGTCGGAGGAGCGGCCAGGGCAGTCGTTACCTCGAGGCTCCGCAGAAAACGTGATTTTGTGAACCTTTTTGATCTGGCCCTGTCGGTTGATCTCAGAGTCATGAACCGCAAAGCACTCGAATGCCTCATTCTTTCCGGAGCTTTTGATGAACTCGATCCCCATCGTGCGCGGCTTATTGCCAACGTCGACAAGGCAATTAAATTCGGGCAGATGCAGAACCGATCTGTCACGCTTGGCCAATGTGGTTTTTTTTCAGCTGAAGAGGGATCTCTACTTGAGGATCAGCACTATCCTGATATGGAGCAAGCCGAAATCATGCCTGAAGCCGAAAAGCTCCTTCACGAAAAAAAACTGGTCGGTTTTTATCTGAGTCATCATCCGCTCACCCCATACCGGCGTGATTGGCAGGCTTTTGCAACACTGCAGCTGCAGGCAAAAGAAGCAATAAAGGCAAAACAGTATAAAGTGATAGGAGTCATCGTCTCGGTGAAACCTTATCAGGATCGTAAAGGCAAGAAGATGCTTTTCGGCTCTATCGAAGACTTTACCGGCAAGGCCGACTTTACGGTTTTTGCAAGCCTCTATGAACAGTACGGGCATCTTATCAAACCCGAGGCAGTGTTGATGTTTATAGCCGAAGGGGAGGTCAGCGGTGGCATGCTCAAGCTTCTTGTCAGAGAGATCGTACCGATAAAAAAGGTAAGAGAGAGTCTGGTTAAAAAAATCATTCTTAAAATCGACGCCGATGATCAGTTGCAGCTCGAAAAACTTGTCGGTGTAAAACGGATTTTTGACTCGAACCGGGGCGGTACGCCTGTTGATTTTGAAGTCAAAGCCCAGTCAGGAGATAATATTGAAACAATGACACTGTTCGCCCGCAATATTCCGATCAATCCGGTTGAAAGCACCATTGAACAGCTTGAGGATATTCTAGGGCCCGATAATGTTCGGATTTCAGGATAGCCTGATTTATTATAATAAATAATTTTTATTACTTTCATGACTGATCGATTGTATGGATATTAAGTTTTAAAACATTCACTAACTCAAACGGGTACATAAAAATGAGCGGAAAATATTTTGTTGCAACTGACCAGAATTTCAAAAAAGAGATCCTTGAATCAGACAAAGTCGCACTTGTTGACTTCTGGGCAGCATGGTGTGGCCCCTGTATGATGCTTGGCCCTGTTATAGAAGAACTTGCCGGCGATTACCAAGGAAAGGCAGTTATTGCAAAACTGAATGTTGACGAAAATCCCGCAACCGCAGCACAGTATGGCATCAGAAGCATTCCATCTCTTCTTGTCTTCAAAAACGGCCAGGTCGTTGACCAGATGCTTGGAGCTTTGCCGAAAAACCAGATTGCAAAGAAAATTGACGAGCATATCGCTTGAAAATGTTCACTATGCCAAGTCGCCCCTTATTCCGGCGTAGCCGTCGGGATGTGGGGTGCACCAACCCTGTTACTCTGTAAAAAAGGCCATCATGGAGTGTGAAGTGCGCGATCTGATCATTATGGGTACCGGTCCTGCCGGTTGTACTGCTGCTATTTATACTGGAAGGGCAAATCTTAAGCCCCTTGTTATCGAGGGATCTCAGCCCGGTGGCCAGCTCATGATTACAACAGAGATTGAAAATTTCCCCGGCTTTCCTGAAGGCATCCGTGGACCGGAACTTATGGCAAAAATGCGCGATCAGGCAACCAAATTTGGTGCAGAGTTCGCCAGTGGGAGCGTCACTGAGGTAGATCTTTCAAGAAGCCCTTTCTGTCTTACGCTTGAAGATGGTCGCGAATATTATACCCGCTCGCTTATTATCGCAACAGGAGCAAATGCCAAATGGCTCGGCATAGCGTCGGAAAACCGTTATCGCGGCAAAGGTGTATCGGCCTGCGCGACCTGTGATGGATTTTTCTTCCGTGATTGTAATGTCTTTGTTATTGGGGGAGGCGACACAGCAATGGAGGAGGCTCTCTATCTGACCAAATTCGCAACTCATGTTACTCTTGTTCATCGCCGTGAAGAGTTCAGGGCATCAAAAATTATGACTCTCCGTACCCGTAAAAACCCGAAAATCAGCACAATGCTCAATCTCGTTATCGATGAGATTCTCGGTGACGGTCAGAAGGTTACCGGAATCCGACTGAAAAATGTCCTGACCGGTGAACTTTCCGTACATCCTTGTGATGGCGTCTTTTTGGCTATCGGTCACGAGCCCAATACCAGATTGTTCAAAGACCAACTTAACACCGATGATTACGGCTACATACTCACCAGAAAGTCATCCACAGAAACCAATGTGCCAGGCGTGTTCGCCTGCGGAGATGTTCAGGACTTCACCTATCGCCAGGCTGTCACCGCAGTTGGTACCGGCTGCATGGCCGCAGTCGATGCAGAACGCTTTCTCGAGTCCATTCGCTGATTCCCTCAACATGAATATCCCATCTTGTGCGTCTGTCATGGGCGCAAAGAAACCTCCCTCAGTCGAGTCTACGTCATATCTTCCTGCAGGTCATTGAAAAAGTCGGAAATGACCTCATTGAACCCGTAGGCCAGGGCAGTCTTTTCCGTTTCCATCTTCGTAAACCACCGCAGCATCTGTCCTTCATGCAGCACCATACGTTCAACTTCGAACTCGGCACTTTTAGTAAACACATACTCTGTCCGGTCTGAAAACACATAGACTCTGAAAAGTGCACTTCCTTCAACATTGACCTCAATCTCCTCCAGCATTTCCCGCACAATGCATTCAGCAGGTGTTTCACCGTCTTCAACATGTCCTCCCGGCAGATCCCACATATTCGGACAGGCGATTGACGGTTTATCATCCCTCAGTACCAGTAACACTTCATTCCGGCTGTTGAAAAATATGATGCTCGTACCTACGTGTCTCATGATAGCAATGATTGGTATATGATGCCGCCCTGTTCATCAAGCATAGGGTAAGGTTCACCATTTCGCTTGAGTTCCCGGCTGAGTTGCGGATAGGAAAATTCAAACAGCAACCGTTCAAAATATTCCGGTTTCAGCTGCGGTACAAGATACATTCCTTTGAGTGTCCGCTGACGCTGTGCTTCAAAGAGAATGACGGCGGTTGCTACTGAAACATTTAAAGACTCAATCATGCCAAGCATTGGAACAGTGATTGTGTGGGATGCACCGTTGATGGCCTCTTTTGAAATGCCATCCCATTCTGCTCCCACCACCAGCGCCGTTGGAGCGGTGTAGTCAATATTCCTGAAATCCAGGCACCCTTCGCCGTTTGTTGCGACAATAATCTGCATGCCAAGTTCTGATAACTTGTTGTAGACCATCTCAATGTTTGTGTAGAGGTTCAGAGCTGACCATTTGCTTGTTCCAGCTGCAGCATTCTGTTGGGCATAAATAGTTTTGCGGTATGAAACAGCATGGATTTCACAGATGCCGACACTGTCGCAGCTTCGTATAATGGCCGACAGATTATGAGCTTTATTGACGTTATCCATAACAACAGTCAGATCAGGCTGCCGATGAAGCAGCATGTGACGGATTTTTTGGAATCGTTCTAGGGATATCAAAATATGAATAAGATTGCTGAATTGTTGCGATAACTGCTTTAACCAGACACAAGAAAGCTGTTTTTTCTCTTTTTCCTCAATCCCGAAGGAGTAATAAGGCGGTTTTCATGTTGCGGAGCTACATTATTGTAACTAATAAAGGATAGTGAGCTATATTGCGAGGTTCAGGAGTTGAGGACTCCTAATGAGGGAAGTTCACGGAAGCGTTCGTTATAGTCAATGCCGTAACCGACAATGAAGGCATTGGGTACAACAAATCCCGTATATGTTATAGCTACAGGATGTTTCCGTGCGTCAGGTTTATCGAGCAGGGTGCAGATGCCGAGTGATGCGGGTTTCATAGCAAGAAGCTCCGCTGATATCTGTTGTATGGTCAACCCTGTGTCAATAATATCTTCCACAAGAAGAATGTGTCGATCCGTAATGGCAAGGTTGTGTTTGATAGAGACACTGCCTGATGAAGTTTTTTCTGAACCGTAGCTTGAAGCATGAATAAAATCGATGCCGCAGGGAATTGTTATCGTCCGCAGAAGATCAGCTGCAAACATAAAGGCACCCTTAAGAACAACGATCAGGAGAATTGGAGATTCATCTGTAAGCATAGCAAAATCATCCGATATTGTCTTTCCAATCTCGCTGACGCGTTTTTCAATGACCTCCACTGAAAAAAGCGGCGTTATGGTATTGTAGGTCTGTTTTGCGCTCATCTGATCAGGGGAAGTAAATGGTTAAGTGTTATGGTCTTTTGAGTAACGGTCAATTTCGTCAAGGTAGAGTTGTTTGTGAACGGTGCTGAGCGATGATGCGGTAAATGAGTTTTGCGCCAGCTGGATAATATCGTTGCGATCAAGGTGAAGGGCGTTTGCTGCTTCAAGATAGTTTTCATTGACATATCCTCCGAAATAGGCGGGATCGTCCGAATTGACGGTGACGCACAGTCCTTTCAGAAGCATTGCTTTAAGGTTATGCTGTTTCATACTTTCAAAAACTTTCAGTCTGACATTAGACAGGGGACAAACGGTGAGCGGAATTTGTTTTTGAACCAGTTCAGCGACCAGCAAGTCATCTTCCATACAGTGAACACCATGATCAATGCGCATGACGTGCAGAGTATCGAGAGTGTTCCTGATAGAAGCGGCACTACCCTCTTCTCCGGCATGGGCAACAGTCAGAAATCCTTCCTCGTGTGCCCTTTCAAAAAGGGTTCTGAACTTTTCAGGCGGATTGCCCCGTTCGGAAGAGTCAAGGCCAATGCCGGAAATCCATTGCTTCCATGCAAGGGCTTTATCAAATATTTTGAGTCCTTCCTTTTCGCTAAGGTGGCGAAGAACACACATAATGAGCTTTGTCGAGATATTGAGAGTACTGTTTGCCTCAACAACTGCCCGTTCAATGCCACGGATAACGGTTTCAAAGGTAATACCACGTTCGGTATGGCTCTGGGGGTCAAAAAAAATCTCTGCATGGCGGACATTTTGTGATGAGGCTTTTTTGAGGTAGGCAATGGTAAGGTCGTAGAAATCCTCTTCGGTTATCAGGACAGCAGTTGCCCGATAATAAATTTCAAGGAATGATTGCAGGTCACTGAAGTTATAAGCTTTTCGGGCGGTATCAGCATCTGGGAAAGGCAGTGACACTCCGTTTCGTTTTCCTAAGGTAACCATCAATTCCGGTTCAAGCGTCCCCTCAATGTGGAGGTGTAATTCCGCTTTTGGAATCCCTGCAATAAAACCGGCAATCGAGTTCATAGAAGGAAAGGGTTAAAATATTTATAATGACGGTAGAAGAAAACCCTGTTTCCATGCTGTATCACTGTAATTTATGTAAATCTCTTTAATATCTTGAATATCACGATCAAGTGAGGTGTCTCGTGATTGCATTGAGCGATGATTGTTTGTTGCAAAAAAAATGAGAAATAGAGTAAAAACAAGGAAAATTAACGTGGTGAAAGGTGTTTTGTGGCTTCTTTTCACTATGTTGTCCGCAGAACCTGCCTGAACCGGGCAATGAACACGTTTCCGCTGTATTCTTCATTCTTCTCAGGGAAGTGATTTTCAATCCGGACATTTTAAACATTGTGAGTTTCAAGCTTGAGCACAGTTTGTGATGCTTATTTTTTGCTGAAGCTTTCTGATGTTATTAACTTCTTAAAAATAGAAACAGGCGTTGGTTCAACAGAAAAAAATGAAATTCTAACAATAAATGATTGAATGTAGTGGCAAGACAGCGTTTTAACCGAAAATCAAAAACCCCGCCAAGGAAGAACAAAAGTCAGTCTTTATCGCATACCGGTGAGCGGGTGAAACCGAATGATCATATTCTGATTAACGAGTTTCTTTTCAGGCGTGGCGAAAGTTCTCTTGCTGCCGAAATTGTGACTTATTTCTCTGACCATGAAGGTGCGCGCTTAAGGTCTCTGGATTTGGCTATTGCACTCGGTTATACCGAATCAAAGCAGCTTCCTGGTTTTTGGTATGTGCTGCACAAACTGCAGGAAGAAGGTGCCGTTGACAAAGATTCCAATCGTTGTTACGGACTGTCGGTTATAGAGGCCACTACCTATGAAGATCATCTTGTGCATGCCAAGCCATTTCCTCTTCCCGGCAAGGAGCATTACAAGGTTTCCAAAAGTTATACCGGTCATATCTCTACACATCCAAACGGTTATGGATTTGTTGATGTCGAAGGTTTTGATGATGATATCTTCATCAAGGCAGGAGATTTGAATTTTTCTATTCACGGCGATGAGGTTGAGGTTCTTGTTTCAAACGTGCCAGATACCTATGCGTCTAAATCTACTCCCCATCAGCGCTGCGAAGGTGTTGTAAAGAGCATTATATCACGTGCTGTTACAACCATCATCGGTACGCTTTCCAAGGAAAATCGCAAGTTTGTTCTAAAGCCGGATAACAGGAAGATTCTTCCCGAAATTATTGTGCCGATCCGCAACTCCGCCAAAGCAAGTGATGGGCAGAAAGTGCTTGTAGGAGAGCTTGATTTCACCAAGGAAGGGATTATTCAGGCGAAAGTTCTGGAAGTGCTTGGTCAAGCGGGTGATTCAGCGGTCGAGGTGAGTGCTATTGCACGAAGCCGCGGGATTGACGAAACCTTTGATGCTAAAATTCTTGACTTTGCAGCCTCCATCCGTGAGGGTATTACTGACGGGGATCTCATTGATCGGCTTGATATTCGGGAGAAAACTGTTTTTACTATAGATCCTGTCGATGCCAAGGATTTTGATGATGCTCTTTCAATTGAATCTCTTGATGAAGGACTTTATTCTATTGGGGTTCATATTGCCGATGTATCGCATTATGTGCCCGAAAACTCTCCTCTTGACCGTGAAGCATTGAAAAGAGCGACCTCGGTATATCTAGTTGACCGGGTGATTCCCATGTTGCCGGCAAGGCTGTCCGAACAGGTGTGCAGTCTCAATCCCGGTGTTGATCGAATGGCATTTTCCGTCTTTTTTACTATGACTGCCGACGGTGACGTACGCAAGCATGAGTTTCATAAAACGATCATTCATTCCAAACGACGCTTTGCCTATGAAGATGTGGAGGAGATTCTGAAACATGGTGAAGGCGATTATGTTGCAGAGCTTCAGTTACTTGACCGGCTCAGTGTTATTCTGCGTGAAAAACGATTTAAGCATGGCGGGCTCGATTTCGAAACCGAAGAGGTGCGTTTCAAACTTGGCAATAAAGGCGAACCCCTTGAAGTCATTAAAAAAGAACGTCTGGGAAGCCATCGTCTCATTGAAGAGTTTATGCTGCTCGCGAATCGGAAGGTGGCTAAATACCTTACCAAAACCTTCAAGGAAAACAAGAAAGAACCCCAGCCGATTATCTATAGGGTTCATGACTTCCCTCAGCAGGAAAAAGTACTGATTCTTGCCAATTTTGTTAAAAAGCTGGGCTTTGATCTCAAGTTGAACCGGGGAAAGGAAGGTCCTATTGTTTCAGCCCCGGTACTTCGGCAATTGCTGCAGCAGGTTAAGGGTACCAATGTCGAGTTTCTGGTCAATGAACTTGTTCTTCGTTCCATGTCAAAAGCTGTGTATACCGGCGACAATGTTGGGCATTATGGTCTGGGGTTTGAGCACTACACTCATTTTACCTCTCCGATTCGGCGATATCCTGATTTGATTGTGCACCGTTTGCTTTTTGAATACGAAGGTCTACGGAAAAAACGTAAAAAAATTTCCATTGCACGTTTGGCAGAATTAACCGAAAAGATCCGGACGGTTTGCCAGATATCCAACGAACGGGAAAAAAGTGCAGTCGAGGCTGAACGAGAATCAATAAAGCTCAAGCAGGTTGAATATATGGACTCCCATGTCGGCAAAGTATATCCCGGTATTATCTCCGGTGCAACCGATTACGGAATCTATGTGCGGATGGTTGATTTTGCTATTGAGGGTATGGTGCACATGCGTAATCTCACCGACGATTATTATGAGTATGATGAAGCCACGTATTCTCTTATTGGAAAACGACGCAAAAAACGACTGCAGATTGGCCAACGGGTAAAGGTCAAGGTAAATAGTGTAGATCTTCAACGCCGCACTATCGATCTGGTTTTGGAGTAAACGATTCGGTTCAGGCCAGGCCGGCAATACTTAGAAAATTATTCATAACTCTCAGACCTGTTATTGTATACTCTGTTCTGAGGGCATCAAATTGTTCGATCAGGGTGTTGCGCCCAATGCGTTTCAGGTCATTATCAATGGTGATCAGCTCGGAAAACATGGTATCGGTCATTTCAAAATGGCATTGGAGTCCATAAGCATTATTACCAACTTTTACTGCTTGATTTATACAGCCGTTTCCTGTAGCAAGAAGCTCCATTCCCGAAGATGCAAGCTCGACAGTCTCGCCGTGAAGCTGGAAAACCGGAAAACTGTCGTCCAGTCCAGCAAAAAGCGGATCTTCTTTGCCTGAACGGGTAAGTTCTATTCGATAAGCGTTATTCTCATTGTCAACAAATCCTGTCTCCTTGACCTGACATTTCACCACATTTCCTCCGCCAGCCTTCACCAGTACCTGCATACCGAGGCAGATACCGAGATAAGGTATTCCTTCATGCAATGACCTCTTTATCTGGTGGAGTTGCATTTGCATGGAAGGGGTTTCATCGTTGGCACTTTGAGGCCCGCCGAGGACAACGAGGGCTTTGCAGTTGCGTGGATCAGGGAAGAGATCTCCAATGCTGAGGTCAATAAAGTTCGCCGCAATACCACTCTCTAAAAGCGCTGTTTCAAGAAGTCCCGCTCCTTCATGGGTAATGTTCTTTACGATCAGCAGTGTATTTGTCATGGTACTGTCATGTTATGAAAGTATTTCATGGTTTCAATCTGTTTTGATCAGGTATGACACTGATCAATATTATTTTTGAAATAAATTTTTCATTTCATTTGCAGTGTCTGCAAAGACGGCTTTAAAGATCTGCAACCATGACTCATTTTCAGGCCATATACCATTATGCGAACACTGATTGATGTAACTTGAAAGCACAAACATTTTATTCGCCCCGACACTTCCCGATGAGCCTTTGAGAGTATGCATGATATGATCGTACTGTTTCATTTCCTCTCTTACAACGGCATTTTCAAGTTCGCCGATCATTTTTTCAGAATCGGCGATGAATGTTTCAAACAGGCTTTCAATCAATTCCAGTCCCCCTATCTCTTTGAGGCTGTTGATGGTCGAAAGATCTAAAACTTTTTCATTCCCGAGGGTTTCCCAGAACTTGGTTTTGTTTTGTTCCGGTTCATGAAAATTTTGACTGTTCATAGTGTTGTTTCGGTATCTACGGTTTCTCAGCATCACTGCAATGGCTGATATAAGTTCATCTTTGAATACAGGTTTGCCGAGATGATAGTTCATGCCGGCTTCCATTATTTTGGTTCTTTAAGGAATTTAATGGGTAGCTTTTTTAATACTACGGCACTGTATCTATTCGCATATCCAGTTTCCCACAGTAAAAGAGTATTCTTGCC
>JABDHL010000004.1 GCA_012972825.1 Chlorobiaceae bacterium
TGCATTACAAATGGTAATTTCCCGTTACCCATTTTAATATAACACTTTAACCGTGAATATGGAGGCTTTTTTTATGGCAGATCGATCAACTTAGGTAATAAATATAAAATAGGTTATGAGTAACTCGAATGTTGGCTGTCGAGTAGCGGTGTTTGGTGCTACCGGCCTGGTGGGACGCACCATGCTCAAGGTTCTGGAAGAGAGAAATTTTCCTGTAAGCGACATCGTTCCGCTTGCTTCACAGAGAAGTGCCGGTCAGGTTGTTCGGTTCAAAGGGAGGGAGTTTATAATACAGGTTCCATCAAAAGAGGCGTTTCAGGGTGTCGATATAGCGCTTTTTTCGGCAGGTGCTGCTGCGAGTAGAGAGTGGGCTGCGATTGCCGCAGCTGAAGGTGCTGTTGTTATTGATAATTCGTCTGCATTTCGCATGGATCCTGATGTGCCTCTTGTTGTGCCGGAGGTTAATCCAGGAGATATTTTTAAAGAAGATGGTACGCCTGAACCCATTATTGCCAATCCAAACTGTTCAACCATTCAGATGGTCGTGGTTCTCCAACCTCTTCATGACAGCTACGGTGTGAAGAGAGTCGTGGTGTCGACTTATCAGTCGGTTACCGGAAAAGGAAAGGTTGGACGCGATGCCCTTGAAAGCGAGCTTGCCGGTGAGAAGCAGGATGAGTTTACCCATTTTCACCAGATTGCCTTCAACGCCGTGCCGCAGATCGATGTGTTCACAGAGAACGGCTATACCAAGGAAGAGATGAAGATGGTGAATGAAACCCGAAAGATCATGGGTGATGATTCCTTAAGCATCTCGCCAACGACAGTTCGCATTCCTGTCTATGGAGGGCATGGAGAGTCCCTTAACATAGAACTTGAGCGCGATTTTGATATCGACGCAGTGCGTGAGCTTCTCAGTCGGTCACCAGGGATTATCCTTCAGGATGACCCTTCGGCACGGATTTATCCCATGCCGTTGACCTCTTATGAGCGTGACGAGGTTTTTGCAGGAAGGATTCGTCGTGATTACTGGCATCCCCGGACATTGAACATGTGGATTGTTGCAGATAATCTGAGAAAAGGTGCTGCGACCAATGCTGTTCAGATTGCCGAGGTTGTCAACGCGAAAAGGTCGTAGCTCGCAAAAGCCAGCTGGAAGGATCGCCAAATTATTTTGATGGGATAGCATGATGCCTTAAATTAGCCGCTTTCTTGGAATAATTATACGGATGTATATTCGGGAACATACCCCACCACATTTCCATGCTGAATATGGTGAATATGAAATAACTGTGGATATTGAAACAGGGGTAGTTTACGGCAGGTTTCCAAGAAGAGCCTTGAGTGCTGTGCTTGATTGGTATGCCCTTCATCAGCATGAACTGATGGCTAATTGGGAAGCAGCAATGAATAGAAAGCCATTATCGAAAATTCACCCATTGGAGTAATATATGTTTACGCACGTTACACAAGCCAGATATTGCGGTGATTACAAAGTCTGGGTTTCATTCAATGATGGAGCGGAAGGCGAGATTGATTTATCTTCTGAGTTATATGGTGAAATATTTGAACCACTCAAAGATAAGGAGTTTTTCAGCTCTTTCAGATTGGAAGGTCACACCTTGTCCTGGAGCAATGGGGCTGATTTTGCTCCTGAGTTTCTCAGAGAGCAAATCGTCTGTTCTGCTGTTTCAGCGGCATTCAGATGAAACAATGCCGTGGATGATGATCGATTCTAAAAATCGGGTTTCACTATTCTTCTGCCATAGCTATCAGTTCAGCGCTGATGGCTATGGCAAATGAATTAGTTGTTTTCTTTTCTATTTCGGAGTTGTTTTGTCATAGTGTTCAGATTTCCGGAATTCTCAACTCTAAAAACTTATAGTGCCCTCATTTTCCGTAAGAGCCATCAGTGCGGTGCTGATGGCTCTTACGGCCGAAGCTGAAGATATGGAAAAGTTGTGCGGGTTACTGATAAATATCGTTGGTGGCATACCGAGTGTTTTCAGAACAGTTGAGGTTTCTCTTCCGATCCGTGCCAACATAATTTTATCGGCCATTGCGCCGGTAACCTGCACGCCTGTTTCCCGACAGACAGGGTTGTCTACAAGTTCCTTTATGGTGAAATATTCCCTCTCTTCCCTGTTTTTAACACGATGGAACGAAAATTTTTCAATGAGCCCATTGCTTGCTATTGTCAGGAGTACATAGTTGTTTTCAAGCTCAATGATGACTTGCCGTTCTCCGGTGAGCTTCGAAAGATAAAGCAAAGGCAGTTGTGGAGATCCGAAGAATACTATCCGATGATTGACTGAAAAGTGCTCAGAAACTGTTCCGAAGTGTTCGTCGGGATAGAAAAGCAGGAGGTGTTTTTTATGAGACCCGCTGCTGATATTGTCACGGTAAACGGTATGGTCGCACCTGAACTTTTCGGGTTTGGTTAAAAAGTATCCGGCTTCAATTCTGCAATACTTTTCACAATCATCATTGCTCGCATCGGCAGGAAAGTATGCCGGGAGGGGTAAGTAGGTTTCCGGTTCGATACAGAGCGCAAGATCATCATTATGCCACTCTTTAAGGTGACGCTCAAGTTTGTTCAGGATACGCTTCCCTTTGCCCGCAGCAAGGTCGCCGAGGCCTGATGGAAGGGTTTTACAGGTGCTCAGGATGTATCCGGTGCTTCCAGATGTTTTAAGCCGGATAACAGTGCATTCTGTTGCGTTGATGGAGCATGCTATCTGGCTTTTACTCATTACTCCAGGGTGAAATGTTGTTTTAGGACTTCAAGCTTTTTGTTGCTTATTCCTTTGACTTCAAGAAAGTCCTGAAATTGTTCAACTTTGCCGCCTTTTTCTGTTCTGAAGGTAATCAGTCGTTGAGCCATGACCGGTCCGATTCCTTGAATTTTCTGTAACTGCAGATTACTGGCTTTATTAAAAGAGATTGTTCCGGCAAATACTTTTTTTCCCGATGAGGGGGGTTTCGATTTCTTTTCAACCGCCTTCACCTTTTCTTCAGCTGCAACCTCCTTCGAGACATCTTCTTTGAGAGTTGTCTGTTCTAAGGTGGCAAGCTGGATAAGACTGTCGACTTCCGCATCCCGATAACGCGCGTTTTCGACTTTTTTGACAAGGAGGTCTGCGTTTTCAAGCGAATTGATATTTTTCATAATAACACCAAGCATCAGAAATCCAAGAAGAATTGAAACCATATATATTTCAGCTTTGGTGAGACTGAGTCTGATGGCCAGTTTTTCAAGGAAATTCATAACGTTCAGGATTAACTCTCTTTCTACACAAAAACACGCTTTACCCTGGAAGAAACCGAACACAGCGTTTCGTAGCTGATGGTGCCGGCAATCTCGGCAAGTTCTTCAGCTGAAGGCCCCTCCCATCCAAAAAGAATAGCTTTATCTCCTGTTTTTACGTCGTGTTGTGTACCGAGGTCAACCATGATCTGATCCATCGTGACTGTACCGACCTGCTGGTAAGTTTTACCGTTGATCATGATGGTTGAACGATTAGACAGTGCACGAAAATATCCGTCGGCATACCCGGCGGCAATGGTTGCAATATGCCGTGGCCCCGGTGCAGTCCATGTTCTGTTATAGCTGACCGTTGTTCCTGCAGCAACTGTCTTTATAAAAATAACTTTAGCTTCAAACTGCATGACCGGTTGTACATCGAGGCGGCAAAGTGTGTTCTTTGCCGGATGATAACCATAGAGCAGAATGCCGGGTCGCACCATATCAAGCCATGAGTCCTGCAGTGAGAGAATTGCACCACTGTTTGCAGCGTGTTTCAAGACCCTGCAGCTGACTGAGTGCTCGTATTCTGCTGTAAGTGTTTTAAATACTCCAAGCTGCTTTTCTGTGAAGCCGTCTGTTGATGTGCTGTCGGCAAAGTGGGTATAGATACCCTTAAGCTCAAGGTATGGTGACTGGTCGATCTCTCTGAACATCTCCATAGCTGTTGAAGGGGCAATCCCGAGTCGTCCCATACCAGTGTCGACTTTTACCTGAACGGAAAGTGTTTTGTTATGGCTGGCAGCAATATCCCTTGCAATCTGAAGGGTACCGGTATCGCAGAGTGTCATGTCGATGCCGTATTTCAGGAAAAATTCAATATGAGAGGGTAGCGGTGAAGAAAAAGCCAGAATCCTTGCAGTTTTTTTCAGTGCACCGCCGGTTTTAAGTTCAATGGCTTCATGGATGTTAGCTACGCCAAAATCTTCGATGCCCGATGCTTCAAGCGTTTCAGCAACTCTGTGGACATTATGGCCATAAGCATTTGCTTTTACAATGCCCATGATACGTGTCTTTCCATCTATTCTTTCACGGATAAGGCGTGTATTCCTGGTAAGGTGTCCAAGAGAAACAAGGGCTTGTGTCATGGTTTCGACAGGCATTTTTCCCGCAGAAACGCACGGTTTTGGATTGTCCATAAAGCGCTTGCTGTTTTTTTTGGTTACAGGGATATGTTTCCCTGGTTCCGGAACTTTCTGTAAAAAAACATATTTTGTTCCTGATTATCAAACATTGAATAGTCGCTTATTCCGCCTCAATCGCGAATTGAACAATTAATGTATATTTTCCTTGAGAGTTATCAGGGCTCGTTGTCACTTTAAACCACCTTTCAGCTATTATCTATGTCGAACCACGATATATTCGGGCTTGCAGCAGAAACACCGCTGGTTCTTATCAAACAGATGGCCCGCAACATTCCGCCCAGGATTATGGCCAAGCTCGAGTACCTCAACCCGGCTTGCTCGCACTATTACCGTGTGGCATCCGCCCTCATTACCGATGCTGAAGAGCGCCAGCAGATTCATCCGGGTATGACCCTTGTTGACTGGACCTTCGGAAACAGTGGGATCGCTCTGTCCATGGCAGGCGTAAGACGAGGGTACAAGCTGCTTCTTGCTGCACCTGATAAAATATCGAGGGAGAAGCAGGATGTGCTCAGGTCTATTGGAGCGGAACTGGTTATTACTTCATCAGATGCTTTGCCTGGAGAGCCGCGCAGTTGCATGAATGTTGCTGAAAGCCTTGTTAAAAGTATACCCAATGCATTTTATGCGGGCATGTATGATAACCCGGTCAGTGTAAAGGTTCACAGTGAAGTTACCGGCAGCGAAATTTTTCACCAGACGGATGGTAAGGTCACCCATGTTTTTGTCCCGCTGGTTTCAGGTGCGATGGCTTCCGGTCTTGGCCGTTTTCTGAAAGAGATAAATCCCGACATCAGTATTATCGGCGTTGAGTCACAGGGTTCGATATACACAGCTCTTTTGGACAATGGAAAGCCGGGCAGCCCGGTGTTTACAGAACTTGAAGAAATAGGTTCATTGCAGCAATCGGCTTTCTGGGATCCATCAGTTATCGATGATGTTATACAGGTAAGCGATTATGACGCGTTTAATTGTGGAAGAGAACTCTTGCGGGCAGAAGCTGTTTTTGCCGGTGGAGCTTCCGGCGCGGTTATGTCTGCAGCGCTCCAGGCTGGCAAAGAATATCGTGAGGACGATTGTGTTGTCGTTATGATGAATGATTTTGGGGGCTATTATCTGAGTAAAATGTACAGTGATGAATGGATGCGGAAACGGGGCTTTTACCGAAAAGCTAAGTCAGCTCTTGAGCAGATTACTGCTGAGGATATTCTGCAGTTGAAAGTACGCAGGGATCTGATTTTTGCATATCCCGAAAATACCCTTGCTGAAGTGTTTGAAATGATGAAGCAGAACGATGTTTCCCAGCTTCCTATTGTTTCATATAACGCACCGATCGGCAGTATCAGTGAAAATAAAATTCTTTCCATTCTTATTGAAAACGATGAGGCGATGAACTCAAAGGTTGTTGGGTTCATGGAGCAGCCCTTTTCGGTTTGCCAACCGGAGGCTACAATTTCCGAATTATCCGACAAGTTGCAGCAAAGTGCATCAGGAGTGTTGATAAGCCTTTCCGATGGAAGGCTTCAACTCCTTACTAAATCGGATCTTATTGATGCGTTGACCCATAAGTAAGGTGGTGAAATAATCTGGTTGCTTTTTTGATGGGATTTACTTAACTAAACACCTTCGAACATTCCGCTTTTTTTTTAGGTCTGATGCACTATATTGCGCAATGAAGCTGGAAAAAATGTCAGGCAAGTTACTTCCTGACCTTTACAGTCATGGATAAAACAGAGAAGATCCCGACGATTGATGAGCGGGTTAACCACCAGCAATATGATATGAAGGTAGAGTCCAGAAAAAGGCAGTTCATTTTAGAGGGTAAGATCAAGGCTTGCTTTTGTGAAGGTTGCGGTCAGATCACCGACAAGATGTTTGTTGGAGAATGGATTCCGAGTGATAAACCGAAGGACGATGATTTTCTGACGGCAGTTCCGGTTAAAAAGCATAAAGATGGGAAGAATGGTGTAAGTGATGTGCCGCCTGCAGCGGAAAACCAGTATTGGATTCGCTGTTCGCAGTGCAATCAGGTTTTCTTGCTTAAGGAGTGGCAGATACAGATTGACAGGGAAGTCAGCCCTGAAGAGTTGAAGGCCGAAGATTGTCAGGTATACTCGCCACATGGTATCTACGCTAAAGGGGATGCCCTCTTTCATAAGGCGCTTGGTGAAGTTGGAGTGGTCAGGGAAAAACAGGCGACTGGCAGTGGAGCTTTCGTTATTATTGTGGAATTTTGCAAAAGTGGCAGAAAACAGCTTCTCGAAAATGTGCAGCTGAATTCTTCGAAAGAAAAAAATTCGGAGAGCCTTACTGATATTATTAAATTAAAACTAAGACGTTGATCTTTTAAAAGGGGGTGAATCAGATTGGTTAGTGTGCAGGTAAATGATAATGAATCGATCGATAAAATGCTGAAGCGCTTCAAGAAAAAATATGAGCGGGCAGGAGTTTTAAAGGAGTTTCGTGCAAACGCATACTTTGTTAAACCTTCGATTGATGGTCGTTTAAAGCGTTCGAGAAGCAGGCGTAGAGCCCAGAGGGCAAATGAAGAACGTAATTCATGATTATTCTTATGGGAACAGTTATGCAGGGCAGCTCCTTTACGGGAGTTGCTTTTTTTTTGTAAACACCAATCTATTGGCTCATGAGAGTGTTCAAAGGTGAAGTTACAGCATTGCCGCCAGACAAATCGATTTCCCATCGTGCAGCACTTATTGGTGCGTTGTCGGAAGGTACAACGGAGATTTCGAATTTTTCCGGAGGATTTGATAATCAATCAACCCTCAGTGTGTTGAAGGCTGCCGGAATTGCGATTCGGCATCTTGAGGAGACTGGAGCAAACGATCGTCGTATTCGGAAAGTCGTTATAGAATCAAAAGGATTATGGAGTTTTCATGCGCCTTCTGCTCCGCTGATGTGCAACAATTCAGGGAGCACCATGCGGATGTTTGCCGGTATTCTCGCAGCCCAGCCATTTGCAAGTGAGCTGACAGGTGACAGTTCGCTGATGAAGCGGCCAATGAAAAGGGTTGCTGACCCACTGCGCATGATGGGTGCCGCTATTGAGCTATCAGCATCAGGTACCGCACCGATCATGATCAATGGCTCTAAAGATCTTAAGCCCATCGAGTACCGGCTTCCTGTCCCTTCAGCGCAAGTGAAGTCACTTGTGGCCTTTGCCGCTCTTCATGCCGATGGCGAAACCAGGATTATCGAAACTGTGCGTTCGCGCGACCATACTGAAGTGATGCTCGGTTTTGAGACGTTGGAGCATGAGGGTGAACGGGTTATTGTGGTAACCGGCAGAAAATGTATTGCAGCAAAACCGTTCTACATTCCAGCCGACCCTTCTGCAGCATGTTTTATCGTTGCACTTGGTCTGCTTGCCCGCGGTTCTGAAATTTTGATCAGGGATGTCTGTCTTAACCCTACAAGAGCTGCATTTCTTGATATTCTTCTGGATGCCGGAGCTGATATATCAATTGAAAACAAGAGAGTGATTGGAGGTGAATCTATTGGAGATATTCTTGTTCGCAGCAATGCGGGGCTTGAACCTCTTTTGATCAGCGACTCTCAACTGGTTGCATTTATCATTGATGAAATCCCCATGCTTGCGGTGCTCTCTGCTTTTGCATCCGGCCAGTTTGAACTCCATAACGCAGCCGAGCTGAGAACCAAGGAGAGTGATCGGATTGATGCTCTTGTGGTCAATCTTCAGCGCCTTGGTTTTGATTGCGAGCAGTATCCAGATGGCTTCATTGTCAAGGGTCGTATGGTAACACCTTCAAGAACAGTTGTGATCGACAGTTTTGATGATCACAGGATTGCCATGAGCTTTGCCATTGCCGGCAAGGCTACAGGGACACCCCTTGATATTACTGATATCAACGTTGTCGGTGTGTCGTTTCCGAATTTTTTTGAAATTATTGAAAGTCTTGAAGTCCGATAGTTGTGTTGCTGAACGTCAATGTGTTCTGATGTTTTCGATGTAGTCCAGCAGTGCGTAGTTGAACTCTTCAGGCTGTTCCATATTCGAAATATGCCCGGTATCAGCAAGCACCCGGAACTGGGCACCCGGGATTCTGGAGCTTATGCTTCTGGCCGTTTCAGGAGGGGTTGCTTTGTCATCATCCCCTACCAGCACCAGAACAGGGCAGTTGATGGTTGCAAGGAGATGGCTTGCATCCGAACGCATCATAATTGCCCGCATTGCTGCTGTAATAACCTTTGCGGGCTGCTTTCTGATGATATCCTTTACGTGCGAAACCAGTTCCGGTTTTTTAATGTAAGTTTCAGCGGTAAAAAAATTCGGTATCATACGCCGTATTGCCTCTTCAGCTCCGCCTGCTTCTACAGCATGTATGAATTCCTCTCTGGTGGCTCTGGCTTCTGGTGCATCGCTTTCTGCCCTTGTATCACAGAGTACCAGTGAAGCTGTTTTTTCAGGGTAGAGTCTATAAAATTCAAAAGCCTGATATCCTCCCATCGAAAGGCCAGCAATTGTTGCCTTCCCTATCTTGAGTGACTCAAGGAGTATTGAAAGTTCGTGGGCGTACTCAGTAAAGCTCCAGAACTCTTTTTCGACTGAACCTTCAATGCCATAAGCGTTTGGGGCGATCACCGTCAAGCCGGCCTTGCCAAGGCACTCAATTTGCGACTGCCACATTGAGGCAGAGAGAGGAAAAGCGTGCAACAGCAACACAGCATGGCTTTCATTTCCACTTGCTGGTGTGTCAGTGCGGATGTATGTCAGCATATCTCAGTTTTCCTGGGTTTTGGGATATCCCTTGATGTCTCTGATAATGCTGTTGGCTTCATTGAGAATTTTTTTTGCTTCGTCACGAGCAGTGTCGATTAATTCCTGTGAGCGTTGTTTTGCATCATTACTGTATGCACTGTCGTGCTCATTGTTTTCGTATAATTCTGTGGCCTTGTCGAGCGCAAGTTTTACCTTCCCTGAAATAATCTGCTGGGTTTCAATCCCTTTATGCGGAGCGAACAGTAATCCCATAATTGTTCCAACAGCCGCGCCAAGCACTGCTCCGAAAAAAAGCCCCTTATAAAATTTATCCTGTTGTTCCATAGTGCAATTATGTTTTATTTCAAATAATATAAGATTTACTGCTTTAACATACTCATAATCTCTTCGCGGCACTCGACTATGCGCTCTATCAGATCCGGGCGGCAGAGAAGTCTGAATTTCTTGGTGTAACGTTCAAAGGCGAGAATAAAATCTGATCGGAAAACCGACTCGTTCAGGTCATCAAACCGGATGTATTCAGACTCAAGCTGCAGATTGTAATGAATGTGTTCGGAACGGGTAGGATAGACCCTGAGCTCTTTCAGATCTGCATAATCAAAAATATCTTTTTTCGAGGGCGGGTCAATCAGTACCTCGTGACCGTGCAGCCCGAGATGGTATCGTGTGTTGAGAAAATCGCAGATCGCCACTTCCTTTGCCCGACGCATCTTGCTGTCAGCATTATAGATGAACCAGCGCTCATCAGCCTGAGAAGAATCTTCAATGTAGGGTTGCATGGTAATTGCCCTCTTGTAAACCCTGCGCATGAGGATATCCTCAAGAAGGACTCCAAGAGGATGTTTGTTTCCCGGCATCAGGCTTTTCAGTTCGTGGAGCACCCTGTCATCGGCATTGCCGTAAAATAGTTCACGCATGGCGTCAGGCGCAAGAAGTTCTTCACTGGCAACATCCTCCAAAAGCCTGCGAAGCATAGCTGAGAGAGCCCTGGTGGTATGATGCCAGTAGACGTTGCGCATCATCATGTATTTTGCAAAGAGCAGGCTTTCAAGCGGCGCGATGCCTTTTTCTGTTATGGCAAACCGTTCACGCTGCGGATCGGGCACAAATGATTCAATCAGCCGTTCAATATCGATGCTTCCGTAAGGAATGTTGCAGTGGTGTGCATCTCGCATAAGATAGTCCATTTTATCCGGGTCAAGCGTGCCACTGATAAGTTTGCCAAACCGGGTCACTGAACTTCCAGTGATGAGGTTAATGACCGATTCGGGCGATACTTTCCAATTCTCCTGCAGAATTTCAGCTATTGCAGGAACCCCTGGATTTTTCTCATAAATAAAGTGGCGGGAAAGCTCTTCATGATGCAGAAATGCCGGTTCAGTTCCGTAAAGAGGAATCTGTTCCTCAATGATATGAGCATGGGGGAAGTGCCCGATATCGTGCAGGAGGCAGGCCGATAAGAGTACCCGGCAATTATGGTCGTTGAATTGAAAGCTTTCATCCTGCAGGCTGAGCGCCAGAGGGCTTGTCAGCATCCTCTGCAGAATCAGTTTCATCAGATGATACACCCCTATAGAATGCTCAAACCGCGTATGGGTAGCACCGGGATATACCTGCTGCGAGAAAGAGAGCTGCCGTATCCCCTTAAGTCGCAGAAATGAAGGATGGGAAAGAATCTTTTTCAGCGGACCGCTCAGGGGAATATGTCCCCATATCGGGATACGGATAAATCCGCCGTCAGATTGAAAAAGCAAGTGTTCAGCTATCATGAAATCTCCGGGGTTGCTAAGCAATGGGTTCGTTTTGTAAAAAAGATAAACAACAAACCATGCTCATCAAACCAGGCGCTTAAAATGATGGGTCGAAAAAGTATTGTGCTAAGTTTTTTGTAGGTTAATGTATTTATTTGTATTATTAGTGTAATAATGATGTGTTTATTTGTCAACTCTATGAATTCAATTGGTATGCAAAAAATTATTATTACAGATTTTACCCGGTTCTCCAATCCAGAGATTGTTTGTACTGCAGGAATTGATTTGACAACCGGCCAATGCATTCGACCCATGCCATATTTTAATGCAGCATTTTGTAAAAGCTTAAACATTGCTCCCGGTGCGATCATAAGCGGTGAGTTTACTCCGGTTGAAAATCTTGGAGGTCCGCATCAGGAAGACATGTATTACAAAAATCTATCCTGTTTGGGGCCCTGTACCTCTTCAGAGTTTAAGCTTGCATTGAATGCCGGATTATTTGATACCGTAGAAAATGGATTTCAGATTGAATTGGCGGACAATCAAAAGCATATTCCTATAAATCATATCATAGAGAAGTCGATAATTACAATAAAAATACAGCCCGATAAGATTGATATTTTCTGTGGATACAATCAAACAAAAATAAAGTTAAATTTTGTTGATAATTCAGGTCGCACTTATAAATATCTACCTATAACTGACCTTGGATTTTATGGTTTTGCTGAAAGTATCCATATGTCGCATGATGGGTTAAAGACCTTGAAAGCTTTTATTTGCTCCCAGTCTGAAATCTACCTGCGTTTAGGATTGAGCAAACCTTGGGACAATGGCAAAGCAAATGGTTATTGGATCCAGGTTAATGGATTATATACATTTCCGGATTACCATCATGAAATCCGGTCGTACCGTTGATTGTTGTCAGTATGGTTATTAAGCTGGTGCTTTAGCGATGAATGAAATTTATACTATCGGTCATTCAAACCTTGAAATCGCTGCTTTTATTGCGTTATTGCGCCAGCATGATATCACAGCACTCTGTGATGTCCGCTCCCGTCCCTACAGTCGATATGCGCAGCAATATTCATCTGAGCCCTTGAAAATTGCGTTAGCAGCAGCTGATATAGCATATAGTTTTCTCGGAAAAGAGTTGGGGGCACGGAGTGAAAATCCAGCATGCTACAAACATGGCAGGGTTCAGTATTCTCGACTGGCAGAAGAACCACTGTTTCAGGAAGGAATCGATCGCGTCATTCAAGGGATGAAGCGATACCGCATTGCACTTATGTGTTCTGAGAAAGACCCGGTCGAATGTCATAGAGCGCTATTGGTGGCGCGACAGCTCTTCAAGAGAGGCATCCAGGTAAGTCATCTTCTGGCCGACAGCTCATTGGAAAGCCATGCAGATTTGGAGTCCCGTCTTCTTGCTCTCTGTAAACTTCCGGAAGGTGACATGTTTAATACCAGAAAAGATTTTGTGGCTCAGGCATACGTAGTGCAAGGCGAACGTGTTGCCTATAAGGATGATGCTATGTCCGGAGAGGAAATGTTCCCGGTGCCATGAAGATTTTTACTATCGGCTTTACCAAGACAAGTGCTGAGCAATTTTTCATACGCTTGCGGCAGCCTGATCTCATTCGACTTATCGATGTCCGGCTTAACAACAGTTCTCAGCTGGCTGGATTTACAAAGATGAAGGACTTGCAGTTTTTTCTCCGTGTCATCAATAATATCGAATATGTTCACCTTCCTGACTTGTCGCCAACTAAAGAGATCCTTGATGTTTACAAGAAGAATGGAGGCGACTGGGGTACATACGAAAGAGAGTTCTTATCCTTAATGACTTCTCGATGCATTCAGGATACAGTCGATAAGAATATCATTGATGGCGGGTGTCTCCTCTGTAGTGAGGTGACGCCTGAACATTGCCACCGACGGCTTGTCGCCGAATATTTTCGTGAAAAGTGGGGTAATGTCGAAATTCAGCACTTATAATAAACATCCCGACGGTTTAATTAAAAAAAGTTACCCCGTCGCTTTTCTCGTTTCTTTGAGGTGCAATCGACAGACTTTGCGGAAATGGTGACCATAGATTGCCAGTGTCACTGCATGCGGTAATGCCTTCTGACGGTTAAAAAAAGTCCATATCAGCATTTTCCAATACTGAAAACGTTCGCGGCCTACAACGCCGAGCAGCAGAGTTGAACGGGCAAAGGCAAGCAGGTTGCTGATGCGGAAGCTTCCTTTCAATTCAGGTGTCCGGTATTCACGGAGGAGTGTTCTGATTCTTGTATAGTACTGTTTTGGAGCGTAAAGTTGCGTCATCATGTCGGTATACCCTTTACGCAGAATTTCGAGATCCATTTTCGGTATAATATTGGTGTTGCTGTCGGCATTATCTCCGCTTGAGTTATGCAGCAGCCGCCCCTCCTTTTGCATACGCTCATATAACCTTGTGCCGGGAAGAGCCTGAAGGATACCAACCATGGCGGTGACGATACCGCTTTTCTGAATAAATTCGATTTGCTTCTGGAAAATCGATGGAGTGTCGCTGTCAAAACCAACAATAAAGCCTCCCTGAACTTCCATTCCAGCCTGCTGGATTTTTTTGATGTTTCCAAGCATGTCTCTTGAGGTATTGTGCTCCTTTCCGCAGGCTTCAAGCGCTGTGTTATCCGGAGTTTCAATACCGATAAAAACCTGGGAAAAGCCTGCTTTTACCATCAGCGACATGAGTTCAGGATCATCGGCAAGGTTGATCGAACATTCGGTAAAAAATTTTGTGGTTGATTTATTGTTTTTTTGCCATTCGATCAGTTGTGGAAGAAGCTCTTTTTTCAGGTAACTTTTATGGGCAATAAAGTTATCGTCAACAAAAAAGATGCTGTCACGCCATCCCAATTGTTTTATTCCATTCAGTTCTTCAATAATCTGGGCACTTTTTTTTGTGCGGATTTTATGGCCGAAAAGAGCAGTTACATTGCAGAAATCGCAACGGTAAGGACAGCCTCTTGAAAACTGCACTGCCATGGCAACATATTTGTTTATGTCCAGCAGATGCCACTGCGGGGCAGGAGTACTGGAAATATCTGGAAACAGTTCTGATGTGTAGTTTTTTTTTGGAGTTCCGTTCTGCAGATCTTCAAGAAACGGCAGAAGGGTAAGCTCGGCTTCGTTCAGTACAAAATGATCGACTGTAGGGAAGGCTTCAGGTTCTGAAGTAAAGAGTGGTCCACCGGCAACCACCTTCAGGCCGGCCTTGTTGCAAAGGTCGATGATCTTCCTTGCCGATTCCTGCTGTACAGCCATGGCACTTATGAAAGCCATGTCGGCCCATGCAATGTCCCTTGCTGTCAGAGAAGATACATTGAGGTCGACTAATTTCCTTTCCCAGCTTTCAGGAAGCATCGATGCAACTGTTAACAGGCCAAGCGGTGGCAAGGATGCTTTCTTGTTGACAAACTTAAGGGCGTGCTTGAAACTCCAGAAGGTATCAGGGAATTCGGGGTATATCAGAAGAATATTCATTGTTGCATTGACTTCGGCAATTCAGTTCTTTGAATGTTATATAAAGTAACGATAAAAATCACCTTAAGTTTCTTTAATATATAGAACACTGAATATAAAACACTGAAAGACAGATATAAAGTTTCATATAGAAGATATATGACCACGAGCTAATATCTGTCAAGAGTAAATTTTTCGCCGAGATACATTTTTCTTACCTCGGGGTTGGAGGCTATTTCTTCAGGGCAGCCATGCATGAAGATGCTGCCATCAAAAAGCAGGTAGGCATGGTTCGTGATGGAGAGGGTTTCATGCACGTTATGGTCGGTAATAAGGACACCAATATCGCGTTTGGCAAGCCCTTCAACGATCTGCTGAATATCTTCAACGGCAATGGGGTCCACTCCGGCAAAGGGTTCGTCGAGCAGTATGAATTTAGGGTTAAGCGACAAGGCTCTTGCAATTTCCGTACGCCGGCGTTCACCGCCTGAAAGTGCATATCCCATGCTTTTGCGTATTGCTGCAATGTTAAGGTCCTCAAGCAACATATTGGTTTTTTCCTTCCTTTCAGCTTTTGACAGGGAGGTGAATTCGAGAACACTCAGGATGTTTTCCTCCACCGTCAAGTTGCGGAACACGGAAGCTTCCTGGGGGAGATAGCCAATACCGAGGCGTGCCCGCTTGTACATGGGAAAGCGGGTGATGTTTGTCGAATCAAGAAATACATCGCCACCATTAGGACGAACAAGCCCAACAATCATATAGAACGTTGTAGTTTTTCCAGCACCGTTCGGTCCGAGAAGCCCTACGATTTCACCCTGCTTAACCTCGATGGATGAACTTTTGACAACTTCCCGTTTGTTATAGATTTTTTTTAATTTGCTGCAGCTCAGAGTAGCTTTCATACCGTTGCTGAAAAGGTAAGGTTTTATAGCTTCATGTTTACTGTGGCGGAAGGTAAACTCTTTTTACAATGTACAATAGAAAAAATAGTATGGCAAAAGAGGGTGTGTTGTGAGGGGCGATTAGATTAAAATGAAATAAAAAACGAGGGTTTTGTACCTCGTCTTTTATTATACATTCTTACCCATGTCAAGGCAGATGAAACGATTGCTGAACCTAATCTTTAAATCGTTTTTCAATATCTTTACAGGGTTTGGCATAACCTGAAACCTCAGGAGAAGAACCTCTCAACCCTGACGATGCACCGCCGCCATTCAGGAAAGGATAGGCGATATTCAGTAAACGCTTCGTTGTTTTCCCAATGTTTTCAAGAGCATCCCCTACAACCCACCAGTGTCCATCGATGAAAACTTCGACAAATCTTCCGTAAGCTTCAGCGCCTCCTGTAAAAACACCTGATATATTGCTCATGGCCACTTGTTTTAGATTAACTACATTCTACTGTTAATTTAAAGAATCCAGCCATTATAAAAAAATGTTTTTATGTTCAGGAGATAAGTGTCACAGAACACTGACAAACGGACTGAAACAGAAAGGATTTGCCATTGTACTTTTTTAAACTTACAGATTTTATCGTATGGGGAAAGTGATGCCTTACAAAGGGGTATGGCCGCAGCTGCATGAAACGGTTTTTATGACTGACGGAACATATGTTATTGGTGATGTGCATATTGGCGCTTATTCGAGTATCTGGTTCAATGCGGTTGTCCGGGGTGATGTTTGTCCTATCCGGATCGGGGCGAAAACAAGTGTGCAGGATAATGCAACGCTGCATGTTACGCACGATACCGGTCCGCTCAACATTGGAAACTGTGTGACTATCGGCCATGGGGCAGTGCTGCATGCCTGCACGGTGAAGGATTATGTGTTGATTGGTATGGGGGCGGTACTGCTTGATGACTGTGTTGTTGAGCCATACTCCATTGTTGCTGCAGGCTCACTGGTCAGGCAGGGTTTTACGGTACCTTCAGGTATGCTGGTTGCCGGTGTTCCTGCAAAGGTCATGAGGCCGATTACCGAAGATGAGCGACGAAATATTGAGGAATCGCCGGAAAACTATGTGCGTTATTCACAGAACTATCTGGAAGACCAAAAAGCCATTCACAAATGAGCGTATGGTTGTGATTTTTTTCAGATGGGTTCTTCCCTGATTTCGCTAAATTGCACCAGAAGTTTTTGACTTTGCCTGACACTGTGGTTTTTTCTTGTGCTGTGCCAAGTCTTGTTTTTTTGAACGTCTTACAGAAAATCTTTTTCATGTTATGATGCAAAACGATGTTGTTGTTGTCGGCGGTGGTATTAGCGGCCTCAGCCTTGCTTTTTATTGTGTGCAGGCGGGCATGAAAACTACAATACTTGAAAAAAACGATACTATCGGCGGCTCCTTTGCATCTCCTTCCTACAGTGCAAACGGTAAAAAATTCTGGTTGGAACTGGGAGCACACACCTGTTACAGCTCATATCAGAATCTCCTGGAGATTATCGAGACATGCGGTATTAAGGATACAATCATTCCACGGGCCAAGGTACCTTTCACCCTGTTTATGAATGGGGAAATCAAATCCATTGTTTCTCAACTCAATATTCTTGAACTGCTGGTTTCTGTTCCGAACCTTTTCAAGCTGAAGAAAGATGGGCTGAGTGTGAAGTCCTATTATTCGAAAATTGTTGGAGAACGGAACTATCGTGATGTGGTCAGTCATTTTTTCAATGCCGTGCCTTCGCAGGTGACAGATGATTTTCCTGCTGATATGATGTTTAAAAGCAGGGAGAAAAGGAAGGATGTGCTGAAGAACTATACCTTCAAAAATGGCTTACAGAGCGTTGCTCGGGCAATTTCAGCAAGGAGCGGCCTGAACGTTTTTACCAATCAGAATGTGAGTTCAGTTCGGTATGTCGATGGTTTTTATGAGATAAGAACTGCAGATGGCGGAGAGTATTCAGCAAAAACCCTTGTTTTGGCGACTCCATCGATGATTTCCTCAAAACTTCTACAGGAAACCAACCCTGTTATAGCAAACCAGCTTGGGCTTCTTAAGGCGGCTGATGTCGATTCACTTGGAGTCATTGTTCACAAGGAGAATATTTCGATGAAACCGGTTGCCGCACTTATTTCACCTAATGATGTGTTTTTTTCGGTTGTGTCCCGTGATACGGTGCCCGACGAAAACTATCGGGGTTTTGTTTTCCATTTCAAACCTGGTCTTGATGACAAAACGAAACGAAGCCGTATAACCGAGGTTCTTGGAATCGGCATGTCGAAGATAGAGCATACCGTTTCTAAACTCAATACTGTACCTTCGCTGCAACTGGGGCATCATCAGTGGCTGGAAAAAACCGATTCGTTGTTGAAGAAGGAAAAGAATCTGCTGCTGACCGGTAACTATTTTGGAGGTATGGCTATTGAGGATTGCGTCAGCCGCTCCCGAAGTGAATTTGACCGGCTTCGAAGATAGTAAATCATAAAGCTGTATTGAATGGATACTATCCTGAAATTTTGGGATTTCCCTCAGCGGACTTACTTGATACCTGCTCTCATTGTTTTGTCTACCATTCTTTTTTATCTGGGGACAAATTCGCTGTTCAAGATAGTTGTAAAAGCTATTCGCTCTTTGATAAAGGAGACAAGTGTTGCCTATGAGCTTATGGTCTGGCCGTTCAGACTGCTTGTGTCCGTTATTGCTCTCTCCCTCCTGCTTCATTATATGCCGGTTATTCCGGCTGCAAGGGATTTTCTTAAACACACACTCCTCATTATTACCATAATTGGGATAGTGTGGTTTGTGATGCGCCTGTTCCTCTTGTTTGAGCAGTTTATTCTGCAGCACTATTCTGCGAAGGTCAGGGAAAACGAGGAAGCCAGGAAAATTGCCACACATGTCAGTCTTGCCCGAAAGATTCTGAACATGATTCTGGTGCTTATGGCTATTGCAGCCGTACTGATGAGCTTTGATGCAGTTCGTCAGGTCGGCTTAAGCATTCTTGCCTCGGCAGGTATTGCCGGTGTAATACTTGGTTTTGCTGCCCAGAAAAGCCTAACAACCCTGATAGCGGGTATCCAGATTGCCATCACTCAGCCGATCAGTATCGATGATGTCGTTGTCGTTGAAAATGAATGGGGAAGGATTGAGGAAATTTCTCTGACCTACGTTGTGGTTCAACTTTGGGATCAGCGTCGCCTGATTGTGCCTATTACCTGGTTTATTGACCGCCCTTTTCAGAATTGGACTCGTACCTCTTCACAACTTCTTGGTACAGTATTCTTCTACATGGATTATACTGTTCAACCCGAAACGCTCCGCCAGGAGCTTGAGCGGATTGTCTCTTCCACACCGCTCTGGGACAAGAGGGTTGTTAAAATGCAAGTGACCAATACTACTGAAAAGTCGATAGAAATGCGGGCGCTTGTCAGTGCGGCGAACTCTTCCGAACTCTGGGAATTGCGTTGTTTTGTGCGCGAACAGCTGATCAAGTTCATCAGGCACAATTATCCTGCCTGGCTGCCGAAAGTCACCATGGAAATGGAACAGATCAGAGTAGCCGATAAAGTATAAAAAAATGTGTTTTTTCTTGTTTTTTGCATAGCTTCGCTGCTTATTCTGATCGTTTCATGGCTCTGTTAATGGTGCGAATTGGCAGGGATCAGGGTGTTTGCAGGTAATATTTTGATCAGTGAAAAAAGGAGGCAAGTATGGCTAAAGCTAAAAAAGGGGATACAGTAAAAGTTCATTATACCGGAACACTTGACGATGGCACAGTATTCGATACATCGGCAGACCGTGAGCCATTGGAGTTTACTGTTGGGGACGGGCAGGTTATACCGGGATTTGATGTTGCGGTACTTGATATGGTTCTTGGAGAAATCAAGGTTTCCGTTATTCCAGCGGAAGAGGCTTATGGTATTCATAGCGCAGAGTTGGTAACCGATGTTGACAGGGAGCGATTTCCTGCTGATATGGAACTTGAAATCGGTCAACAGCTGCAGGTTGGGCTTGCTGACGACCAGCAGGCAATTGTCATGGTTGTCGATATGAGTGATACAGCGGTGACGCTTGATGCCAATCATCCACTTGCCGGCCAGGATCTGACGTTCGAAATCGAGCTTGTCGAGATTCTCTGAGTTGAGAGGCAGGAAAGCTCTCATGTTTTCCTGCTTTCTGCATTTATTCCGTGTTCTTCAGTGCACCGAGCATGAAATACATGGGTCGTAGGAGCGTACCACCATTTCGCAGAGCTTTTCAATTTCCCTGTCGTTTTTTCCTTCCTTTAAGGCCTGTTCAGCGAGGAGCCGCAGATCGTCATGGATGCTGGCATTATTCTGTGTTGTCGGGATGATACAGTCAGCATGAACTATTTTTCCCTCACTATTGGTTTCCAGATGGTGATACAGAATTCCTCGCGGTGCTTCAACTGCTCCGGTTGCTGAACCGGCTTTCGGGGAGAAGGGGGTTTTTATCTCGCCGAGCTCCATGCCAAGCAGGGTGTTTATCAGCTCTTCGGCATCCTCCAGAATATGGACACACTCAATAAGCTGCGCAATGTTGTTCATGAACGGGTTGTGACAGACCGGTTCGAGGCCGAAGTCTGCAGCGGCCTCTTTCGCTTTCGGATGAAGCAGCTGATAGTTGTTGTTGAATCGTGCCAATGCACCGGCAACCGATGATGCGCGGCTGAGACTGGTGTATTTCGAAGTAGAATAATCCCTGGTGTACTCGTTAGTCATTGAGAGATACTCATTTTCATCACGGTTAACGCCGTCTGTTGAGACGAGACGTCCGCCGATGGATGGATAGCTTGATCCATTAAAGAGAGAGACAAATTCTGTTTCGCGTTTAAAATCAGGAATGGCAAATGTCCGGAAAAAACAGCACGTAGTCTCAATTGCGGGTTTCCTTTCCCTGATCATTTCGAGGAGTTTTAAAAGCTGCTTTTTTTCGGGTGCCTTACTGACTCCTCCGACCACAAGACTGACAGGGTGGGTGCAGCGTCCAGTTGTGATGGTGCTGATCTCATTGCCAAGTTCCTTGAGCTGCAGTCCCGCCTTGATAACATCGGGGTTTGAGTTAATGACTGGCAGAATACTTGCCGTACCGGCAAAATCCGGGGCCACAAGAAAAAAGAGATGAAGTGCATGGCTTTGAAGGGTTTCACCGTGCATGGCCAGCAGCCTTATTTTTTCTGCGGCATAAGGGGGGGCAATCTTCATCGCCCGTTCAAGTGCTCTGATACTGGCAAGGGCGTGGCTGATTGAGCAGATTCCGCAGATTCTTGATGTTAGAAAGGGAACTCTCTCTGCACTCATGCCTTTTACCATCACTTCAAAAAATCTCGGTGTTTCAACAACAGCCCATCGAGCATCGACAAGCTTTCCGTCCTTAACGGATATTGAAATGTTGGCGTGCCCTTCCACCCTTGTCAGGTGCCGGATATCAAGAGTATAGTCACGTTTCATGACTGTTGAATCCATCAAAAGCATTATAAAAAGCAATTTTTTCCTGCAGTTCATCGAGGCTGAGCTCTCTGTCCTTGACCAGTTTCACAAAGGCCGGCATGTTGATTTCTTCTGACGGGCCTCGGCACCCGAGACAGGAAGTTTTTCCTGTTGTGCATACCGCATTGCATCCCGCCCGGGTGATAGGGCCAAGACAGATTTCGCCAAGCTCGAACATGCATGTGTTGAGCTGTGCCTTGCATTCAACACATACAGGATGTTTCGGTAATGTCACATGAGAGCCGGTTGCCAGACATACCATGATACGCTCTACCTCTTCTTTGTTTACAGGGCATCCTGGTATGGAGAAATCCACCTTGACAACTTCGCAGATCTTCTTCACAAGCATGGTTTGTACAGGCATTCCCGGATAAACTTCTGCTATCGATTCCTTGAGAGGGAACTTTTTTTTCATGCTGTTGACTCCTCCGAAACATGCGCAGGTTCCGAATGCAACAAGAGTTTTTGCCTGGCGCCTTATTGCCTGAAGCCGTTCGATCTCATCCTGCCGGCTGATACTTCCTTCTATAAGTGCAATATCGTAATCGTCGTGTTGTTCGCTGGAGAGCTCCCTGAAATTTCTGATATCAAGCAGCTCAAGAAAGTCTGTGAGCGTTGATTCCCTGTTAGCAAGCTGCAGTTGACACCCTTCGCAGCAGGTAAAGTCGAAAGACGCGATTTTCAGCTTTTCAAAAGTATATCCGAGGTGCTTCATACCTGTAGTTCTATATGGCTTCTTTGAGATTCATGACCGACCAGTAATCGAACACCGGGCCGTCAACACAGGTAAAGGTTGACCCGACCATGCAGCGGCAGCATTTGCCCATACCGCAGTGCATCCTTCTTTCCAGAGAGACGAACATGCGGTTCATTGGAATACCGAGCTTGTCAAGGTAGCTGCAGACAACCTTGAACATCACCGGTGGGCCGCAGACAACAGCATAGGTAGTTTCCGGATCAATGGTAATATCCTTGAAGAGATCAGTGATCATGCCGTGATGCCCTTTCCATCCAGCGTCAGCGTGCTCTACAATGGTATGCAAGACTATATGGCTGATCTTTTCCCATTCGTCGAATTGATAGGTAAAAAGGAGCTGTGATGGCTCTTTTACGCCGTACAGCACATTAACATTGAGGAACCTCTCCCTGTGCTCGTTAATCCAGAAAAGCGGGGCGCGCAGTGGTGCAAAGCCAAGTCCTCCGGCAATAAGAAGGACATTGTGTCCAGACATTTCATCCATGGGAAATGCCGATCCGAAAGGGCCTCTGATGGCGACATGCGCTCCCTCAGCAAGATTGAATAAGGCGGAGGTCACATGGCCTGCTTTGCGGATGCAGAGTTCAATATACTCATGGTTGCTGTTCGAACTTGAAATCGAAATCGGTACATCTCCGTAGCCGGGCAGTTCAAGCATAAGAAACTGGCCGGGCTTGAACCTGAAAATATTCCGTTCAAGAGTATCGATAATACGGAGCTTGAAAAGTTTTTCCTGTTCAGTGAGGCGGACGATATTGGTGATGATGCATTTATATCCCATGTCCGTTTTCAGGAACTCAGAACGGCGATTGAAATCTGGAATTGAAGAGGTAAAATCTTCCCGGTTTATATCCTGCCGGGGGATGACGAAATGTTTGTCAGGCATGATTCCTTCTCCATTCTGAGGTCGTTAATGACATCTTTCGGATTTATTCCGGCAAGACACGCCCTTCCGCACCGGTTGCAGCCCACACAGATCTGCTGATTGGCATTTTCGGCAAATCCCCTGTGTTGATGGTAATAGCGGTATTTGAGCCGATCGCCGTTTTTTGGACGGAAATTGTGCCCCCCTGCAACTTCAGCAAAGTCAACAAGGTTGCAGGAGTAAAGTCTTTTATGACGGACAGCGCTTTTCAGATTAGTTTCAAACGACTCCTCGACTGAGTAACAGTAGCATGTTGGGCAAACCATAGCGCAGGTACCGCAGTTAAGGCATTTGTTTCCCCATTTTTCCCAGACGGGCGAGTCAAATTCAATATCGAGAATGCTCGGAAGCGCAGTGACATCGACTTCAGAGAGAAAACTGTCTGAAATAATTTTACGACGTTCAACAAGTCGGCAGTTGTCATCGTCACGAGGGTCGCGGGTATTAAACTCCTTTAGAAAATTGAAGGCTTTTGATGAGTTTATGGAGACGTAGTAATCTTCTCCAATATCAGAACAGAAGACATTGAAACCGGTCGAAATGGTATGATGGTTCATGGACTTGCAGAAGCAGTCAGCGAGAGGCAAGTGGTCCATGCCGATCACAAAGGTGTTCTTGCGTTTTGCGAGATAATATGGGGAGGGAAAGTGCCCATTGAGCAGAACATCGTCAAGAATGTTCAGTGCGCTGATATCACATGGTCTCAGACCTATAAGAACAATTGGATTTGCTTCGTAGGTTATCTGCTGATCCCACTCTTGGTCACGAAAGACAAAGCGCGACAACTCTTCCCGGAATGGAAGAAAAAAGTGTTTCGCTGACGATGCTGTCGAGGTATAGTCATAAGCAACATCGTCAGATGACGTTACCGGCAGAAACTGGTATACAGCGTTTCCCCGGCTGTCAGAGTCAACCTGCCTAGGCCCGAAAGAGGTATTATCCCGTAGCAGGGCGTCAGTAAAACGTTTGAACTCAGATTTTGCCATGACTTTATATATCATAGAGCCCTACTCCTTTCCCTTTGGTTCTGAAGAAAAAGTTGAGCAACAAGGTTTAATGCCCCTTCATTAAAGGTAAGCAATCCTTTTTTGTATGAACAAAACTCCGATAGTTTGTTTTACCATTTATTTTTTTAAATCCTTTTTTCAAGAACGTAAACCTTGTCATTTTTTCTGACCTTTGTACACTTGATGGTTACGTTGTCACCTTTTACCGCGGCCGCAGCAGGCAGATCGTTTGTATAGAAATTTTCGGCCATTACAGTTACAACTCCTGTTTTATCACCCAGAATGGAAAGCTTGTCGCCGCTCTTGAGACCTCGTGCACAGATGAAGATTTCTGCCACCCCTGCTTTCGGGTAATATTTCTTTACATCTCCGATAAAGATTTTCTTTTCTTCTGCCAGTGAGCCATACTCCCTTGTCCATGCCTCAAGAGGTTTTCCGAAATAAAACCCTTCAGAAAATCCGCGGTTATACACAAGAACAAGCTCTTTTTTTAATGTATGGGTCAGTTTGTTGTACTGAGTCCGGAATTCCGGATCGTTACGATGCCCATTACAGAAGTCGATTGCTTTGCGATAAACCGCCGTGACGGTATTGACATATTCAGGGCTGCGGCTTCTTCCTTCAATCTTGAAGCCACTGATTCCCGCGTCGATGAGAACGTCAATAAATTCAATAGTGCAGAGGTCTTTCGGACTCATCACATAATCAGTACCAATCTCAAGCTCCTCGTTTTCCTCAGGATCGGTAATGATATACTGCCTGCGACAGGGCTGAACGCATTGCCCGCGGTTTGCCGAACGTCCGAAAACCTCCTGCGACATGAAGCATCGCCCTGAAACAGCAACGCACATTGCCCCGTGAACAAAGCATTCAATGCGCACGTCAAGCCCCTCAGCTGTTATCTTTCCGGTAATATGTCGAACCTGTTCGAGGGAGAGCTCCCGGGCCAGCACAATCATTTTTGCTCCAAGACCGGCATAGAACTTTACTGAACTGTAGTTGCTGACAGAAGCCTGTGTAGAAATATGAAATGGCATATCGGCTTTTCGGCAGGTTTCAATAACCGCCATATCCGAGCATATCACGGCATCGAACCCTGCTTTCCTGGCTGCTGCAACGGTTTGAGTCATCTTCTTCAATTCACCGTCATAGACTATGGTGTTCAGTGCAAGGTAACTTTTGGCGTTGAACTGGGTGCAGAGCGCTTTAAGGGCTGGGAAGTCCGCAATGATGAAGTTGCTGCTTCCAGCGCGCATGTTATAACCTTCAGCTCCAAAGTAGACGGCATCTGCTCCGGCCTTCAGTGCGGCTTGCAAACAGGTCATATCACCGGCAGGTGCAATCAGTTCAACAAAGCTTTCCGGCATAACAAGTAGATTAGCATTCAGGTATCACTGAATAATTTATCAGAAATTCTCGTATTCTCTTTTGGCGAGTTTGTTCACGTAACTCAATTGTTTGTGCTGCTTAGCCCGAATGGTATCATTAGCTCTCTAATCAGCCATTTGTATTTCGTTTTTGCATTAAGATGGTACATCTTTTCACAAAGAATGAATAATAGTGGCAGATTATAAGAGATAATAAATAAACAAGCCGATCCGGGAGATGGTGAGAATGTTTAATCGACGTGCTGTAGAAGAGATAACATCCTGGTACAACAGGAACCAGCGTAAGCCGCTGGTTATACGCGGTGCCCGGCAGGTTGGTAAAAATACTGCTGTCCGGCTTGCTGCCGAAAAACTCTCTGTTGAGATTATTGAAATTAATCTTGAGCGTCATATAGGGTTTAAACCCCTGTTCAGGAATTATAAACTTGATGAGTTGCTTTTTAATTTTTCCCTTATCTCAGGGAAAACCTTCAGCCGTGAGAGCACAGCAGTCCTTTTTCTGGATGAAGCACAGGCAACACCTTCTGCTTATTCTTGTTTGCGATACTTTTGGGAGGATATGCCAGGTCTTGCCGTTATTTTAACCGGATCTCTACTGGATCAGGTGAGGCGCTACACCCTGACCGGCGGAACGCCCTATTGCATTCAGACTGCAATCGAAACTCATTGTAATCATTCTGACATAATAAAATATCAAACCGAGCTTCTTCAGGCCTACAAAGATGACTTTTCAAAGTATACAGGTTCACAAACAACACTGAAACTCAACGCATTTTTCAACGGTATTATCAGTCAGGTCGGGCAGCAGTTCTCAAATAAACAGGCCAATGAAATTGCGCTCAACACCAGTGGCAATAATCGCCAGTTAAACGATGCTCTTGAACGTTTTCTTGAAACCCGATTGTTTTATCGTGTTGTACACTCCGGCTCAGAAACTGACTGCAAAAGTGAACATGCAGCAAAAACCGTTCAGGCTCATCAATATTCCCTTTTATATGGTCAATCAAATTGAACGGATAGTCAACGACACAACTGCGCTCACATGACGAATTCCCTGCAATTGGATGAGGGGCGTTTTAGTTCCGGGGGAAAATCCCTCTGCTATTATTTGCAATAGAACACTTAAATTCGGTGAATTGTCAAAGGGGTGATCGGCTGATCTCTCAACGATACGCGACATCGTTATCCAGTTCCTGTTATTGCTCCGATTGCGTAGCTCACAATGGCATAAAATAAGAGACCGATACTATGAATGAACGTTTTTTTTTGAAAATTCTGCTGGTTCTTTTTTGTGGACTTATTGCTGCGGAAGTGCTGGTTGTGGCTCTGTTTGGTCTTAAGCTTGAGCTGATTCTGCTCTGCTTTATTGTTGTCGCGGCTTTGACAGGCATTCTTTTTGTCTTACGGCTTCTTCTTGCTGAACGCAATGATATTGACTCGGTTTCGATGCGGCGCGCAAAAGAGAAGAGTTCCGGTATTATGCAGGATCGCCTCAAGGAGTATAGTGTTGATGAGGAGTTTCTTGGAGGAAAGGATAAGCATCGTGCCGGCAGTGAAGAGCCGGTATTGCCAGTCAGGGAATCAATTGAAGATGCCATCAGGGTTCATGCCGAAATGTATGGTGGCCTTGGGGAGCTGCTGCAGATGATTGAAAAAATTGATGATGCCTCTTTTGAGCGGTTTGTGAAACAAGTTGGATTTGGTGAGATTTCCCGGGAAGAGGTGATGCTTAAAATCACGCTCATGACGAATGGTGAACTAAATGCAGCCGAATGCAACAGGGTAGAGCAATCTATTATTGAGGGCCATTCAATGGATAAGGCGAGTTTCGATGACTATATCCGGCGTTGTATGAATGTATCAGATGAGGAGTCGGAGAGTGCGGACAAAGGGTTTTCGGTAGAGCTTGACAGTGCTGCGCTTTCCAAGGGAACCGTTCCTATGCCGACGGATTTTTCTCATGATCCGAAAGCGGTGTTTTCCAAGCTCAATAAACCGGGAGAGCGTACATGACGCGGCTTGAGATACCCGCGTTAAGCAAGGCCAGGTTGAAGTACTTTGTGAGACTGCATCAGAAAAAATTCAGGGATTCTGAAGGGCTTTTTCTTGCCGAAGGTCTTCGGACGGTCAGGGAGCTCTCTCTGAACATTCCTGATGAGGAGATGCTTGTAGCGATACTGATAAGGGAGGGAGAGCCGGATGGGAAACCTTTTGTCCAAACTCATAAGGGGAAGGTTTTTTCCATCAATGAGAGGGAGTGTTCTCAGCTTTCAGGTACTACTACAACTCAAGGAATTTTTGGAGTTTTCCGCCAGCTGAGTCCGGCTCAAGCGGTCGCTGCCGCAGATGGCGGCAAGCCTTCGAAATCATTCATTGTTGCGCTTGATGATGTTCAGGATCCGGGTAATGTTGGTACTATACTAAGAAGTGCCGTGTGGTTTGGAGCTGAAGCAATGATCTGCACTTCCGGCTCTGCCGACAGGTACAACTCCAAAGCAGTCCGCTCATGTGCAGGGAGCATTTATGGTATCCGTCATTCCGGTGTTGAACGCCTTGACCTTGAGCTCCTGCGACTTCAGAAGCTTGGTTATTCCATTGTTTCTGCGTCGCTTGATGGAAAAGATTTCAGAGAGTTCACCTCCTGGCCAGAAAAGCAGGTGCTTGTGGTCGGCAACGAGGCTAATGGAGTCAGTGAACCGGTTAAAGCGCTTACCGACCGCCTCGTCAGGATTCCCCATAGCGGCAGAAAGCCCGGTGTTGAATCTTTGAATGCCTCTGTATCAGCAGCCATTCTTATGGAACGCATGGTGTTATAATTTTTGTCCCCATTGATATTTTATAAGGGCACCTCTATTGATTCAAATAGGATGTATTAAGAAAATTGATTATCAAAACCTCACCTCCGCACTATGTATGTTGGGGTGATTTCTGAACCTCTACAAAACCAGTTAAAGAGTTTGTCCAAGTACCTGCCTTACAGAGTGAAAATTGGGTAAATCTATAAAGCCCCATGAATGGATTTCCAAGTAAAGGTTAAAAAACGGTGCAATGATACTAACCGCTGCCAGCCCGATTAACCATCTTCGCTACATTTGGCTCCATTTTTACTGGCGCCAACACAATGTCAGGATGATTTTTGGCATAAACGCGAAATATTTCATCGGCAAATGCCTGGCCTATAGCCGACACCCCAGCAAAGTCAAAAATTACATGTTTGAACCTCTCTATACGAGCCAACAACCTTTTTGCCTGAGATCGAGATACAAGTTTCTCATTTTCGTATTGCGCTAACCGAACAGGAATAACTGTTTTGTTAAACTGAAATTCATCCGGCCCAGCATAATCATCAAAAACCGTCTGGATTTCACGCGAAGAATCTCTCTTAAGAAGCATATATACCGCAGTACCAGCTTCGTTTTCAGAAAATTCGGACTCCAGAATAACATCAAATTCAAACTGATCATCATGACGAAACCTCACGCCTTTTGAATCAATTTCAAACTCATCAAATACTCTTGAAGTAAAGAATATTCCTTCCCCTGTATGATTATCCGGATCTGTAGTCAATTTCCCTTTCGATAGCTCAAAGAGTGCCTGACGCTCATCATCCAGATTACACAACCGCCTGATCTTCTTGAAAATGCCCTCCCCATCGTCAATCACGGAGATAATAATTTTTTCATTATCTCTTACAGCAGAGATAGAAACATGTTTTCCGCCAGAATGATCAAGTACGTTATTTACCATTTCGGTAAAACCGTAGTGACATATATCGATAATATGTTCAGGCAAATCTTCGAATACAAATGAATATTCATTCCTCCAAACACCATCTTCAGTTAAGTCATCTGTGAGGATAAAGTGCGACTTATGCTCCCTTAAGTCTCCTAAATAATATTTTTTCCCTTTTCCACTGCCTGTGGATGTTAATCGCCCTTCTTTTTCAAGGCGCTGCATATGGCTATATACTGCCTGAGGGGTTATAGAGAATATTCTGGCAATATGCTTTGAAATATCAGCAGAATGCTGCTTGACATCACTGACGATTTGGCGCCGTATTTCCTCGCCCCTTTCTTTATTATTCATTGCTTATCCTTTAAGAAACTTTATTTCTTAAAGGATATCTATTTTTTTCTTAATGGACAAAATATATTTCGTAAAGGATGGAATACAATTCCGCATCTAAAACCGGCTTTGAAGTGAACTACCCGACGCACTTTGTCGGCAAAATTTGTTCCACCATTGTTCCTTTTGCGCTTTTTGTAATTTCTATATTGTTATAATATAATGATCTAAGTTTCAACGCTGAAGTCATGGGGAAGGCGCGGCAGCTTTATACCAGCAGTACCGGGTAGTCTATCTCGTTGATCAGCTCGTGCACCTCCTCCCTGGAAATCTTCATCCGATCACTCAGCACGAGCAGGCCCGAATCCACCATCCGGATGTAGCGCATAAGTGTTTTTCCACTGGTCAGAGGGAGGTGGTGGTACTCAACAGTACTTCCCAGCAACGCTATTATTTCTGAAAGCGCTCGCTCCATCTCTACACTCTCTTCATGGGTTTCACCAAGAATCAGCACATTGAGGGTAATATCGGGGGTTATAATGTTGAGAGCAGCAGCGAGAGCCTGCCGGGAACCCTCCGACCCATCATAGAGTACTAACACCGGCCACTCTTTTGCCGAGAATCCCGGACGAATAAAAAGTATGGGTCTTTTACCCTCTTCAAGAGCTTTTCTTGCTGTTGAACCGAGTCCTTTGCGGCAGGTAGGGGATCTCCCGCTTCGACCGAGAACAAGAAGATCCGCATCACCAGCTGCAGCAATGACCTCTTCCGGCACAACTCCCCGCGATACCCTGAACGACTGTCTGATCATCAAATTTTCTGCAATACGCAGCAAAGATTCCCTTGCAGCTTTTGCCTGTACTTTAAGAGAGCGCTCAAGGGTAGAAGCATCAAACGTTTCAGATTCCGAAGTGTACATGTGGATTTCATGGCAAAAAGGAAGATCCGCCATCCGGATAACATTGATGTCTTCAACATAAATACCGGTAAGCTCAGCATTCAACAGCCGGGCAAGTTCTGCTGCAGCTCCAAGAGATGCAATACTGTGTGGAGAACAGTCGAGAGCGACAGCTATATGACGTATAAGAGTGCTTTTGTGTCGTTCCGGCATAACAAAACTCATTTATATGTTTCTGATGCCCGGTTATTGATTGTCATCATCCGAAGATGAAGTGAATTTTTTCAGTTTTTCAGCCATTTCGTTCAGTCGGGCAACCGCCATGCCGTTGATAGTGTCGGGAGGGTATTTCCCTGTTGTATCCAATTCCCCAGCTGGTATGCCGGTCAGAATTTCAATGCCTTCATCAACATCTGATACAGGGATGATAGAGAAAAGTCCCTGTCTGACAGCTTCAACAACGTCGTTGCGGAGCATGAGATTGTGAACATTAGAAACGGGTATGAGAACACCTTGTTTTCCGGTCAATTCTCTTGCTTTGCAAAGATCAAAAAAGCCCTCGATTTTTTCGTTGACCCCTCCTATTGCCTGGACCTGTCCAAACTGGTTTACCGAACCGGTCACGGCAAAGTACTGCCGGATAGGGGCGCCTGAGATGGCCGAGAGCAGTGCGTACAATTCAGCGGAAGAGGCACTGTCTCCTTCTACACCGCTGTAAGACTGTTCGAATACCAGCGAGGCTGAGAGCGAAAGTGGCTGATCAATGGCAAATCGGGCGCCAAGAAATCCAGAGAGAATCATGACCCCTTTTGAGTGGATCGGTCCGCCCATTTCAACTTCGCGCTCAATGTCAATTACTTCTCCTTTTCCAAGTCTCACTCTTGCCGTTATTCTGCCGGGATGTCCAAAGCTCTGTCCGCCGGGGGAGTAGATGGCAAGGCCATTGATCTGACCAATTTTTTCCGAGTCAGTCTCAATGAGGATGGAGTCTTTCAGGGTCGCTTCCCTGATTTTTTCCCTGATTCTTGATGAACGGAAGATTTTAGCATCAATGGCTTTCTGCACATCTTCGGCCTGCACAAATGTTTTTTTTGCTGATGCTGCATAGTAATCGGATTCATGAACGAGATCGCAGATACTTTGAATGTGTGCACTCAGTTTTGATGAATCTTCTGCAAGCCGGCTTCCATGTTCAACAATTCTTGCTACTGCAGTTCTGTCAAAATGATGCAGCTTGTCTTTATGAACGATTGAGCTGATAATACTTGCATAGGCAAGTTTTCCGTCAATGTCGCCTGGGAGTTCGTCTTCAAAATCTGCGGCAACCTTGAATAGCTCGCTGAAGTCAGGGTCATAGACACTAAGGATATTGTAAAGACTGCGTTCTCCGAGCAGAATAACCTTGATGTCGAGCGGAATCGGTTCGGGTTCAAGCGATACCGTGCTGACAAGGCTGTAGAGTTGGGCAAGTGATTCAATGCGGATTTGCCTGGTTCTCAATGCTTTTTTCAGCGCTTCGTAGGCAAATGGCTCGAACAGCAGTCTTCTGGCGTCAATGAGCAGATATCCTCCGTTTGCTCGGTGCAGTGCACCCTGCTTAATCAGGGTGAAATCTGTGACGAGTGTCCCCATGTGGGAGATGTGTTCAATGTCACCCACAAGATTCTGGCATGCGGGTTTATCTTCGTAGACAACAGGAGCGCCCTCAGTAATGCTGTTGTCGACAATGACGTTGATCTGGTAACGGATAAACGATGCCCTTTTCTGTGAGAATTTGCCGGAATAGACTCCCATGAGCGATTCTCTTGGATCAGCTTCTTTTTCAAGGAACTGGTCGAAGTTTTCTATAATGTCAGCTTCTAATGTTTCAAGGTATCCGGTGACTTCTTGAATTGCTTCATAGCTGTTTCTGATTTCGGCAATCAAAGGTTTTACAGTAAAACTGGCTATGTTACGGTTCAGATCCTTGATTTTTTCAAGGGTTTCTCTTTGCCATTTGGGTATTTGGGCCATAATAGACTGCATCGCTGTTTTCAGAGCGATGATTTTCTCTTCAATTGAGTCCCGTTCTTCTTTTTTCAGCATCATGAACTCTTCCGGCTTGAGGACTTCACCCTCTTTTTCCGGAGCAAAGGCAAACCCGGCTGGTGTTCTTATGAGCGCGATGTGCTCTTCAGCACCTTTTTTTTCCAATTCACCTATCGCATCGGCCTGTTGTTCCTGAAATTTTTCGTGGATATTTTTTTCCTGGGCCTGGTACTCTTCGCTGCTGAATGCTGCAGGTATAACGGTAAACAGTGCTTCAACAAGGTGCTCCATATCACGCGCAAGTGATCCTGCTTTTCCTGCGGGGAGCTTTAATGCCTTTGGGTGACGTGGTTTTTGAAAGTTATTGACATAGCACCAGTCGGAAGGGACTTCTGCCTCAGGGGCGGTTGTACCAAGAAAGTGCATGATAGCGGTCTGTTTTCCGGTACCGTTTGGCCCGAGGGCAAAAAGGTTGAATCCATCATGTTTTATTCCCATACTGAAAGTTATGGCATCGAACGCCCTTTTCTGGCCGGTTGCTTTAACGGGGCAGTCAAGGTCTGCTGTAGTATTGAAGCCGAAATCAAGCGGGTTACAGGTTCTGTAGAGTTCTTCAGGGGTAAGCTTTGAAGGTAGTGTCATAACCAGTGTTTCTTATATGGATGTGATTTCAGGTTGACTTAACCAAGCATTAAATGTACAAAAACGATGCAACACACTGATCATTTTGCAGTGGTTCAGACGCTGTCTTCGTCAACAGGCAGCGGGTTATGAAGATGCAGCGGGTTACCTGTTTTTGCACGGAGACGGATATTCAGCACTTCAACAGATACAGAAAATGCCATGGCAAAATAGATGTACCCCCTTGGGATTTCATAGCCGGCACTTTCGGCAAGCAGGGTGACCCCGACCAGAATAAGAAAACTCAAGGCAAGCATTTTTATGGTCGGGTGCTTCTCAACAAAATCACTGATGGTTTTGGCGGCAAGCATCATGATGCCGATCGCAATCATAATGGCGATGATCATTACTTCCACTTTTTTTGCAAGTCCGACAGCTGTGATGACTGAGTCAAGGGAAAAAACGATATCGAGAACGGCAATCTGCAGCATGGTTAAGGCAAAACTGCCGGCTGAAACGCTTTTTATTGTCTGTTCTGTTCCTTCAAGACTCTGATGAATTTCCTGAGTGCTTTTTGCAATCAAAAAAAGTCCCCCTGAAATCAGGATCAGATCACGTCCTGAAATATGGTGATTCAGCACCGTCAATAGAGTCATTGTCAGCCCCATCACCCAGGTTATCGAAAGTAAGAGAGCGATTCTGGTCATCATGGCAAGTCCCAAACCGATAATCCGTCCCTTCTGTTGCTGTTTTTTTGGGAGCCGTCCTACAATAATCGAAAGAAAAATAATGTTGTCGATGCCGAGAACAATTTCAAGCGCCGTTAACGTTGCAAGTGCGATCCAGGTTTCCGGCTGCATGACCCATTCCATTTGTCGGGGGATAAGGTTTAAAAAGGTTTTATTATGGGGTAATGTACTGAACAGATCATGTCTGGCAAAAAGCAGGTGCTGAAAGGCAGGCTGTTCAGCTGGACGAGGTTTTTCGTTACATTGCAGGAGGTAATCATTCCGGATATTTCATCACATCCTCTTATGCAGAAAGATCAGGACTTTCCTGAGTTGGCGGACTTGCGGAAGACGTTTGAGCGAGGAATAACTCGCGATTTTTCATGGAGGCGTTCGCAACTGGTTGCACTTGAAGCATTTCTCATCGAGCGAGAGCAGGATATTGCTCAGGCATTGCATGATGATTTCAGGAAGTCTCCGGCAGAGACTTTTTTAACTGAAACAGGATATCTTCGAGGAGAGATCCGTTTCGTGCTGAAACATCTTAAATCATGGATGAAACCACATCGGGTTTCCATTCCATTGATCTACCAGCCTGGAAAAGGCTTTTACATTTCTGAACCTTATGGTGTTGTGCTCATAATAGGCGCGTGGAACTACCCCCTGAACCTTTGTCTTGCACCCCTTATCAGCGCAATCGCTGCAGGCAACTGTGCAGTCGTCAAACCCTCTGAACATGCACAACACACTTCGAAAATAATTGCCGAAGGGATATGTCACTATCTTGACCGAAACACGATGTGTGTGTTTGAGGGAGGTGTGGATGCAACCAAATCACTCCTGGAAGAGCATTTTGACTATCTTTTTTTTACCGGAAGCCAATCGATCGGCCGTGAGGTCATGCATGCAGCAGCAAAACATCTGACACCATTAACTCTCGAGCTTGGCGGAAAATGTCCCTGTATCGTTGAGGAGAATGTTAATCTCAGAGTGGCAGCGCGCCGGATTGTATGGGCCAAGTTTTTAAATGCAGGGCAAACCTGCATATCTCCCGATTATGTTCTGGTGCACGAGAACGTTGAGGAGGAACTGCTCCGTTATATGAGTGATGCTATCACCGATTTTTATGGTGATGATCCCAGGTTGAGTCCGGATTATCCCCGCATAGTCAATGAGAATAATTTTCACAGGCTTGAAAAACTTCTTTCCCTTTCTTCACCGTCCAGAGAATGTTCTACCGGCGCACATGACTATTACGTCGCGCCGACAATTCTTCAAGGAGTGACTCTGGAAGCAGAGGTTATGCATTCGGAGATTTTCGGTCCCCTGCTGCCGGTCATTTCCTATAGAGATCTTGGTGAAGCACTTAAGATTATCGGTACAGGCAGGAATCCGCTTGCGCTCTATCTTTTTTCTTCGGATCCGAAAGTTCAGGAGAGGGTAGTTCATCAATCCCGTTCAGGTGGAGTGTGTATCAACGACCTGCTTTTCCAGGCATCTATTCACAGGCTTCCTTTTGGTGGAATCGGGAGCAGCGGATTCGGCGCTTATCATGGCAGGGCCGGTTTTGATACTTTTTCCTTTCAGAGGAGCGTTTTGAAACGATCGCTTTATCCTGATCCTGATCTGCGTTATCCACCTTACGGCACCAGAAAGTTTGGCTTTCTCAAGCGCCTCGTCACTTTTTTCCATTAATCGGTTATACCCATCTGTATGAAAAAAACAGGTCTTGCGTTTGGGGGTGGAGCAGTTCTTGGTGCAGCCCATGTAGGAGTGATCAGGGCATTGAGTGAATTGCATATATCAGTCTCAATGGTCAGTGGCACCAGTATTGGTGCGTTTATTGCCGCACTTTACGCCTTTGGTAAAAACTGGCAGGAGATACGGGATATTGCTTTCGATCTCGACTGGCTTGATTTGTCAGGCCTTGTGCTTTCTGAGTATGGTCTTTTGTCCAATAAAAAATTTGGAGGTATTGTTACCGAACTGCTGGGGCATAAAAATATCGAAGATGCATTGATACCTCTTTCAATAGTTGCTACAGATATCGGGACGGGAAAAAAAGTGGTTTTCAGCGAAGGTGATGTTGCCTTAGCCGTCATGGCAAGCAGCTGCATTCCCGGTATTTTCCGGCCTGTGGACTACTTTGGGGCACTGCTTGTTGATGGTGTGCTTATGGAAAACGTTCCTGTCTCCCCACTAATCGAGAGCGGTGCCGAATCGATAATTTGTGTTGATCTTCTTGCTCACCATGCTTACAAAAAACCTGAAAATATTATCGGACTTCTGTTGAACGCCTTCTACAGTACCATAACCAATACGACAGCTATCCAGATAGCGTCAGTGGATTTATGTATTTCGCCTGATCTCTCTCAATTTAATCTCATCGATTTTAACCAGGTACCTGATATTTTGGATGCAGGGTATGACGCAGCTCTGCCTGCGCTTACATCATGGTTAGAAAGGGAAGGGTAGATATTTAACCAGAAAGGCATTGGCTATTGGTTTGGGAATTTGTAATTTAACGTATTAAAGAGAAGGTTTTATTGTGAGTTTCTGATAGCGCAGTTCTGGCCGGTCCAGGCATTTTTCTTTTTCGAAGATCATGCATTTTGTAATGAAATGGTTTAAATAACGGGAGGTTGCAATGCCTATTCGTCGATTAAGGGAGTTTCTTGACAGCCATGCAGTCAGGTATTTTATTGTCAGTCATTCTGCTGCCTATACAGCACAGGAAATAGCTGCCGCTGCCCATGTTCCCGGCAAAGAGCTTGCCAAAACGGTTATGGTCAATATTGCCGGAAAAATGGCTATGGTGATCCTGCCTGCATCCCGTCAACTTGATTTTGAGCTTTTACGTGAATTGACTAAAACCAGAGAGGTTGAACTTGCCGGGGAGAAAGAATTTGCAGGATTGTTCCCTGAATGTGAGATTGGCGCCATGCCACCATTTGGTAATCTTTTTGGTATGGATGTCTATGTATCGGAAGAACTCGAAGCTGATGATGAAATAGCATTCAATGCCGGAGCGCATACTGAACTGCTTCGTCTTTCCTACGATGATTATAAAAAACTGGTTCATCCAAAAGTTGCAAAGCTCTCATTGGAATTGAAGTGATAACGGCAGTCATAATGGATTTTTAAGAGGAAATGTTACCTTCTGTTCATGATTGCTTATGGTTCATTACATGCATTTCATGAGATCGGTACCATGGATACTCAATCGATTATTTGGATATTGTTCCTCTTTTTATGAAGATTGCCTTATATACCGGGACTTATGTCAAAGACAAGGACGGTGCGGTAAAATCCATCACACAGCTGGTTTCTACATGCAGGAATAACGGTCATAAGGTAACTGTATGGTCTCCTGATGTTTCATCTCAGGATAATCACAACGGTTTAACGGTTCACACCATGCCCGCGGTGCCGATACCGCAGTATCCTGACTACAAACTCGGTTTTTTCAGACCTGAAACAAGGCGGCAGCTTGATGCATTTGCTCCCGATATCGTGCATATTTCAACACCTGATATTGTCGGAAAAGAATTTCTCCACTATGCAAAAAAAAAGGCTCTTCCTCTGGCTTCAGCTTTTCACACAGATTTTCCCTCCTATCTTAAATATTATCGGCTGAAGTTTGCTGAGAGGCCTTTGTGGAAATATCTGACATGGTTTTATAACTGCTGCGATATCGTTTTTGCCCCGAATGAGAGTGTTCGTCTGAAACTTGAAGATCAGAACATAAGAAACGTTGAGATCTGGTCGAGAGGGGTAGACAAGGAGCTTTTTGATCCTTCTCGGCGCTCACAGGAACTTCGTACAAGATGGAATGCGGATGGCAGGACAATTTTTATTTATACCGGACGGTTTGTGCTTTACAAGGATATTGAAGTTGTCATGAAGGTTTACGAGCGTTTTCTGGAGGCTGGCTATGCTGACAGAGTAAGATTTGTTATGATCGGTTCCGGGCCCAGGGAGTCTGAAATGAAGCGAAGAATGCCGGAGGCGGTATTTCCCGGTTATCTTACCGGAGTTGAATTGGCAGAAGCTTATGCGAGTGGAGACATTTTTCTTTTTCCATCCGTAACAGAGGCATTTTGCAATGTTGTGCTTGAAGCTCTTGCATCAGGACTTCCGGCTGTGGTTTCGGATGAAGGAGGCTGTCGCGACATTGTCGAAAAATCGGGAGGTGGACTTGTTGCCCGGTCAGGAGATGTTGATGATTTTTTTGGCAAATGCCTTGAATTATCTGGAAATGCTGTAAGGTGCCGGGAACTTAAAGCTCATGGGCTCGCTTTTGCAGAGACGAAGTCATGGTCGGTTATCAACAGTGTCGTCATTGAGCGATACCAGAATATGGTTAATATTGCAAGTGGTTGTTTTGCATGACGTAGAAAGAGAGATGATGATCGGTTTTTGTCAATGATACTGATAGTACCATTATGAAGATAGGTTTTGTAGGTCTCGGGAAAATGGGGTTCAATATGGCTCAGCATCTTCTTGAATGCGGCCATGATCTGGTAGTCTTCGATCTTTCTGAGAATGCCGTTGCTTCTCTTACCGAAAAAGGGGGCATTGCTTCAGGTTCTCTCGAGGAACTTGCCCACACCCTGCCTTATCCACGCCTTATATGGCTGATGGTACCTGCAGGTGCTCCGGTTGACACAACGCTGGATACACTTATTCCGTTGCTGAAGCAAGGGGATATCATTATCGATGGAGGAAATTCACACTATACCGATTCAGAAAAAAGGGCGTCACGGCTCAGTGACAAGGGGATCTATTTTCTTGATGCAGGTACAAGCGGAGGGCTTGAAGGAGCCAGAAACGGCGCTTGTATGATGGTTGGCGGTGATAAAAGTGCTTATGAAGTCATCGAACCGTTGCTCAAAGATCTGTGTGTGGAAAACGGGTATGGTTATATGGGAAGGTCAGGTTCCGGCCACTTTGCAAAAATGGTTCATAACGGAGTGGAGTACGGTATGATGCAGGCAATGGGTGAGGGATTTGATCTGCTTGCATCCAGTGGTTATAAGTTTAACCTTGAAGAGGTCTCTCGGGTTTGGGCTCATGGTTCAGTTATCCGGGGCTGGTTGATGGATCTTGTGGTTCGTGCATTTCACAAAGATCCACAGCTTGAGTACCTCAGCGGACGTATTGCCGATTCAGGAGAAGGTCGCTGGACGGTTGAGGCAGCTCTTGAACATGAGGTTTCAATTCCTGTCATTGCAGCCTCTCTATTCAGTCGGTATCGTTCACGTTCCGAAGACAATTTATCTGATAAGGTTGTTGCTGCTTTGCGCTATGAGTTCGGGGGACATCCATTCACCGAAAAACAATAATCGGACAGAATAATGCCGGAAAAACAGGTTAATTTCACCGTCGTCATTTTTGGAGCAAACAGCGATCTGGCTGCACGTAAGCTCTATCCCTCACTTTATGAGCTAGCCCAATGGGGGCATTTGCCTGATCAATACCGGATTATCGGTGCCGGACGGGCCGTTCATACCCATGAGGAGTTCCGTGCTCAGGTGTTTGAAAAACTCTTGACACTCTCGACGGATACCATTTTCGATGAAGCGCGTTTTAAACTGTTCTGCTCGGGTCTTTACTATGTAAGCCTCGATTTTACAGAGAGTGCAGGTTATAAAAATCTTTATAAAGAAGTTATGAATGTTTCGTCTGAGACGGGACTTTGCGATCATCTTCTTTTTTATCTTGCAACCCCGCCGGATCTTGCACCGGTGATTGTCAGAAACCTCAATCAAGCAGGGCTTGGAGGGAAAAAAAAGTCCTGCGATGGATGGCGGAAAATCATTGTTGAAAAACCTTATGGCAGAAACCTGCAGACAGCTCGTGAACTCAATGCAGTCATCGGAGAGGTTTTCAGAGAAGATCAGATTTTTCGTATTGATCACTATCTCGGCAAGGAGCCGGTACAGAATATAATGGTCTTCCGTTTTTCCAACGGTATTGTTGAGCCGTTATGGACCCGGAATTATATTGCCAATGTTGAAATTACCATAGCGGAGGATTTTGGCATCCGTGACCGTGGCGCTTTCTATGAAGAGGCAGGGCTTCTTCGCGATATTCTGCAGAATCATGCCCTTCAACTTCTCGCTGCCGTTGCCATGGAGCCGCCGGTTGATCTCTCTGCAGATTCGGTGCGCGACGAAAAAGCAAAGGTACTTCGCTCCATTCGTCCTTTTTTACCTGACAATGCTGAAGACTCAATTGTACTTGGCCAGTATGAAGGCTATCGTTCCGAAAAAAACGTTGCTCCGGACTCAACAATAGAGACCTATGCCGCCGTAAAATTTTATCTTGACAACTGGAGATGGAAAGATGTTCCTTTTTTTGTAAAGGCAGGCAAAAATCTTGCCGAAACAGCAACCAGAATAGTCATAACCTTCAAATGTCCTCCTCAGAACTATTTCGGGCCTGCTGAAAGCTGCAGCTATATTGCAAATCAGATTATTCTCTGCATTCAGCCTGAAGAAACCATTGCATTGAGGTTCGGGGCGAAACGTCCGGGTGAATCGGTGATTACCGATCCCGTCTATATGAAATTCGATTACAGAACTTCCTTTTCCGAAGCCGGTATGACCCCTTATCATCGTCTGCTGCTTGACGCCATCGCAGGGGAACAGATGAACTTTATTCGCCAGGACAGTGTCGAACACTCATGGGCGATTATCGACGCCATAAGGGATGCGGTTCAAGGGTCTCAACCTGAGCTATATCCAATTCATTCACATGGTCCGGTGAGCGCCGTCAGGATTTACAGTTGAACGGTAAACCAGAAAGTTTTTCCGTTTACAGGCACAATACGGCTGGCCGGAACTCCTTTTTCTTCGGCTGAAAATATTCGTTTCGCAAGTCCGGCTTTCTCTCTGCCGATCGTAAAAAAGAGGACGTTCCGAGCATGGTTGATGGCCGGCAGGGTCAGGGTCAAGCGCTTTCCCGGCGGTTTTGCAAGAGGTTCGCTGACAGAAACTACCCAACGCTCTGTTTCCTGGAGCGCTTCAGCATTGTCCGGAAAGAGTGAAGCGGTATGGCCGTCATCACCGAGTCCGAGGATGACAAGGTCAAAAATCGGAAAATCCTGCTCCGACAGAGAATCTCTTGCAATAAAAAAAGAGCGGAGAGTTTCTTCATACTCTCTTGCAGCTTTATTTCCATCATCCTGTTCTGCCGGCATTCTAAAAATATGGGTTTCAGGAACAGGAACTTGTGAAAGCAGCGTCTCTCGGGCCATCTGATAATTACTGTCTTGATGGTCGGCTGGGACGCTTCGTTCATCTCCCCAGAACAGCCATGTCTTTTTCCATGGCATGAATGTTCGTTCCCCCTTGCTTGCTGCTCTCTCATTATTTGCAACTCCCTTTGCCAGTTGCCGATAAAGCGATCGTGGCGAGTTTCCGCCTGCAAGCACCAGAGAGAACCGGCCATGATCCGAAACGGCACGGTATGCTTCGGCAATAATGAACGCAACGGCTTGCTCAGTTATTTCTGTTTCGGTGCCGGTGAAGAAAAATTTATCAGAGGCATTGTCCATAGGCTTTTTTCCTCCTTGTGGTTTATAAAAAATAAACAAATTTTGCATGATCTGGATTTTGATGAGTACGAGTTGATGATCGGTCGTAGTTCTCCGTTATGAAACAAAAAATCGTGACAGGCTTTAAGGGAGAGTTGTGTAACTTGAATCAGGATTATTTGATAACCTGTTTTTAGTTAAAAAGGCTTGTTATGCCTCTCTTCGACGGATATGGCGTTCTGGTTGGCACTTTGCTGAAGTATTACTGCGATCATGACTTCAGCGAGCAGACATACTACCATTGTAATCTCAAGGTTCGTGCTGGCAGAAGAATTTTTCGATGCCCGGTTGATCTCGACCACAAACAAGATGCTCATGGGGTTCAGTGGCGTTTGGTAGAGCTGGAACCTGCAAATTTTCATCGGATTCTTCATTTTCAGGAGGGGTGGCACCCGCTCGACTCCCAACCCGGTTCGGGCGCTATCGATTATTATCGCAGTCAGGAGTTTCAGCCAACATCCGACTGCCAGCAGGCTGCCTCTGATTCCATTCATCTCGAAACAGCATGTGACAGTGTTTTACCTGTATCATGGAAATACGGAACAGGTCCTGCGGCATTCAGGGATCTTGAGCCTCTTCTGACACATTCCCGAAAGCTTTTTATTTTCGGGGAACCTTTCAGAACCGGGAATGGTGTGCACAACATTCATCAGAATCAGGGAGACCCGCCTGACAGTCAGTGGTACCCTGAAAATGGAACCTGGCAGGATGGAGCAGTGGTCGTCCTTCGCCGTGACAACACCCTGGCCGCATTTTTATGCAAATTCAATACACAGCGGTTTTTAACTGACAGTTTATGTTTATTATCCTCTGACGGCAAGGAAAGGGAAAAATAAGTCTGATCATTTGATCATTGATGATGCTTGCAGCACAGGCGCCTCTTCTTTAACTTGCCAGTATACCATCATAAAGTCATAAAATTATTTGTGAGTCAATAGTATTTGAATTACAGATATCATTAATTTTTTTCTGTGGACAGTTTTTGTCTGCGGATAACCGATAATAAATAAGGGAGAAGAGTTATGGCCGCTTTTGATTTTGGTGTAAAAGTCGATCCGCATCTTTTCGATAAACAGCTCAATGCATCGGTCACAATCCATATTCAGGACTATATCAGGCAGGGTTGGGAGATGTTCAAAGAGCATGTCGGTGAGTTTGTCGGGTTTACGCTTATTATTTTCGTTATTTCTGCCGTATGTTCTAAATTCGCTTTTGCCGGGTCGTTTATTGTTTCCGCTCTCGCAGCGCCGCTCTATGCTGGATTCGGTATAGTTGCCTTCAAGCTCATAAACGGAAAATCCTTCCAATTCGCGGATTTTTTCAACGGGTTCAACTATTTACTGCCTCTTTTTCTTGGTGGTCTTGCATGCGGTTTTCTGGTGAGCATCGGTTTTGTACTGCTTCTTATTCCTGGCATCTACCTTGCTGTCGGGTATATGTTTACCACGTTCCTTATCATTGACTATCGTATGGAGTTCTGGCAGGCCATGGAGACAAGCCGTCAAATCATCACCAGAAACTGGTTTGCTTTTTTCGGATTTGCCTTTGCATTGTTTGCTCTAAACTTTTTTGGAGCTCTTGCTTTTGGTGTAGGTCTTCTGGTCAGCATTCCCGTTTCGGCTTGTGCAGCGGCCATAGCATATAAGGAAATAATGGGGATGTACTCTGCTGATTGGTAACCATTATTTTCAGCAGGGAATCGGAGAAAAGGATATTCAATGAAAAAGATACTTCTTGTTGTTGCATTCTGGTTGTTTATTGTGTGCAGTGCGCTATCTCCTGTTATCTATGCCGGTGAGAGTCAGGTAGTTGTATCGGCCACAGGAAGGGTTTCTATAAAGCCCGATATGGCAAAGTTCGGTGTTGTGGTTAAATCGGATGCCAGAACTGCTGATCAAGCTGCTGCAGAAGCCGCAGAGAAGTACCGTACCGTGCAGAATTCCCTCAGAACTGCTGGAATTACTCTTGAGGATGCTCCTACGGAAAGTTACACCGTTGCCCCTCGCTGGGAGTGGGATCCCGTTCTGGGGAAAAGCGTTCTGAAAGGCTACAGCGCCCGTCATACCATCATGGTCAGGGTTCGTAATCTGGAAAAAACCGGACGAGCCATTGATGCTGTGGTGCAAGCCGGAGCTGATGAAGTACAAAGCATCAGCTTTTCATCAAGTCACTATGATGCACTTCGTCAGGAAGCACTGGCACTCGCTGTGGAAAATGCCAGAAGAGATGCCACTATCATGGCGAAAGCCGCAGGGGGACGTATCGGTCAATTGATTGAGGTGAGCGTTAGCCAGCCCGCTTATAGAGATCGTCCCCAAATCGAGGCCATGGCCATGAGGGCTGCGCCGTCGCCCGTTCCGACCGACATAGCACCAGCAGAGCAGGATGTTGTTGTTACCATCAATTCAAGATGGCGTTTTATTCTCTCTGGCTCCAGGTGAGACAAGGGATTTTTCAAGAAAATATTTTGATGGACAAATCCTGTTAAAAAAACTTCATAGCTTTTTAAGGCAGGCTGCTGAGGCATTCCGGAGATTTGGCCAGATCAAAAAAAATCATATCTTTGCAAGCCTTGTTTCCTTTCCTGTATCAATGTATTTCCAGTGTAAGAAAGCTGTCTGCACATGGAAAAACTTGTATAGTCGTTGTTGTACACCAAAAGATGATTCCGCCTCTCACAGCTTTTCTCCCAGGAGAGGAATGACATTATTGCTTAACTCCCAGTAGTTCAGGGTTGTTAAAATTGCTATGGTTCATTAATTCATGTATTTGAAGACTTTGCTTTAACACTATGAGAGATTGCTTATGATTCGATTGATTCCTATGCTTTTTATGATGATGATGATGATGGTAATGTCTCCCTCAGAAGGGCGTTCGCTGAGTTTTGATATCAATGCATTTCGAAATAAATATGCCGCACTTTCCGAATCTCCCCAAATCAAGAATAAGGTAGACCCGATGGTGCTCAGTATTGCGCTCTCCGGTTATTATACTCTTTTAGAAAAGGGTCAGGTAGGTCGTGATGGTATACTGACAGTGATTGATTTTAATCGCCCATCATCTGATGAACGGATTTTTGTTATTGATCTCAAACGGAGCATATTGCTTTATTCGGGGCTTGTTGCGCATGGACGAGGCAGCGGTGATATTTATGCGCAGCATTTTTCAAACGATTCAGGTTCTCATCAGAGCAGTCTTGGGTTTTATACAACTGGTGATACCTATGACGGCAAAAACGGCTATTCGCTCCGGCTTTTCGGGAAGGAGCGGGGGATTAACGACAATGCTGAATCAAGAAGCATTGTGATTCATGGTGCTGATTATGTATCCCAGGATTATATCAGAAAAAATGGGCGTCTTGGCAGAAGTCAGGGTTGTCCCGCACTCTCTGTTGATAATTATCAACAGGTTATTGATCTTATTAAAGGAGGAAGCTGTCTGTTTATCTTCCATGGCGGCACGGACTATGCCATCAAGTCAATTCTTCTTAATCCTGATCTTGCCCGGAATCAGTTACGTACCGAGCCTTATTCTTAATGCATCCAGAAACCTATGATCGGCATTTTTCTTTTCTGGCTCGCTTTCAGTCCCGTTCAGCCTGCTCCAGAAAGAGCCGCAGTTCCAAGTCAGGAGCAGCTTCAGCGCCAGAAAGATTCGCTTCAGCAAAAAAGAGCTGTCAGCAATAGTGCAGCAGAACATATTCGACGCTTTTTCGACCGGCAACTCCAGCCGAATAACCCTAGAGGTATCACAGAATCTCGGGTAATCAGCAAGCATCTTGCCAGTTTTTATGCGGCAAGAAAGTTTAAGCCTGTATGGACAAAGCCGGAAATGGTATCAGAGCTTATCAATGCAGTTGATGCGGCGGTCGATGAAGGTCTTGATCCTTCCGATTACCATAGCAGTGAAATCAGGGAGTTTCACAGACAGTTCCCAGCAACTCCTGAACTGCAGGCTCGTTATGATCTTCTCCTGAGTGATGCTTTTTTCACTTTTGCCAGTCATCTTCGCTACGGAAAGGTTGATCCAAGGAGTATTGATCCCGATTGGAATCTCAGCAATAACGTGAGTCGCAGTGCTCTGGAATCCAGGCTTGAGAATGCGATTGCTGCGGAACGGATTGCACTTGTTTTAAAGGAGCTTCAGCCACAGGATCCTCAATACGACCAGCTCAGAAAAGAGCTTGTGCGGTACCGGGCAATTGCCCGCGAAGGAGGCTGGCCCATGCTGGAGGAAGGTCCGATACTGAAAGAGGGTGTCAGAGACAGGCGGGTTCCCTTACTGCGTGAACGTCTTGAAGTTTCGGGAGATATCACGCAGTTGAAAACTGATACAAAAAGGGTATATAACAGGGAGCTTGTCGAAGCTGTCAAGCGGTTCCAGAAGCGGAACGGTAAGGATGCCAACGGAGTACTTGGGGCATCCACGGTAAGGCTCCTGAATATTCCTGTGGAGCGTCGTATCGACCAGATTCGTATCAATCTTGAACGGTACCGGTGGTTTTTAAGCGAGCTCGAGCCTACCTATGTGATGGTCAATATTCCGGATTTCAGTCTTCACTATATTGAAAACGGTCACTTAAGATGGGTAACACGGGTCATTGTCGGACAACCTGCCCGCAAAACTCCCATTTTCAAAGCCGATATGCAGTATATCATCTTTAATCCCCAATGGGTGATTCCTCCTACCATTCTTGCAAAAGATGCACTTCCCGGCATTCGCAAAAACATATCATATCTCAGCCATAAAAGGTTGAAAGTTATTAATCGGAATGGCGTTATCGTCAATCCTGAAACTGTTGACTGGTCACAGTACACTGAGAAAAATTTTCCCTTCCGACTTCAGCAGTCTTCAGGAGACCAGGGATCTCTCGGGAGGATCAAGTTCATGCTCCCGAACAAACATATTGTTTACCTGCATGACACACCGAACAAGGAGCTGTTTAACAAAAGCACAAGAACGTTAAGTTCCGGATGCATCAGGGTGCAGAATCCTCTGGAGCTTGCCGCTCTTGTGCTTCAGGATAGCGTTAAATGGAACAGCGAGCAGATCCGGGAGGCGGTAAGTACCAATAAAACAAAAACTGTATTTTTGCCAAAACGTATTCCAGTCTTTATAATTTACCTGACAGCGTTTGCGGAAGACGACGATCTCCTGTTTCGTGACGATGTTTATAACAGGGATAATGCTGTGTTGGATGCATTGAATAAACCTCTGCCAAAATTTTAAAAGAGGAAGCTTCGGCTTAAAATCCATGTCATTTGCTGTAACAATCAACATTCAAAGGGAGTTTGAAACGTCCTGCACCCCCGACAAAGTTTTTGAACTTCTTGCCGATGTACCCCGTTCTGCCTCCCATTTTCCGAAAGTCGATCAGCTGGTCGATCTGGGCGACAATACCTTTCGCTGGGAAATGGAAAAAATAGGGATCGGCAGCTACACTCTCCAGCAGACTATCTATGCCTCCCGATACACTGCTGACGCTGCTGCCCGCAAGGTAGCCTGGACTCCTGTTCAAGGTGTCGGCAACGCCATTGTTTCAGGGGAGTGGGCAATAACCCCGAAAGCGGCAGGAACAAGGGTAACGCTCAAAACAAAAGGCGATCTTACGGTCGATTTTCCCTCCTTTCTGGAGTTCATCATCTCCCCGCTTGTCGTCATGGAATTCACCGGCATGATAGAACGCTACCTCGCCAATCTGCAGGAGAGTTTCAGCATACTGTGATTGGAGTTACGGGTTGTGCTCTTGCGATAAACTCAAGCAACATGCCTTCCCCGCTTCCCATAAGAACAGCGCGCTCAGGGGGGGCTTTTTCTTTTTATACTGCTTATAACCTCACAGTATACAAAACCTTCCCTTTCCTGCCTTGAACAGCTTGCGCTTCTATAGTACAGGGGCTTGATGGATTTGCTTTTCATAAAAAATATCATACGAAAGGTATATTATCATAACAGCGACAATGAATTTATACGGAGTCAATCATTGAGCGGCAGCCAGACAGATCTTACTTTTTTTACAAACGACGGGAACCAGACCCTTCTCGACAGGTTTAAAGTCACTCTTGCAGATACCCGTTTTTTTGATGTGCTGGTTGGTTATTTTCGTTCGAGTGGTTTTTATCAGCTCCACGATGCTATTGAACCTCTTGAAAAAACAAGAATACTTGTTGGTCTGGGTATGGATGGCGAGTCATACCAGGCAATCAGTATTTCACAGAATCAGGGTATTCTGGATTTCGATTCCCACAGTAACACGAAAAAGCATTTTCAATCCGTTCTGATCGGAGAAGTTGAAGAGTCATCAGAAACTGATCAGCACCTTGAAACAGGACTGAGAAAGTTTATCGAATTTCTAAAGGTCGATTGCTGTGATTCTGACAATGACCGGAAAAACGGAGGTAACGGTCGGAAGCTTGAAATCAGGGCATTTCCTTCAAAAAATATTCATGCCAAAGTCTATATCGGCAGGTTTAAGCCTGACGACCGTGATTTCGGGTTTGTTATTACCGGCTCAAGTAACTTTTCATACTCCGGTCTGGTAGCAAACAGGGAATTCAATGTTGAACTGCGTCAGCGCGGGGATGTGGAATTTGCTCTCCAGCAGTTTGAATCTCTCTGGAAAGAATCCGTCGATATTTCAGAAGAGTTTGTCGATACGGTTGAAAACAAAACCTGGCTGAATGACAAGATCACTCCCTATGAGCTTTACCTGAAGCTCATCTATGAATACATACAGGAAGACATCAACCTTCCGAACGATATCCAGTTGTTTCTGCCGGATGGATTCATGCCGCTGCAATACCAGAAACAGGCGGTTATACAGGCACTGAAAAAGCTTAATGAGTACAATGGTGTTTTTTTGTCTGATGTGGTTGGTCTGGGGAAAACCTTTATTGCAGCACAACTTTTACAGCAAGTAAGGGGTCGTATTCTGGTGATCTGCCCGCCGACGCTGAAAGCCTACTGGGAAGAGAGCCTGCATGACTTCAGGGTTCCGGCAAGAGTTGAGTCTTTGGGGAAACTTGATCATATCGTTCGATTCGGCATTGATCGGTTTGATTATGTCGTCGTTGATGAGGCGCACCGTTTCAGAAATGAACATACCCGTTCTTACGCCGACCTGCTTGATATCTGTCGAGGGAAAAAGGTTATTCTTGTTACAGCAACCCCAATGAATAACACTATCGATGATATTTTTGCCCAGCTCAAACTTTTTCAGGCATCTAAAAATTCGACAATTCCCGGTATTCCGAACCTTGAAAAATATTTCCAAGCTCTTAGAAAACGATTTGATGGAATTGACCGCGCCGATCCTGAATATAAAGAGCGAATCAAGGAGGTTTCCTGTGAGATTCGAGAGCGTATTCTCAAACATGTTATGGTACGCAGAACAAGAAAAGATGTTCTGACCTATTTTAAAGAGGACATGCTGCGCCAGAACCTTGGCTTTCCACAAATGCAAACACCAAGGAAGATTGTTTATCGATTTGAGGGTGATCTCGAGCGCTCCTTTAACACCACCATCAACCTGCTGCAATCGTTCCGCTACACCCGCTATATTCCGCTGCTTTATTATACCGGCAGCAAGCAGTTGTCCGAATTTGAAAAGCAGCAGCAGCGAAATGTTGGCGGCTTCATGAAAGGCATTCTGATCAAACGTCTCGAAAGCAGTTTTTATGCCTTCCATAAAAGTCTGCGACGCTTTGTCGAGTCATACGAGCGCTTCATCAGTATGTTCCAGTCAGGCACGGTGTATATCAGCAAAAATATAGATGTCTACGATCTGCTCGAAAATGACGATCTCGAAAAGCTTGAAGCATTTGTTGAAGCTGAACAAGCCCGTAAATACAGGTCGGAAGACTTTAAAGAGGATTTCCATGCTGATCTTCTGCACGATCTTGAAATTCTCAAGCGACTTGAAGCCCTCTGGCTCAGTATTGAAGATGATCCGAAGCTCGATGTTTTTATTCAATGCCTTCGCACCGACAAAGAGCTGAAAAAACGCAAACTGGTGATTTTTACAGAGTCACGCGAAACAGGAGAGTATCTCTTTGATCGTTTGAACAATGAGTTTCCAGACAAGGCACTTTTTTTCAGCAGTAAAGGCTGCCTTACCAGCACATCAGGAGTCGCAGACAACCGTTCGAATGGACGTGAACTGATCCAGGCCGCTTTTGATCCCAATCATAAAGCGCCTACAGATGAGGTTAGGATTCTTATTGCCACCGATGTACTGGCCGAAGGAATGAACCTCCATCGGGCAAATATTCTGATCAATTACGACTTGCCCTGGAACCCCACAAGAGTGCTCCAACGTGCAGGGCGTATCAACCGCCTCGGAACAGCACATTCCGATATTTTTATCTATAACTTTTTCCCGACCAGCCAGTCAGACATTCATCTTGGTCTTGAGGTCAACATCACCAACAAGATTCAGATGTTCCACGCCATTCTTGGCGAAGATGCCAAATATCTTTCTGAAGGGGAAGAAATCGGCAGTCAGGAGCTCTTTGATACGTTGAACAACATCCGATCATATACAGGTGAAGATGAAGATGGCGATTCCGAACTGATGTACCTCGATATGATTCGAAAACTTCGCGACGAAAACCCGCAGCTTTTCGAAAGAATAAAACGACTACCCAAAAAAGCACGTTCCGGCAGGCTCGTTGATACTGCTGAAGTGAACCGGCTGGTCACCTTTTTTCGTATCGGGAAACTGAAAAAATTTTACAGCAATAAACTGGAACAGCCTGCTGAAATCACCTTTTTTGAGGCAGCGCGGTTGCTTGAATGTCTCCCTGATACCCCTCGTCAACCGCTGCCCGGAGATTACTACCATCTCCTTGAACTGAACAAGCAGCAGTTTCAGCTCGATCAGCGCCTTGAAACAGATCCCATAAACAGTTTGAGCGGTGGGCGCTCCAATACCAGCTATATCGAACATCGCCTCAAGGATAAAGCTATCAAACACTGCCAGAAGTTTACCGATAGCGACGAAGAGTTCATCGATGCACTGAGCAAGATGCTTTCGAGGGGAACAATTGCAAAAAAAGTTGCGCAAAGCGTTCGTAAAGAGCTTGAGAAAACGCTTGATCCGCTGGAGGTTATTACTATCCTGCGCAAACATATCCGGGTTGTAGACACACCAGAAATAGCAACCGAAACAACCACATCATCAAGACGGGAAGTCATTCTCTCCGGTTACCAGATTGCACAAAAGCAGTAATTCGCTATGGAAAAATCACAGGCAAAAGAGCTCATCAGGGATATTTTTCGCAACCGTTTTCGGCGAGAGAATTACCAGCTTTTTTTGCGAAATCTTCTGAATGATATTGAACTTCGCAACAACCACTATGTTGGCAATTACATTGCTTCATCGTTTAGAGAAAATATAAGCCAGTATTGGAGAATTGGTAAATATGTCGATCCTGATGGCTATGAAATTGATCTTCTTGTTGTGGAGCTGAAAAGCCTTTCTAAGCTCGACCGTGCCCGCTCGATGCTTCGCAATTTTGCGGTTAGTTGTTTGGATACTTTTAAAAAGGACTACGCTCTTATTGCCTTTTATGCTAAGGAAGATGAGGGAGCGGATTGGCGCTTTTCTTTTATCAAAAAAGAATTTCAAGCATTCCAAGACGATAAAGGAAAAGTCAAGACAAAGAAGACATATTCACCTGCAAGACGCTATTCCTATCTTGTTGGTGAGCATGAGACCAGCTATACTGCCTCCCGACAGCTCCTTCCTTTGCTGGAGAGAGACTATATAAATCCACGGCTCGAAGAGATCGAAGCTGCGTTCAGTATCGAAAAGGTAACCGATGAATTTTTTGAACAATATAAGGGGCTATATCTCAAGCTTTCTGAACAACTGAAACGACAACCAATATTCTTGAATGCTTTAGGAGATGAGACGAGCAACAGCGTTGCCCGGTTTGCAAAAAAGCTTCTCGGCCAGATTGTCTTTCTCTACTTTTTGCAGAAAAAAAGGTGGCTTGGTGTGGCGAAAGATGACAAATGGGGCAGTGGATCAAGACGATTTATGCGTGATCACTTCGGTCGAATAGCCGAAGAAGGAATAAACTACTATCGCGATTTTCTTCAATACCTTTTTTATGAAGCACTAGCAAAAGAGCGCAAAGATCAGGATGATCCCGACTACTACCAGCGTTTTGACTGCAAAATCCCGTTCCTGAACGGCGGCCTTTTTGAACCTGATGACATGCAAAAAGAAGCCATCGAGTTGCCGAACTCTCTCTTCCACAACAAAGAAAAGGGCAAGTCTGGTGATGAGGGTACTGGTATTCTTGATATTTTTGACCGATATAATTTTACCATAAAAGAGGATGAACCGCTTGAAAAAGAGGTCGCGGTTGATCCTGAAATGCTTGGTAAGGTTTTCGAAAACATGCTTGAGGGGACAGAGCGTAAAAGCATGGGCGCATTTTACACTCCCCGCGAAATAGTTCACTACATGTGTCAGGAAAGCCTGATTCATTACCTCGATAACGTTTTGAACAATGCCCCCCCGGTTTTTAACGAAATCGGCCACAGCCAGACCAGCTTTTTCGGAAATGAGGTTCTAACCGGCCAACTTCAGCTCACTGAAGAAACAGAGGAGGTCAGGGTTCCGAAAGAAGATATCGAAACACTGATCAGGAAGGGTCATCTTTTTATCGAGCACGATAAAGTTGCTTGTCAACGTGAGGAACGCATAGCTGAAGGGAAACAGAAAACCACAGGAATTACCCTGAAGCTTCCAGAATCAGTCAGAAAAAATGCACAACTCATTGATAACTATCTTGCCAGCATAAGAGCTTGCGATCCTGCTATAGGGTCCGGCGCGTTTCCTGTTGGTTTACTGCACGAAATCGTTACTGCCCGTATGGCCTTGGCGGAGCATCTCGAACATCCACAAACCATCTACGCACTCAAACGGCACACCATTCGTGAAAGCCTTTACGGTGTCGATATTGATCAGAGTGCTATCGATATAGCCCGTCTGCGACTCTGGCTCTCGCTTATTGTTGACGAGGAGGATTATAACACCATAGAAGCACTTCCGAACCTTGACTACAAAATTGTTCGTGGGAACTCCCTGATCGGCCTGCCCAGCAATGTCCTCAAAGACGACGTTGCGTCCCAGCTGATTGAGATAATGAAATTTGATTTTTACGAGGAAACCGAAGAGTTAAAAAGAAAGGAAAAGCGCAAAGCAATCGACTCTCGACTCCATGAATTCCTAGCAACGGCACGGCAGTATACTGGTTACAAGGTTGATTTCGATTTTGAACTTTTCTTTTCTGAAGTATGGCATCAAAAAGGTGGGTTCGATGTCGTTATCGGAAACCCGCCCTATGTGCAGATACAGAATTTCAGCGGTAAAGAGATTCAGAAAACATGGGAAAAACAGAACTACGAAACCTTTGCGAAAACAGGTGACATCTACTGTCTTTTTTATGAAAAAGGGTTTCGCCTGTTGCGAAAAAAAGGGGTACTCGCATTCATTACCTCAAATAAGTGGATGCGGGCAGGTTATGGCGAGAAAATCAGACGCTTCTTTCTCAAGCAAACAGCCATATGCCAATTGATAGATTTTGGAGATTCTCCAATATTTTCCGAGGCCACAACCTACACGAATATTTTGCTCTTTGAAAAAACATTATGGCACCATGATCCTAAGGTATGGGACCTTTCTGCAGCTTATCTGAAGGCGACTTCATTGCTACGGATGTTAGAAGATAACCCCCAGGGGACGGCTCTTTTTAGCGAAGAAAGTTTTGTCATTGCTGCCTCTAAATTGGCTGCAATTAAGAAACAGATTGAAGCAGTCGGTGTGCCACTAAAGAAGTGGGACATATCCATGAATTATGGAATTAAAACGGGTTATAACGATGCGTTTATAATCGATGGCAAGAAGAAAGACGAGTTGATTGCGCTTGACCCGAAAAACGTTGAAATCATTAAGCCAATCCTTCGCGGTCGAGATGTCAAACGCTACAGCGCAGATTTTGCTGATTTGTGGCTAATCGCCACCTTTCCTGCCTTGGATATCAATATTGATGAATATCCAGCAGTGCGCGGATATTTGAAATCATTCGGGAAAAAATTACATCAGACAGGAGAGGTAATTGACAGGGATGATCAGGGAAATGTCATAAAAAGCCGAAAAGCGACAAGGAACAAGTGGTTCGAAACACAGGATCAAATTGCATATTACAAAGAATTTGAGAAAGAAAAGATTGTCTATGCAGAGATCGTTTTCGATTCAGCGTTCTATCTCGATACAAGTGGAATCTACCCCGAGGCTACCGCTTTCGTGCTCACTGGAGAGAATACAAGATACCTCACTGCGTTATTAAACTCTCAGTTACTTACGTTTGTATTTCGTGCATTTTATGCTGGCGGTGATTTGCGCGGCGACACATTCCGTTACAAAAAGGTTTTTCTTCAAAACCTGCCTGTGATTAAATCAACAGGACAAGTGACTTCCTTGCTTGAACTGCTTGTCGATTATGTTCAAACGACAAAAGTAAAAAAACAAAACCTCCAGTCAGCATTTTTCGAACAGCTTATCGATGCCTTGGTCTATGAGCTTTATTTTTCTGAAGAGCTGAAAAGAGCAGGAAAAGAGATTCAGAAACATCTCGGCGATGTAAACCCAATTTCGGAGCATATGACTGATACTGAAAAACTCGCTATCATCCAGAGCGAGTTTGATCGGCTCTACGACCCGAACCACCCTGTCCGTAACAACATGGAAACCCTCGACAGTGTCGATGAAGTTCGCATCATAAGGGAAGCCTTGAAGAGATGAAAATTCAGTCCATTGAAATCACCAACTACAAAGCTTTTCTTGGCACATACCTAATCAAGGTTGACGGTAAAAACCTCTTCATCTACGGTGAAAACGGCAGCGGTAAAAGCTCTCTCTACTATGCTCTGAAAGATTTTTTCCAGTCATCCATCGAAAACATTGATCTGCATGAGCTTGAAAATATTTTTGTCTCCGAAGAGAAAAAAGGTACGACCGCAATCAATGTTAAATTTTCGTCCGATAAACATGGAAAAGGAAAAACTCGAAACTATGAGTTTTCCCCATCAAGAAATGATACCAGAGAAGCCGACGACACCACTATCCGCGATGCAAACAAGCTGAAAAGCTTTCTCACCTACTAGCATCTGCTGGATATTCACCATCTGAAAAAGCAGAACTCCATCAATCTCTTTGATCTTTTGGTAAAAGGGGTCTTGAAACACTTCCGATACTCCCTGACCAATGGCCACGAGCTTGGTGAGCTATGGGATGACGTCGAGTCGATGATTGAAAAACCTACTGGTCGTGAATACCCCATTAACAAAAAGAAAATTGAGGTCAATTCTGCAATCAAGGCTTTCAATGAAGCTTTTGGTGAACTGTTCAAGCCTGACAGTCCTGAGTACATTCTCAAACACGCAAAACCAATTCTTGACCAGTTCAATCACAATATCCAAGTAACTCTCCGCTATGCCCAGGAAACAATAGAGGGCTTTGAAATCCCCTGCATCTTCGATAATCATGACTTTTTTGAAAAGGCAGCATACCACCTGCAGCACTCCGATTACAAAGCTGCAGCAGTCTACACCCGTTCAGCCTTTGAAAAAATTATCCGCACTTACTGCAAAAAAAAGAAAAAGAAACTGGTGTTCAAATCCAGACTGAAAGACTATTCATCAGAAGATTTTTTGAAGGAAGTCAAACCTGATCTACACCCAAAAACTATAACAGATATTGAACAATATCGCAATCTTGTTCTTAACGCTTTCAGCCACTACAACACCGAAAAACATGAAATCCGAACAGAACTGCTCTCGGTTATTCAAGTAGTGAAGGCTCTTAATGCTGAACTGAAGAGCATGCAATCTTGATGCTTTCCAAGTGGTGCTCGATATAGTCAAGTTTATCCGTTTGCGGACTCATTGAGAGATGCCCCCAATCGAATTAAATATTTGCTGCCCTTTTGTTATTTTTCCTGCCAGCAGATCCTTGTGTTCATTGCAAAAAAACTTTTTCCCGCGATGTTCGATTTCTGTAGTAGATGTTGTGAATGTATTGCCAATAGTTTGAATGAAAATTCTTGAATATACAGGCCTAGATGTCTCCAGTGTCAAGGCAGGCTATCGTAAGGTAACCGATGCCCTTGCACGCAATGATTTCCGCGCGGCGCAGGTTAAAAAACTTGTCAACCTCACTCATGGCAAGTTCTATCGCGCAAAGCTCGATGATGCCGACCGGCTGCTCTTTACGCTGGTTCGCCATGGCGATGAAGTGTGTGCTTTGATGCTTGAGGTTATTGCCAGCCATAATTACGACAAGTCGCGTTTTTTGCGGGGTGCACTCATTGACGAATCTAAAATTCCCGATGTCGACCTCGGTGAAGCTGTAAAAGATGCTGAGCATTTACGCTATCTGCATCCTGAGCATATTGCGATTCACCTGCTCGACAAGCCTATCTCTTTTGATGATACCCAGGAGATGATCTACCGTCAGCAGCCTCCCCTGATTATTGTCGGAAGTGCCGGCAGCGGCAAGACAGCCTTGACTCTCGAGAAGCTGAAACATGCCGAAGGGGAGGTGCTCTACGTTACTCACTCGGTCTATCTGGCACAGAATGCGCGAAACCTCTACTACGCTCATGGTTTTGAGCACACCGGGCAGGAAGCCAACTTTCTTTCCTACCGGGAGTTTGTTGAATCGATTCGTGTTCCTGCCGGTCGTGAAGCCACCTGGCGCGATTTTTCAAGATGGTTTGCCAGAATGCAGAACTCGTTTAAAGGCATCGACGCGCATCAGGCATTCGAGGAGATCCGCGGGGTGCTTACTGCAGGCGACGCAGGGATTCTCACGCGGGAGGAGTACGCTCAGCTTGGTATTCGTCAATCAATCTTTGGCGAAAATCAGCGAGAGAAGCTCTATGAACTCTTCGGGAAATATCGTCAGTGGCTTGCTGAAGAGGGATTGTTCGACTTGAACATTGTTGTTCATGACAGTGTGGCAGCACCCCGATATGATTTTGTTGTTATTGACGAGGTCCAGGATCTCACCATCGCACAGCTCTCACTTGTGCTTAAGACGCTTAAAAAGAAGGGGAACTTTCTGCTTTGCGGTGATTCAAACCAGATTGTTCATCCTAACTTCTTCTCATGGAGTCAGGTAAAAACTCTTTTCTGGAATGACCCGAACCTTGCCGGTCAGCAGCAGATGAGTGTGCTCACCGCTAATTTCCGTAATGGAACGGAAGCTACCCGTATTGCCAATCAACTGCTTAAAATCAAACAGCGTCGTTTTGGCTCTATCGACAAGGAGAGCAATTTTCTTGTGCAGGCAGTTGGCGCAGAGGCAGGGAAGGTGGCACTGATGGCTGATAATGATGCTGTAAAACGTGAACTCGATAAAAAGACAAAACAATCAACCCGCTTTGCCGTGCTTGTCATGCGCGATGAAGACAAGCAGGATGCCCGGAAATATTTTTCATCACCCTTGTTGTTCTCGATACATGAAGCCAAGGGGCTGGAATATGAAAATATTGTGCTTTACCGGTTTGTTTCCGGTCATCGGAGCGAGTTTAACGAAATCGTCGACGGTGTTGGCAAAGATGATCTCGCTGTTGAAAATCTTGATTATCGTCGGGCAAAAGACAAGAGCGACAAGTCCCTTGAAGTCTACAAGTTTTTTGTCAATGCGATCTATGTTGCACTGACCAGAGCGATAAAAAATCTTTATATCATTGAATCCGATACAGGGCACCGGCTTTTCAGCCTGCTTGACCTGGAGGTTGATGGAAAAGTGAACGTCGAAGCAGTGCAGTCATCACTTGAGGAGTGGCAGAAAGAGGCCAGAAAGCTTGAACTGCAGGGTAAGCAGGAGCAGGCAGAGGCTATTCGCCGGACTATTCTCAAGCAGTCTCCGCCACCCTGGCCGGTTATTGATGAAGTCCATGTACGGGAGGCGCTCCTTAAGGTATTCCGTGACAAGGTGCCTGGCAATAAGCAGAAACAGCAGCTTTACGAATATGCCACATATCATGACGAGCCTTTTCTGGCTGAACGGCTCATTGAGGATGCTCAATTTGAATCGAAAAAAAGTTTCAATGAACAGCTCGAAACACTTGGACGGAAAAGTTATCTGCCCTACTTCAGTCAGCAGATCAGGAACATTCTGAAACAATGTGATCAGTATGGCATCGATCACCGGCTTCCAATGAACCAGACGCCACTGATGGCTGCTGCTGCTTCCGGCAATATTCCTTTAACCGAAGCGCTGCTTGAACGGGGTGCGAACCCGGAGAAAGTCGACCAGTATGGATTCAATGCCCTGCACTGGGCAATGCGTAGAGCATTCCACAGCCATGAATATGCCCGTTCACATTTTGCGGTACTCTATGAACTGCTTGCTCCAACGTGCGTTGACGTCAATACCGGTGATCGTCTTGTGCGCCTTGACCGCCATCTTTCTGAATACTTTCTTTTTCAGACGCTCTGGGTACTCTTTAAATCCCGTTTCACCCACCGCCTGCGGAACTCTTACGGAGCATTTGATACAAAAGTCATTCTTGAAGCATGGACGAATATGCCGGCCAATGTCGTATATCCTGAACGCAACAGACGGCAGTATCTCTCAGGAGTTCTGGCCCACAACGAAGTTGAGCGCGACTATGCATACAACCGGGCGTTGTTTGTGCGCATGACACAAGGGTGGTATCAATTCAATCCGAAACTCTCAGTACGCTCCATTGACCCCGAAAACAACCATGGATGGGTACCTGTTTATCAGGCATTAAATCTTCCGCTGATTTACGAGTTCTCGGATGAGCAGATCTTCCTGCAGGTAGAAAAATACTTTATGATGGCCGGAATGCCGAAACCAGCCTCTCCGGTTTCCGCCGAACAGGCCATGGCCCGCATGAAAGAATATCAAATAAGGCGTTCTCCACACTGGGAAATGGTGAAAAAGATAGGCAGTGAACTTAATAAACAATCATTCAAGGAGCTTCAGGAGAGCAAGCGTCTACAAGTTGAAAAGCGTAAGCGGCTTGAAGAAGAAATACGCTTTCGGAAAGAGGAAATACAGAGGATAAGAGAGAAACAGGAAAGCGAAAGAGATCAGTTATCATTAAATTTTTAACGTCATTACTCTTCTTATGAAACAATTTCTACACAGGAATCCTGAAATCGGAGCAAAAAAAACAGTTGTTTCCGAACCACTCAAATCTGACATTTTTCATTCCTCGCCAGCCGTTGCTTACGGAGCAATGGCTGTCGGTGCTCTGGCCATCGGCGCCCTCGCGATCGGTACTCTGGCCATTGGAAAACTTGTTCTCGGCAAACTTTCCATCGGCCATGCCCGCATCAAAAAACTCGAAATAGAAGAACTGACCATCGGTCATGAGGGAGCAGCCAAGCAGGCCAGGCAGGGACATTGTTAAGTAGCATCAGAAGTTAAAAAACAATTCTATATTGCTTTCACTCATTGATGCAGGTAATCCTGAACCCAAGCTATCTTAGTTTTTCTAGAAGAAAGCAATTGAAACTATACGATATGAATGTCGTCCCCGAATCTTTACTGCTTGATGATTTGTTTGCACCTTACAGGCAAATGCTGGGTGCTGATTATGATGGGTACAGAAATCACTGTTTGCGTGTTTTCAACTTTTGCTGCGCACTTGCGGGAAAAAGTGCAGATACCGATAAAATAGCAGTTGCTGCTTTCTTTCATGATATCGGGATATGGAGCGATAACACCTTTGACTACATCCGTCCCTCCCAATTGCTTGCCCGTCGTTATCTTGAGAAAGCAAACAGGGATGCCTGGTGTGATGAAATAGAGTCAATGATCGGCGAGCATCACAAAGTTTCACCGTATAAACCGAATCCCTCATGGCTCGTTGAACCATTCAGAAAAGCTGACTGGATAGATCTTTCAGGCGGTCTCCTTCGGTTTCATTTGCCGGATGATTTTGTCACAAATGTGATTCTTGCGTTTCCCAACGCAGGATTCCATAAAAAGCTTGTTGCGCTGACTGCAGAGCGATTTAAAACTCATCCCTTCAATCCTTTACCAATGATGAAACTGTAGTCCTGAAACACGAGTGGAGTGCTGAGAAACGGTATTGCTTCGGACGTTAAGGTTGTTCCGGATATGCGGCCCCTATTCGGGATCGTAGTTTAATACCGGTGCAAGCCATTTTTCTGCTTCCGTGATCTTCATTCCTTTGCGCATTGCGTAATCTTCAACCTGATCCCTGCAGATTTTACCGAGGATGAAGTACTTTGCCGCCGGATGAGCGAAATAGAGGCCGCTGACCGAGGCGGCAGGGTTCATGGCAAAAGTTTCTGTCAGCGTGATGCCAGTGCTGGTTTCGGCGTTCAGTAACGTGAAAAGTTCCGCTTTCTCAGTGTGGTCAGGGCAGGATGGATAGCCGGAAGCAGGGCGGATTCCCTGGTACTTTTCCGCAAGCAGCTCTTTGCTCCTGAGGGTTTCAGCAGGTGCATACCCCCAGAGTTCACGCCGCACTTTTTCATGAAGCACCTCGGCAAAGGCTTCAGCAAGGCGGTCAGCAAGTGCCTGCGACATAATGCGGTGGTAATCGTCCTGCTCGTTGCTGAACTCTTTGAGCAGTATTTCAATACCAAGTCCTGCAGTAACGGCAAATCCACCGATGTAGTCTTTCAGTCCACTTTCCCTGGAAGCAATAAAATCTGAAAGGGCCAGATTCGGTTCACCTGCTTCTTTTTCCTGCTGCTGGCGAAGGGTGTGCAGAGTCATGAGCACGGCTGTACGGCTCTCGTCGGCATAGACCTCAATATCGTCACCTGTGCTGTTGGCTGGGAAGATACCTGCAACTCCCTTCAGACCAAGCAAGCTTTCCTTTTCAATTCTGTCGAGAAGGAGGTTTGCATCTTCAAACAATTTTTTTGCCTCTACGCCATATTCTGGATGGTCAAAAATCTGCGGGTACCGTCCTCCGTGCAGCTCCCAGGCCATGAAAAAGGGTGTCCAGTCAATATAGGGGCGCAGTGCACCGACGGTAACATTTTCAAGCAGGGTAATTCCTGGTTTGAGGGGTGTGTACACGGTTGTATCGTCCCATTGCAGCAAAGGATGGTTACGGCGTGCATCCGCAAGCGGCAGGTACTTTTTAGTGGTTGTTCGTGAGGCATGACTCTCTCTCAGTCCAGCCTGTTCTTTTTTAAGCTGGGTGATGTACTCAGGGCTGAGCGCGGGATTAAGGAGACTGTTCACGACCGGTACACTTCGGGATGCATCGAGTACCTGCACGACTGCACCTGAATAGACCGGGGCAATCTTTACTGCGGTATGTATTCTTGATGTTGTTGCACCTCCTATCAGGAGCGGGATGGTCATGCCGAGTCGTTCCATTTCGCTGGCCACATAGACCATTTCGTCCAGTGAAGGGGTGATAAGTCCGCTCAGTCCAATCAGGTCAGCTTTTTCACGTACAGCCGCTTCAAGAATCTTTTCGCAGGGCATCATGACGCCGATATCAACGACATCATAGTTGTTGCAGGCCAGCACCACAGCGACAATATTTTTGCCGATATCGTGAACGTCACCTTTAACTGTTGCAAGCAGTACTTTTGCAGCAGCACGGGTATCCTTGTTCAGCGCCTTTTCTGCTTCGATGAAAGGAAGAAGACAGGCAACAGAGCGTTTCATGACGCGGGCGCTTTTAACAACCTGAGGCAGAAACATTTTCCCTTCAGCAAAGAGGTCGCCGATTGCGTTCATGCCGTTCATCAGCGGTCCTTCAATAACCTGGAGCGGGCTCGGGTAAAGCTTGCGGGCCTCTTCGGTATCCTCCTCGATATATTCAACTATGCCTTTGATCAGTGCGTGGCGCAGCCGTTCCTCAACGGGAGCACTCCGCCATTCTGCTGTTTTTGCTTCAGTTTTTTCCCCGCCATCGGTTAATGTTTCGGCAAAGCTTACCAGTCGTTCTGTCGCGTCGGGACGGCGGTTGAGAAGCACATCTTCAACCCGGACAAGCAGTTCAGGATCTATATCTTCGTAAATAGCAAGCTGTCCGGCATTGACAATGCCCATGTCAAGTCCGGCACGAATTGCGTGATAAAGAAACGCAGCATGCATGGCCTCCCGTACCGGTTCGTTGCCACGGAAAGAGAAGGAGACGTTGCTGATACCTCCCGAAATTTTTGCATAGGGAAGGTTTTCCTTGATCCAGCGTACCGTCTGAATAAAATCGACGGCATAGTTGTTGTGTTCATCAATGCCGGTTGCAACGGTCAGAACGTTTGGATCGAAAATAATATCTTCGGGAGGAAAGCCTACCTGAAGAGTAAGAATATCATAGGCGCGTTTGCAGATGGCAATGCGTCGTTCATAACTGTCGGCCTGTCCCTCTTCGTCGAATGCCATGACAACGGTGGCGGCACCGTATTGCAGGACTTTGTGTGCCCGTTCCCTGAAGAGCTCTTCCCCCTCCTTGAGACTGATGGAATTGACAATGCTTTTTCCCTGCACGCACTGCAGGCCGTTTTCAATAACTGACCATTTCGAGCTGTCGATCATAAGCGGGACACGGGAGATATCCGGTTCTGAACCAATCAGGTTGAGGAACTCTTTCATCACCTTTTCGGAGTCGAGCATGCCCTCATCGACATTGATATCAATCACCTGGGCACCACTTTCAACCTGCTGACGGGCAATGGAAAGTGCTTCATCGTAGTTACCCTCCTTGATGAGGCGGGCAAATTTTTTCGATCCGGTAACATTGGTGCGCTCGCCGATATTGATAAAGCCTGTCGTGCTGTTGACACGCAGGGGTTCAAGACCGGAGAGCAGCAGCTCATGGTGTTGTTCAGGGCGCAGGCGAGGCTTCAGCATTCTGACCGCTTCGGCAATGGCTTTGATATGCTGTGGAGTTGTTCCGCAGCAACCCCCGACAATATTGACAAGCCCTGAGGTTGCAAAGTCTGCGATCTGTCCGGCCATATACTCCGGTGAGTCGTCATACTCTCCGAATTCGTTCGGCAGACCTGCATTTGGATAGACGCTCACATAGCTTTCAGCAATTCCAGCAAGTGCTGCAATGAACGGGCGCATCTGTTTCGATCCAAGTGCGCAGTTCAGACCTACCGAGAGCAGATCAGGCATGTGGGCTATGGAGATCCAGAATGCCTCGGTAGTCTGGCCAGAGAGGGTTCGTCCGCTGGCATCGACAACGGTTCCCGACACCATCACAGGGATGCGAAGCCCTGTGCGGTTGAAAAACTCTTCAATAGAAAAAAGCGCTGCCTTGCAGTTGAGTGTATCAAAGACGGTTTCAACAAGCAGGAGGTCAACGCCACCCTCCATCAGTCCTTCAAGCTGTTGGGCATAGTTATCGACAACCTCCTTGAAGCTGACAGCTCGGAAACCGGGATTATTGACATCGGGAGAGAGCGACAGGGTTTTGTTGGTCGGACCTATAGAACCAGCCACAAAACGCGGTTTATCAGGTGTTCGTGCAGTATACTCGTCGGCCGCCTTTCTTGCCAGTCGGGCAGCTTCAACGTTCAGCTCTTTAACGAGATTTGAGGCATTGTAGTCTGCCTGTGAAATCGGGTTTGCATTGAAGGTGTTGGTTTCGATGATATCCGAGCCCGCTTCAAGAAAGTCGCAGTGGAGTGCATAAATGATGTCAGGGCGCGTCAGAACAAGGATATCATTGTTCCCCATAAGAGGATGCGAATGGTCGGCAAACCGTGTGCCCCGGTAGTCTTTTTCCTGTAATTTATGGCGCTGGATCATGGTGCCCATTGCACCGTCCAGCACAAGGATGCGCTGTTCGAGCAGATGTAAAAGTGAGTCTTTCATTCGTTATGCGGCAACTGCGGTTAAAAAAAAGAATATACGATTAAGTCAGTAATTACTTCTGTTCAGGCATTTTCTCTTTAAGCCATGAACGGATCAGTTCAATACCGCTGTCGGAGATCTGGTGTGCTACAGGGTATTCACGATAGGTCAGATCATCAACGTTTTGCTGCAGCCATTCATCTGCCGAACGTCCCTTTGCAATCGGCAGGATATCATCATAAAGTCCGTGCATCACAAGAAAGGGCAGCTTCCTCAGTAAAGATTTTGCCGTATCAATCGGCAGTGATTTTTCAGGAAGCTGTCCGCTCAGTGCAATAACGCCATGGAGCAGTTCCGGGGCATTAAACGCTGAAAGATAGCTCATGACTGCTCCCTGGCTGAACCCCATGAGAAAAACCTTGTTTCCTGCAGGACGATACTCACTGATCAGCTCCCCGATAAAATGGATAAAATGCTCAAGCGCATGTTGTGCAGCTTTGTAATCGACAGTGATTCCGCCAGGGGTAAACTCAAGGGGAAACCAGCCGTACATGCCGACATCCATAGTCAGGGGTGCCCTGGGACTGATGTAGCGAAATTCGGGCAGCAGTGCGGGTGCGATTTGAATAAGGTCTTTTTCGTTACTGCCGTATCCGTGGAGCATGATCAGGAGCGGGGCATCCTCAGGGTTTGCAGGTGCAAGTTCCAGACTGGTGAGAGAAAAATTGTTACGTCGCTTCATAAATTTAAAATGGGTTACAGTTGATGCGTGTTTATGATCCGGGTAATGAAGCCACCGCCGAGCACCTCGCTGTCGCGGTAAAAGACCGCTGCCTGACCGGTCGATACTGCATTCTTTGGAGAACCGAACGATACGGTTGCTGAGTTGTCATCGAGAGGTTCAAGAGTGCAGGAAGTTTCCTTGTCACGATAGCGGATTTTTCCACTGGCCTCTATTGGGGAGGTCAGGCGTTCCAGGCCAATCAGGTTAAGTCCGGAAGCAATAAGTTTCATGCATTCCAGGGAGGACTTTTTTCCTACATGGATCCGGTTGCGTTCTGTGTCGAGAGCTGTCACATACAGAGGTTCTTTGGCTGCAATGCCAAGCCCGCGGCGTTGGCCGATGGTATAGAAGGGATACCCGCGGTGTTTGCCGATAACCCTGCCGGTGTCATCTACAATATCCCCGTTAGCAACTTTTGCAGCAAGACCGGGAATAGCACCGGCAAGGTAACTGCAGTAATCGTCCTGCGGAACAAAGCATATCTCCTGACTTTCTTTTTTTTCAGCGGCTCTGACGCCGAAAGAATGGGCCAGTTTACGGACTTCCGGTTTGGTGAGCTGCCCGAGAGGAAAGAGGGTTTTTGCCAGGTCGCTCTGCGACAGCATCCACAGAAAATAGCTCTGGTCTTTTTCAGGATCCACCCCTTTAAAGAGCCGGTATCTGCCGTTGCTGAAAGCTGTGGCTGCAAAATGGCCGGTTGCGACAAATTCTGCATCAAGCAGCTTCAATCCCTCAAAAAGGCCGAACCATTTGATTTTTTTATTGCAGACCATACAGGGGTTCGGCGTCCGTCCGCCAAGATAGTCATCATGAAAATAGTGAATCACATCATCCCTGAATTTACTGCTCAGGTTCAGGGTAAACACCGGAATCTGATAATCCGGATGGTCGCTGATAACAAGCGGTGATGGCTTAAGGGAAGGGCTTTCGTCAAGAGAGTCGAGTACTCTGATGTTAAGACCCGTAACTGCATAGCCTTGTTCAACGAGAAGACATGCAGAAACGGCAGAATCAACTCCACCTGAAATACCGACCACAACTTTTTGTTTCGTCTTCATAAGTTAACTGAGTTTATAGCCTGGGCCACCGCCTCCTTCAGGGGGTGTCCATGTGATTATTCCGTAGGGATCGATGGTTTCGCATGTTTTGCAGTGCAGGCAGTTCGATGCGTTAAGTTTAAGTGTTGAGGGTGGATCGCCTGTTATTTCGTAGACCTGCGCAGGACAAAAGTGCTGGCATGGATTGGCGAACTCGGTAGTGCATTTTTGCAGGCATATCTCCTTGATATCTTCAGGTTTTAAGAGCAGGTGGCATGGCTGATTCTCTTCATGCATGGTTCCCGACCGGTAGAGGTTCTCTGATTTGCAGAAAGTAAGGCTGCCGTCGGGGGCAAAAGCTTCTCTATCAGCAACAGAAAGTGCTATTCTGGGTGGAGTTGATCTCTTTGTCTTATCGCGGCGATCCCCAAAACCCTCAGCGATTGAGAAACCAGGAAATTTAAGCTGAAGTCCTGCCTGAACCAAGCCGTAATAGAGTCCGTGATCGAAAGCTTTACGATAGTTTCTGGCAGCGTACAGTTCTTCGTAAGCCCATGAATTTCTGAACCGTTCGCTGTAGGTTTTCAGTTGATTGGTGGAAAAATCATCATGCAGGAGCGATTCAAAGAGGGTTTCAGCTGCCAGAATTCCGGATTTCATCGCCAAATGGAGCCCTTTGTGGCGTTGCATGTTGACCATTCCTGCCGATTCACCGGTGACAAGATATCCCGGACCATACAGAGAGGGCATGGCATCAGCCCCTCCGGAGGTTATTGTTCTGGCTCCGGATTCAATCATGCTTCCTCCTTCAAGGATTTTGGCAAGCATCGGGTGCTGTTTAAAGCGCTGAAGATTGAGATGCGGATCGCAAACTGGCGAAGCGGGTTCCAGTGCAGTGATAAACCCGATAGAGAGCAGTGTAGAAGACAAGGCATAGAGCCATCCTCCGCCATAGATATCCGACGAAAGAGGATAGCCGAACATCTGGTGAACCTCTCCAGTGCCGAGGCGGCCTGCCGGTATCCGCCATGTCTCTTTCATTCCGGTTTCGTATCGTTGCGTGTTTGTTTGAATGCTCTTTGGAAAGTGTTCGCAGACTTTTCTGAAGAACGAGCCGTCAGAACCTTCCCCGATGACGACAGCTTTTGTTTTAAGTAAAAGCCCGGGTTCAAAGTTGTTTTTTTTCTGACCATTTCTATCGAGCCCCTTATCATCAGTCAGAATACCGGCAAGCCTGTCGTTTTCGACAAATGGGAGAACGGCTGCAGTATTTTCGAAGAGCTGAATACCCTCTTTTTCTGCCTCATTGGCCATCCATGAGCCGATGCGGGAGAGCGAAACGAGCATATTTCCCTTATTGCTGAATGCGTCAGGTATAAATGGGAACGGAAACTTCCTTTTCGCAGTCAGATACCATAAACACTCTTTCGAAACCATTGCTTCACAAGGAAATCCCCTTTCTCGATAATCAGGGAAAAATTCATCGAGGGCTTTTGGATCAAGAATTGCACCTGAAAGAAGGTGGGCTCCGGCATACCGCCCTTTATCAATCAAGGCTATGGTGGGATCAATCGTATTTTCCGACAGAGAGTTATGTCGTTTCAGGAGGCGCTGCAGGTGCAATGCCGATGCAAGGTTTGCAGGTCCGGCACCGATAAATACGATATCGAATTCCAGTGATTCACGTTCCTGCATCATTGTAAATATGGATGTTGCATTGTAATCAAAAAAATCAGAAAAAGACTTAAAAACGAAATATTATGAGTAAGAATTCAACGTTAGACTTTTTTCTCCTGCTTATACTTTACGGAATTTCGAGACATGGGGATTATTGATGATGTATTTTCGCCACAGCAGTTCCCTGCTTTTTGAAATACCCACACGAGTGCTGGTGCCTATCATGCAGTCTGGCAGTGGGGGAGTATTTTCAACAAAGAACTCTTCACTGAAAAGATTTTTTCCGTTGCTGCTGCTGTCGATGGCAAGTGCTCTGGTCAGCTTTCCTGGCCCACTCATAAGATTTGTCATGAGACTGCTTTGTCTCCGTTCCTGCATAAACAGCTCTCCTTCAACTGGCTCCATCGCTCGAATCAGTACCGCTCCAGGAGTGTTTACAGGTTCGCTTACAATATTAAGCATGTAGTGGCTCCCATAGGTAAAGTAAACATAAAGGGTTCCAGGAGTTTCGAACATAATCCTGTTTCTTGCAGTTTTACCGCGCCATGCATGGCATGCTTCGTCTTGTATGCTGAAATAAGCCTCCGTTTCAACAATTCTGCCTTTCAGTTGTATATTTCCCGGCAGCACACGAACAAAAATTTTTCCGAGCAGTTTTTCAGTAAGTTCGAGTGTAGGGAGTTCATAGAATTGTTGTTCCAGCCTTTCCATGAAGCGAGATTAAAAAAATTTGTAATGGTTCATGTAAGTATTATAATGTACCAAGTCATGACAGAACTTCAACTGCTATAAATTTCCCTGGTTAGTACATGGGCAGAGTAATTGCGATTGCAAACCAGAAGGGTGGTGTTGGAAAAACAACCACTGCTGTGAATATCGCTGCCTCGATTGCAATTTCTGAGTTTAAGACATTGCTTATCGATATCGATCCTCAAGCCAATGCAACATCCGGCTTCGGTCTTGAAATAGGCGACGAAATCGATAATACTTTTTACCAGGTTATGGTAAAAGGCGGAAACATACTGGATGCTATCAAGTCTTCCAGTCTTGAGTATCTTGATGTTCTTCCTTCCAATGTCAATCTTGTCGGGATGGAGGTCGAACTGGTGAATATGCGTGAACGCGAGTATGTAATGCAGAAGGCGCTCAAAGGTATTCGCACCCGGTATGATTATATCATTATTGATTGCCCGCCATCGTTAGGGCTGATCACACTTAATTCGCTGACAGCAGCAGATTCCGTTCTTATACCGGTTCAGGCCGAATATTATGCTCTTGAGGGTTTGGGAAAGCTGCTTAATACCATCAGTATTGTCCGCAAGCACCTTAATCCGAAACTGGAAATTGAAGGTGTCCTGGTGACCATGTATGATTCGAGACTTCGTCTTGCATCGCAGGTTGCTGAAGAGGTCAAGAAGTTTTTCAAAGACAAGGTTTACAAAACCTATATCCGCAGAAATGTTCGACTTTCTGAAGCGCCAAGCCATGGAAAGCCTGCGCTTCTTTATGACGCTCAAAGTATCGGATCGAAAGATTATCTCGATCTGGCACAGGAGATTTTCGAAAGAGACGGTAATATTAAAAAATTTAAAGTCCGGCAGTAGCAGCTGACCGGTAAGCTGGTGGAGGATATGTCAAAAAAAGCACTGGGGAGAGGTTTAAAAGCACTTATTCCGGATGAAGGATTTGATTCAGGTTCAAAGGAGGAGGAACAGGAACAAGCCCAGGAAGGAAGTATTGGCAGTCTGCCGGTCGAAAAAATACGTACAAATCCATTTCAGCCGCGCAAGGAATTTGATGAAAGTGCTCTTGAAGAGCTTAAAAATTCCATTATTGAGAATGGTATCATACAGCCGGTAACGGTGTGCAGGGATGGGGACGGCTATCAGCTCATCAGTGGAGAACGCAGGCTCAGGGCAGTTCTGCATGCAGGTTTCAAGTATATTCCCGCCTATGTTATTGCCGCTCATGATGATTCAAGTAAACTTGAGCTCGCTCTTATCGAGAACATTCAACGCGAGGATCTTAATGCCATTGAGGTTGCACTTGCACTGAAAAGCCTGACAACCAAGTGCAGTCTCACACAGGACGAGATAGCACAGAAAGTAGGTAAAAACCGTTCAACCGTCAGTAATTTTCTCAGGCTTTTAAAGCTTCCTTTACAGATTCAGGACAGTATCAGGAACCGGGAGATATCGTCAGGGCATGCGCGGGCGCTGATTAACCTTCCAGGTGAGCAGCAGCAGCTGAAGGTCTGGAAACAGATCCTCAGTCGTCAGCTTTCTGTCCGTCAGACTGAAGCACTGGTTAACCGCATGTTCAAGGAACAATCAAAACCGTTACAGACTGATACCATAGAGCGCTCTTCACATGTTGCCCAGCTTGAGTCCCAGCTTAGAGATAAACTTGCCACAAAGGTACGCATTGTTGAAAAAAAAGGAGGCAAGGGTGAAATTCATATTCAGTATTTTTCAAACGATGATCTCGACAGGCTTCTCGATATTATGAATCAGGTGTGAACCGGTCGGCAGAAACTGCGGCTTTTTCACGACAAACGTTAAGTAAAACAATAATTATGAGGTTTACTCTTGTTGGCAATGGCCGGATGGGCCGTCAGGTGGCTCAGGTGATCGGTCAGTCGGGTTGTCACGAAACCTCTGCAGTTCTTGATATCGATACCCCCGTTGTTCCAGAAGTTTTTCAAGACAGCGATGCCATTATAGACTTCACTGTAAGGGAGGCATTTCTCAGCAATCTGCCAGCCATGCTTTCGTCCGGTGTTCCTGTTATTGTGGGAACCACAGGGTGGGATGATGTCATGGATGAGGTCAGAAAAAAGGTATCTGATGCCGGAGCATCACTACTCTATTCGGCAAATTTTTCGCTTGGAGTCAATATTTTCCTCAGGAGTGTGCGCGAAGCCGCACGGCTTATTGCTCCATTTGACCAGTTTGATATTGCCTTTGCCGAACAGCATCACACAGGAAAGGCTGATTTTCCAAGCGGAACTGCGCTCAGGGCAGCGGATATGATTCTTTCGGCCAATCGCCGGAAAAAAACTATTGTCAGGCAGCTTTCGGGCGACAGGAAGCTGGCTCCTGAAGAATTGCAGGTTGCGGCATTGAGGCTGGGAGGTGTATTTGGAAAGCACACAGCTTTTATTGATTCGGATGCTGATGAAATTGTTATTTCACATACGGCAAAAAACCGCTCCGGGTTTGCATCAGGTGCCGTTGAAGCTGCAGTCTGGCTTGCCCAGCGACATAGACAAAACCCTGGATTTTATACCATGGATGATTTTTTAAATGAACGGCTCTCGTGACGATATATGGCTAATGAACATGTGAATCAATCAACTTTGCCATTTAAAGGAAAGCTTTATTCTGTTCTGGTGGGTGCTGCAATCATTATTTTGACGACAACCATTCCCTATCTTACACTGCTCAATGTATTTCTCTTTGCCGGTATTTTTATAGCAGGAACAGTTGCGCTTCATCAGACCATCATGCGCTTTCAGGTTCGTTTGACCTACAATCAGGCTTTTGCTTACGGGTGTCTGGCTGGTCTGGTTGGAGGCGTGGTTTCAGAGGGCATAACCTTTGCTCTTATGGAGCTTCTCAATTACAGGCCGGGAACGGAAAGTCTTGCTCTTGTGATTGGCTGGGCGCTGGAAATGGCAAAAGGAAGGCCTGAGGTTCAACAGCAGGTGCAGGCACTTGTTGCAGCTGAGAAACTTGCTCTTGTTCCTGTAAAACTAAGCTTGGTCGACATTCTGATGAACATGGCTTTTTCCGGAGCTTTTTATGCGCCGATAGCTGGTCTCGGGGGAGCATTTGCTGTTCTTCGTCTTAAACGCAAAGCTGCAAGAGAGTGATTGTTACATCGACCAGAGTGAAATCAGTTTAAGATCACTTTTATTGACGATCAATCCTGCTCGGTAGAGTTTGTGAGCATCAAGAAGTCCGTTTTCAGCTCTGAAAGGAGTTTCAAGCAAGTCGCGTTTCAGGTAACGGTAGGTGTCCAGCCCGCATGCTGCCGGTTCGGAAGAAGCTGAAGCTGCAAGCCATGTGTAAAAGCTCAGACTGATTCCGCTCTCAAAAGCTGAGCTGAAAACCGTGAGCAGATTGTGTTTTTTTGCATACAGGGCCAATTCCAGCGCAACTGAAATTCCGCCCAACTGGTTTGGTTTCAGGATCAGTGCGGCAAGCGCTTCTGGTGGGATTTGTGCAAGCAGTTCCGGCTTTTGCCAGAGAGTTTCGTCCAGTGCAGAAGGGATAGCTGTCTTTGCAAAAAACTCACCGAGATCTTCAGCGTTTTTCAGAGGTTCTTCAATATAGGCAATGCTTTCCAGTGGAATGTGTGCTGCAAATTCGAGCGCATCATCAAGTGAGAATGACTGATTGGCATCCAGTCGAATGTCGATAGTGTTTCCGAAGATATGGTGCAGTGTTTCAATGCTTCGGATGGCGATGTCACTATTTCGGGATGAGATCTTGAGCTTGAATGTGCGGTACCCGAGATTGAAATACTCAACTGCCCTTTGTTCGACCTGCTGTATATCACCGAAGAGCAGTGCATTGACCGGAACATGTTTAGATGGATGTTCCGCTGCATTGGAAAATTTCGGAGACTTTCCTGAGACGGCGGCATCAAGATTGATCATCGCCATTTCCAGCCCTGTGCGCACTGAAGGGAAGAGCTGGTCATGAAAAATGCTGTGATTGATAAACTCGTGTTTTGAAAGCACCTCCACAAGCTGCGCTTCGGCAGATGCAAGGTTTTCCTTGTGCAGACCGGGAAGCGGGGCAATTTCACCGTAGGCCGTGTGCCCATCTTCCGTGGTCTTCAGAGCAAGGATAATGCCTTCCCTTTGTAAAAGCTTCAGCCCATGAACGGTTATCGCTTCTGTAAAAGGAATAGCATATCGGTAGAGAAGTGCGTGGGCTGCTTTCAAGGTCTTTTTGGAAATTTACTGAAATCCGGTTTCCGTTTTTCGACGAAGGCGTTCTTGCCTTCCTGTGCTTCCTCACACATGTAATAGAGCATCGTGGCATTTCCGGCAAGTTCCTGTAATCCGGCCTGGCCATCACAATCAGCATTGAGCGCAGATTTCAGGCATCTGATGGCAAGTGACGAGTTGGCCAGTATTTCACGGCACCACTGCACTGTTTCCTTTTCAAGCTGTTCAAGAGGTACAACAGTGTTCACCAGGCCCATCGAAAGAGCTTCTGCAGCATTGTACTGGCGGCATAGGTACCATATTTCCCGTGCTTTTTTCTGACCGACAAGGCGGGCCATATAACTTGCTCCCCATCCCCCGTCAAATGAACCTACTTTAGGACCGGTCTGGCCGAAGATAGCATTATCGGCTGCAATAGTAAGGTCACACAGCATATGCAGCACATGGCCACCGCCGATTGCATAGCCTGCAACCATAGCTATAACCGGCTTCGGGCAGGTGCGTATATCTCGCTGGAAGTCAAGGACATTAAGCCTGTTGACCCCTTTGTCATCAGCATAGCCGGCATAACCGCGGATTTTCTGGTCACCTCCTGAACAGAACGCCTTCTCTCCGGCACCGGTAAGAATGACCACCCCGATTGACTCGTCATTCCGAGCTTCGGCAAGAGCCGTAATCATCTCCTCTACAGTCTGTGGACGAAACGCATTTCGAACCTCGGGACGATTGATGGTGATTTTTGCAATCCCTTCGGCTTTATGGTAGAGGATATCGGTAAAATCACCAGTTTGTATCCAGTTTACAACGCTCATAACTGCTTTTCTTCTTGCTGGTTGAAAAATAATCTCAAACGATCCAGAAACAATTCCGTGTTTTCAATCTGCAGGGTATGACCGCAATGAGGAAATATTTCAAGATCCGAGCTAGAACATAACTTAACCATTTGGCGGCCAATCTCAACGTAGCGCTCATCTTTTTCCCCCACAAAAAACCTTACCGGTACTTTGTTATACTGCAATGTCTCCCATTGTGATGGTTGCCCTCCTGTTCCGAGCACTCTCAGGGCAAGGGCAAGGTTCCGGGGGTCGTTGATTTGTCTTTTACTCTCAACTGCTTTAAAGAGAGGATGGTTTTTCAGCGTTGAAAAAAGCGACTGATCATACCATGTCTTGATAAATCCCTCAAAATTGTGTTCAATTTTTCGTGCAATTTTTTTATCATGCTCCTGCCTGTCGATCTGTTCTTTTTCTGTCCTGAGTCCAGGAGAAGCTGAAACGATAACGGCCTTGATAAAAAGCTCAGGATGTCGAAGCAGAAGAGCAAGTGCAATTCGTCCTCCCATGGAGTATCCCACAAGAAAGCTTGGCGGGCAAACTGACTCTCGGAGCAGTTCAGCCAGAGCATCGACTGTTTGTTCAAAAAAGCCATCGCTCTGCGGTATTTCCCGGAAGATTGCTTTCCCGTGTCCGGGCAGATCAACCATTACACAACAGTAATCATCGCAAAGCTCTCTCGCCACAGGAAACCAATCGCCTCCGGATCCAAGAAACCCGTGCAGAAATATGATGCTGGGCTGTGTCTTTGCCCCTATCGTCACTGTATGGAGAGGAATGGCCTGTATGGTTCTCTGCATGGCATATATAAGGTTGCATGGATTGTCCGACTTGTTCACTGTTTTTGTTATGAACAACTCAAGATCAATATATAAACCATAATTCAGCGCAGAAACTCCTTTGCGGATAGAAGACCATTGGCAGATCATAAAGAACTTCGTAAATTGTAATTTCGGTATTATGACGTAAAAATTACACCGACATCGCACGGATTTTCTGGGTATGCCCGAATTAGAGGTGAACCTCATGTATGGAAAATGTAGCTGCATTGTTAAACTCCCAAAGTTACAGGCAGGCTCTTGCCCGACTGTGCAGGCTGGCTGACAGTTCAACGCCAGATGGTCGACGTGTTCTTGATGACTGGGAGCGTTGTCATAAGAGAAGCGTTCATTCAGTTGGCAAGGTGATTAAGCGTCTCGAAAGTGAGGATGCTCATTCCATATCTGATTCTGAACTTAGTGACGATCCTCTGTTTTGGCTCCAGGTGCTTGACGAGCACTGCTATCGTGAAATCAGCTAGAAAGGCTATTTGTACAATTTTCGTCTTAATGACGGAGAAGGATTGGTATATGTGCTGCCGATCTATCAGAAATCGGGCGGTTTTGCAAGACGAAAGCAATTCGGAAATATTTCCTGTTGGCTGAAACATCATCGGGTGGTTCCACTCAATGTCGATTCCCTTCATTGTACTCGGCAGTTTTCATGAGCAGGTTGAGAACAGGTGGCGCAACCATGCTGAGGCTGTTCTGGGTCTGGACGGGACGCACCTTTTTGGGTGCGACAAGCGCAAGTCGGTCACGTTCAATAATTGCAAGGAGGGTATTGAGTGCTCGCCGATACCGTTAACCTGTTTATTGACACCGTTGGGATTAATGGCAATAGCTATATGCAAGGATTTGTTTGAGGGAGAACCCGCTGCAGTTCTTGCGTCACTACCCCTCGATTGGTTGCTTGTGCCAAGTATGAGCGATACTATCAACCCACACAAGGTGTCAGCAAGGACAATGCACAATAAAGGCGGAACTATCGTCGCGGTTGCCAATCAGGAGATGCCCGTCGGTACAGCTTCCCTGCCTGGTTTTGTTCATTACGACAAAGAACCGGTACCTTGCAAAACGGATCTGACGATTATCTCCATAACAAAGAAAGAGTCGGATTTGACTTTGATTGTTTTCAATTAGAAGAGAAACGGGATTTATTCTAAATAATATTAAATTATTCTATTCAAAAAGATTTAGAACTATTTAGGGTCTTATTATGGGCATGCTGAATCTTCACGCAAGTGATCCGCTTCTATCCGTTGATCGTGCGATACCTGGCGAACTCCTTGAGGCTATCAAAGGGCTTGAAACGTGGGATGAACAGGCTTTGGACATGGCCAATCTGTTGATTACCGTCTGGTCAGCGGATGCCATTGCAAGAGCGAATGATCGCGAGGGTATATCGGAACTGCAACGCCTTATTCATTTCTCTCTCAATCGGGCGAATTCGTTATCCACTCTACCGGATGAGTTCAGATGCCGTTGGCAGGAGGCGAGCGACATGCTGGAAGCGAGACGTCTCAATCTGGCTCATGCCGATCCGGAGGCGCAGCTAAACCGTACTCATGTTCGTGAAATCCTTCAATGGCTGCTTAACGACGGGAATAGAGAGGTACCTCAGTCGGAGCTTGTAAAGTATCTTGAGGTCAGTGCAGGACGAGTTACTCAGCTTATTGGGCCTCTTGAATCCAGTGGGTTGGTAACCAAACGGAAACAGGGGCGTGACAACATGTTGCATCTCACCGAGAGCGGGCGGCAGCAGGCTACAAGCGCAGTCTCAAAGTCTGCTGCACCCGAGGGGGGGTTTCGTGGATTATTTTCAACAGACAACAGTGTTCAATCTCAGTTACATTCTCGAATCCAGAATGTGATAGCAGCATGACTCCATTCATCGTCACTTTCTACAGCTACAAAGGCGGTGTCGGGCGCAGCCTGCTTGCTGCAAATATCGGCATCCTCAGTGCACGACGCGGCAAAACGCTGCTTTGGGATCTCGATATCGAAGCGCCCGGGCTGCACAACATCTCGGGTCTGACACCAGCAAAAACCGTCAAAGAAGGTTTTTTTGAATGGATGATTTCATGGCAGGAGTCAGGACGGCCATCGAAAGATGCTGATTTTGGCAAACTTGTCAAACTTGCTTGCCAGACGCC
>JABDHL010000005.1 GCA_012972825.1 Chlorobiaceae bacterium
TCTGCATCAAGGTTCAAAAACTGACCAGCTATGCCACCTGCAAGAGTAATGGTTCCTGTATGAGCATCAGTCAGGTAAACGGTGTTGGATTCAGTATCATTATCGTTAATGGTGATATTTGGAACACCCGGAGCTGTCAGCGTGAAGTTAAACCGAGGATAAGAATTGAGGCCATTGACAATAGTCACACCAACCGTTCTACCAGATGTTGCAACAACATCAATGATGTTACGATCCTGCTGGTCGTTGAATATACTCTGAGCATTCAAACCACTGTGCGCGATAGTGATGGAAGTTGCTTCTGCAGCAGACAGATTCTTAAGGACATATGTAGTAGGTGCATCAGCTGTGGCCTTATTGACGAGAAGGAATGTCTGATCTCCAGTGATGTGAGCAGAATCAACCGTCAGACTTGCAACGCCACCCCCTGAACCTGTACGAGTTACAGTCACAGCTTCAAAGTTCTTGTACGTAGCAAAATCCGTAAAACTCCTTGAACCGTCATTGCTCAATGCCAGAGTATCAACTCCACCTGCAGGAGCAGAACCTGCATCCACAACGTCATTGCCGTTACCAAAATCAATCGTGGAATTGATGGTATCGGCGCCAGATCCAGTTGTCAGAGTGAAAGCAACATCGCCGCCAGTCGTACCAAAATTGGTAGCAGTTGCAGCGGCCTGTAGAGAATCCAAAGTCAAGGTCAGATTGCCAGTGGCTCCTGAACCATCGATCGTTGTGAACTTGCCCTGATTACCATAGTCTATTGCACCTATCGTAAGATTCTGAGATCCAGTAATCGTCAGTTTGGATAGATCAACATCACTGAATGTTCCGATCTTGTTAACACCGGCACCAGATGTAACCAGATTTACAAACTCAATACCATTAGCATTGACTAACGGGGAACTGATGCCCGCTCCAGGAGCAAGAGCTGCATTGCCTGAGTTCAAGTCCAAGACCTTGATATTGACGTTGGACACCGTCAGGGTAGTTGTGTCTGCTTTGCCCGCGGCAGCAGAATCCAGAACTGAGAATGCAACAGTACCTGCAGGGCTGCTTGTATTCGAAACCGAAAGATTTGCAGGAACAGCGGTGAAGTTCTTGACTGTTACGCTGTTGTCAGGATCAGTAATACCGACGATATTAACCGTCTGAACACCAGTTGAGTTCTGTAAATCCAAAACATTTACCGCACCCGGATAGGAAGCACTTCCTGTGAAATTCAGATTAAGAGTACTGACACCATTCAATGTAGGGGTGACAACGTGAGATTGAGCTCCAGCATTGGCGCCGTCTATTGAACCAAGAGTAGCGTTAAGCGTCGGGTTTGTACCTCTGCCAGTCAGCACATCCTCATCCTGCAGGGTATTAACACGGTAGTCTCCTCCAGGCGTGTAAACCAATCCAGCATTGAATACGTTCGCTGTTGCAATATCCGTACTCGGAGTGAGTGTGAAGACATCATGACCGCTGACAAGTGTAGCGACGGTTGCATTCAAAGCTGCTGGCGCAACTGCGGCAGCTTCGGTAGTTGCATCGTAAATCCCCGAAAGCCATGCTTTGGCAAGCGGAGCTGTTGTGCCGTCGTAGGAGGTACTTGCGTTGTTGGCATTAAGTGCCGCTGTAAAGGCTGAAGCAGCAAGAACCTTGTTATTGATGGATACCAAATCAGCATTCTGCGCACCTGCGATAACCTGGGTTACGATATTGCTGACCGTGATACTTCCGGCAGTCAGAAGATCACTCCAGTATCTCAATCCCGCACTCTCTGCGGAACGATGAAACAGGTTGACATAAATCAGATTAACGATCTGATCATTGGTAAGGCCACTGAAGGTAGCGGTATATTCAGGCTGAACTGAAAACTGGGCACTGATAACTGCTGTGTTGCCACCATTTGCGTTAAGTGCATTGTTCCAGTAAGCTAATCCCGCCACATCTGCGGGGCGATCAAAGTAAGCAACATAAAGTTGCTCAATCTGGGAAGTGTAATCAGTTGCCATAGTATTATTTTGTTTTTTTGGGTTGGTCTTGATAAATCAACTTTTAATGAAAAGAAATATTTTTTTCAGCAACAGGGCTACAATGTTAACATCGCTCCTCTTTATTAAGAATTATAAACCTTAATGCACGCATATTCTCAATGGCTCATTTTAACATAATAAATGCAGTTTAACCAAAAAAAAAAAAACAAACAAATTCTAATATGTATTTTTACCTATGGCAAGCGAGAATATTAAAGAAAAGTCAAAGAGCAGATTTGTTATCATACCTTAATTTCGCTATAGTTACGGAAAAATAAACACACTTCCCCTTATATGATTATTAAAATACGTTATAACAGGACATTAACAAACATAAGATAACAGGGAATAGGCTTTTATCTTGCGCGACTCAGTATAATATCAGTAATAATCATACCTACTCAATATTTATCTCTACCTGTATTGACGAACACCTTACAACACACCTTCAGCTATAGTGCTTTTGAAAATTATTTCAGAGGCAATCGGGAGGAGATCAAACAAAGACTCTCTGTCTATCTTCCCTTAGTTTCTCTTGTACCTCCTCTCCGTATGCCACCAGTGCTCGATATCGGCTGCGGACGTGGGGAGTGGCTTGAGCTTTTAGAAGAAAATTATATCAACAGCATCGGTATCGACTCTCATCAAGAGTTTATCGAGTACTGCCGTGAGCGCGATCTCGCTGCTGAGGAGGCTGACCTTTTTGATTTTTTGTCTGTTGAACGAGAGCAGAGATTCAGCATCATTACCGGTTTTCATCTTATTGAGCATATAGCTCCCGAAAAACAGCTCTGGTTTCTTGATTCGATCTTTCGCCTGCTTACACCTGGCGGTATGGTTATCCTCGAAACACCAAACCCTGAAAATGTAACTGTCGGCTCATGCAATTTTTATATCGACCCGACCCATAGACGCCCTGTACCACCCCAGCTCATGCACTTTCTTGCCATCCAGGCAGGGTTTGCTTCGCCCTTGATTGCGCGCCTGAATCGGCATACCGTCGGGGCACCATTGAAACTTATGGCAGAAGATGAGGCTTGTTCGGCGCTTTATAACCAGCTGGTGCATATTATCTCTTCCCGAGTTCTGCAGGCACCCGATTATGCCCTGATTGCCTTTAAACCGCCATCGCCTGAAAGAGCAATGCTTCAGGCAGCAGCTGCCCTGAACCGACTTAACGATTCGTTTGTTTTGCCACCCGACACTTCTGGTGCCTTGAAAGAAAACCCCATGAATACCATAACCTCAGGAGTCCGTATCGACTCCCTCAATGCATATCCGGAAGCACTCCGCAAAACATACCATAAATTAATAAAATCACGAATAGAGGCAGGGAATGAAACATCTTAGCCTTTTTGCTCAAGTGGGGGATTTTGCTTTTATTGACCCCTGCTCTTCATCAGCTGTCTGGCGATCGAAACCTCACCCGCAGTGATGAGAGCTGAAACGAAACAGCCACCGAATGAACGGTGAGAGCAAGTCTGCATTATTATATATACATACCATTGTGCGATGATCATTGTTATTGCCTTGACACCCTCACATGTCTGGAGCCATAGACACCTGAATTTTTTTCAATCGTTGTGCAGCAATCGGGGTAACCACACCATCATCTTTACCCTTGACGGGTTTTATACCGAAGCAATTGACTGTCTCAGAAATTCTTTTGAAGGAATTCTTCCACAGGAAAACATTCGGCTCTGGTACAAGCCTGCAGGTAATGCAATCTGGCATGGTCAGATCGGAAACATGATACTCCATAGTTTTCTGGAGAGCCTGCAAGCTGATATTGTACTGGAGGCGGAGGATGCTGCAGTTGCGGGACCTATCTCTTTTAAAGCTCCTTTCGGAACCATAAATGCTACTGCCACCAACCTTGAGCAGCAGGCCCGCGAGGCTTTTAATACTCTTGAAAAGTGGCATGCTCAGGCAGCGCCTGCACCTTTACTCTCACTGCTGCCAAAGCTCCGCCCGAAGCTGGCCTATCTGTCGCCCCTTCCGCCCGAGCACTCCGGCATCAGCGACTATAGCGCTGAGCTTCTGCCTGAGCTTTCACGCTATTACGAGATTGATGTTTTTGTAGCGCAAAAAAAAATGACCGATCTGTGGATCAGGGAAAACTGTGCTGTTCGACCTGTAAGCTGGTTTACAAATAACGCCAGTAAGTACGACAGAGTACTCTATCACATAGGCAACTCCCCTTTTCACTTCCACATGTTTGATCTGCTTGCTGAAGTGCCTGGAATAGCAGTTCTGCATGATTTTTTCCTTTCAGATATCCTTGAGTATCGAGATTCTTCAGGCCTCGCTCCTGGAAGCTTTCCGTCCGAGATATACCGTTCACACGGCTACCCTGCAATGCAGCGTCTGTCTGCAGCTGTTCATGGATTGGGCGACGTGGTTGCGACCTATCCTTGTAACTTCAGCATTTTGCAACATGCGATCGGGATAATTTTTCATTCCGAATATGCTGCATCACTTGCAACAACCTGGTACGGCTCTCGTCTGCTCGAACGTTCGACAATTATTCCCCTTTTACGCTCTCCAGCACATAGCTATGACCGTTCTGAAGCACGTAAGGCTCTTGGATTCGGGCATTGTGATGTCGTCGTGTGCAGCTTTGGATTGCCGGGCCCACACAAGATGAGCCACAAACTGCTTGAAGCATGGCAGGCATCAAGCCTTTTTGATGACGATCAATGCACGCTTCTGTTTGTGGGCGAACTTCCTCTGAACGATTACGGCAGAACATTGCAGAACAATATTGAACAAAGCGGTGGCCGCATTCGTATGACCGGATGGGTGCCGATCGACGAATATCGCCGCTACCTGTGTGCTGCGGATATCGGGGTACAACTGCGTTCACTGTCGAGGGGTGAAAGTTCTGCTTCAGCATTGGACTGCATGAATTATGGCCTTGCCACCATCGTTAATGCCAATGGCAGCATGACGGAACTGCCCACGGAGTGCGTGATGATGCTGCCTGATGATGTAACGGTTGAGCAACTGAAAAAGGTGCTGGAAACTCTTCGAGCTGACGTATCATTGCGAGAAAGAGTTGGTTATAACGCCCGTACCTTTGTGCATACTGAACGATCACCCGTAAAGGCAGCTGAACAATATGCAGCTGCTATTGAAAAGTTTTTACAGAGTCCTGAAACAATTCGCCATAGACTTCTTCAGAAGATTGCACACCATGAAACCATTCCTGATGACAAAACTGCCCTTTTTTCAATAGCTGAAGCGATTCATGGAACCTTCCCTTCTCAGTGCTCCGGCCAACAGCTGTTGATTGATGTTTCTGCTCTTGCTGAGAATGATTTGAAAACAGGCATTCAGCGCGTAGTGCGCAGTGTGGTCATGGAGCTGCTTGAACATCCACCTGAAGGATTCCGGGTTGAACCTGTCTTTATGGAGCAGGGTGAGCAGGGCCTTTTTTACCGGTATGCCAGAAAGTTCACCCTGAACATACTCGGGACTGATGAACAATCCTGCTCCCTGTTCAGCGATGAACCTGTGGATTACCTGTCCGGTGATATTTTTCTTGGACTTGATCTCTGTCATAATGTCCAGCACGGTCTGACATTTTTTGAATCGTTCCGGAGGAAAGGCGGCCGTGTCTATTTTGTTGTTTACGATCTCCTGCCTTTGCAGTTTCCACACTTTTTTCCACCAAATGTTTATGGCGATCATAAAGAATGGATGAACATGGCAGCACAGGGCGACGGAGTTGTTTGCATTTCACGTGCTGTGGCTGATCATTTCAGGGAGTGGTTTGATCAGGTGAAGCCTCATCGTTGCAGACCTTTCAAGATCGGCTGGTTTCATCTTGGTGCGGATATCGCAAAAAGCCTGCCGACCGGGGGATTTCCGGAAGGGTTTGACAAGGAGCTGCTGACACTTGCCAAGTCACCGTCGATCCTTATGGTGGGAACCGTCGAACCCCGAAAAGGACACGCCCTGGTGCTGAGTGCTTTTGAAATACTCTGGATGACGGGAATGAGAGTGAACCTTGTCGTTATAGGTAAAAAAGGATGGATGGTTGAACAGATTTCAAAACGGATGGCAAAACATAAACAACTGAAGAAACGCCTCTTCTGGTATCAGGGTATCAGCGATGAAGCTTTGCAGAGGCTCTATAAAGCTGCCGATGGCATGGTGATGGCGTCAGAGGGGGAGGGATTCGGGCTGCCGCTGATTGAGGCTGCGCAGTACGGGTGTCCAATTCTTGCCCGAGATCTGCCGATATTTCGCGAAGTTGCTGGCGAACATGCTGCTTATTTCAGTGCAAACTCTCCATTGAAACTGGCAATATCGCTGAAATCATGGATTGGCAACTTAAAAAAAGGTTCAGCTCCCCAATCATCAGGTATACCCTGGCTAACCTGGAAGGAGAGTGTCGCAGGTATTGTACACCTCCTGACAGATGACCGCTATGACCAGTGGATCTACCGCTGGAAACCTGTTTCACAACAAAAGAAAGCTGCAGAGGATAAGCCTGTCAGAAAGTCGCCAAAATGTATTGCTGTGGATTTGACTCTTGTGCTGCCTGGCGGGGAGAACGGAGGTGCTAAAGTTTTCATGCTTGAACTGCTGCGCCTGCTTGCCGAAATGAAGCCTGATACGCAATTTATTCTGCTCACCAGGCAGAGTTCGCACAATGAGCTGGCTTATCTTGATCGCCGGAATATGCGACGAGTAATAAAAGCTGCCGATCCAACACCTCCGCCGAGTACTGAAGGGAAGCGGCCAGAAAAAGGAGCCGGCCTTATAAGGAGATTTTCGGCATGGGCAGAGCGCACGGGAAAAGGTTGGAAGAGAAGCTTCAAAAAACGCATCAAACGGATTAAACCTGATAGAGCTGATTCAGACAAAACACTGCGTGAAATGGGTGTTGATTTGCTCTACTGCCCTTTCACCGCTCTTGATTATGCCGAACCCGGCATTCCGGCAGTCTGCACGGTGTACGATTTACAATATAAAACCTATCCGGAATTTTTTTCCCCCGAAGAGGTTGCATATCGGGAGCGGGTGTTCATGGATGCCTGCCACCATGCTACTCAGCTGACAGCGATTTCAGACTATTCACGACAATCAGCCATTATCCACAGCGGCATTAATCCCTCGCGTATCCGCACTATCTCTTTACGTATGGCACATCGCATTCTGTCAAGCAACGAGCAGAAAAAAGATGAGAGTGACGAATTATTTGCGCGCCTTAACCTTGAGAGACAACTTTATCTTCTCTTCCCTGCCAATTTCTGGCAACACAAGAACCACGAAATACTCTTGACAGCTTTTGCAATAGCAATCCGTCATGGACTGACTTCAAAAATGAAACTTGTCTGCACTGGAGCTCCTACTGAACGGCAAAGGGCTGTCATCAAAAAGTCTGCTGCCATCGGGCTTGCTGATCGAGTGATCTTTCCGGGATACCTGCCGAACGATGAGCTTGCAGCAGTGCTGGCAAACGCTGCCGGCATGATTTTTCCTTCCCTCTATGAAGGGTTCGGGCTGCCGGTCATTGAAGCAATGGCAGCAGGAATTCCAGTAGCATGCAGCAATACCCGGGCATTGCCGGAAGTCACCTCCGGTGCTGCGCTGCTCTTTAATCCTGACAATCCTGAAGAGATCGCACAGGCAATGGTATCACTGACTAGCGATGAACCGTTACGCACAACGTTGATTAAAGACGGCCTTCTCCGTGCTCAGGAATTTTCAGATCAAAAGCGCATGGCCCATGAGTACTGGGAGCTTTTCGAAGATTCCATAACCCTCCATTCAACACACCAGCCAGGCTCCTGGGCCAAATTTCAGGGAACAGCATGATTTATTTTTCAATATGGTACTTTGTAATATTTATTTTTTTTCTTTTAAACCTCTCTGGACAGCTGTCCGATAACTACCAAAGGCAATGATTGCATGGTCACCCTGACAGAAGAAATATTATCGATCGTCATTCCCTGTTATAATGAAGAAGAGGTGATAGCAGAGACCATCAACCGATTACTGAGCGTGTGCGATGCAGGGAAAGGGTGCAATTTTGAGCTTATTTTTGTAGATGATGGCAGCCGGGACCGCACCCGTGAACTGCTCCGCACCTTTGCTGAAAAGGATTCGCGCATCAGGGTAATAGGATTTGCCCGTAATTTCGGGCATCAGATTGCTGTAACAGCAGGTATTGATGCTGCTCGTGGGGATGCCGTCGTGTTAATCGATGCTGACTTGCAGGATCCGCCAGAAGTTATTCCTGACATGATATCAAAATGGAGGGAGGGGTTTGACGTTGTTTATGGCATACGAACCGAACGGGCAGGAGAGTCGAGATTCAAGCTCGCAACTGCCCGCACTTTCTACAGGGTTCTGAACAAACTTTCTGATGTTCCAATCCCCCTTGATACAGGGGATTTCCGGTTGTTAAGCAGAGCAGTAGCTGATACGCTTCGTGCCATGCCGGAGCGTGACAGGTTTTTGCGCGGTATGGTCAGCTGGGCAGGTTTCCGCCAGACAGCTCTTCCCTATAAACGCTCCGGGCGTTTTGCCGGAAAGAGCAAGTACCCGTTACGTAAAATGCTGCATTTTGCCATCGATGGGATTTTGTCGTTTTCAACCAAACCATTGCAAATGTCTATTGGACTGGGCATGATTGCGGCTACCATTGCACTTATCGGAATCATCTATGCTATAGCGCTGAGGCTGTTTACCAATATATGGGTTGAAGGGTGGACGGCTTTGATGATTGCGGTTCTGTTTCTTGGCGGGGCACAACTACTCTGCGTTGGAATACTTGGCGAGTATATTGGACGAATATATAACGAAATGAAAAAACGACCAATGTATGTTACTGACGAATATATAGGATTCACTCAAAAAGGTGCGGTGTTTTCCCGCAGTCCGGAAAGGACAGAGCAATGAAGCTTCAGCAAGTAACGCGACTTGGCCTTGGATTTGTATTTGCAGCTTTTTTCATCTGGCTTACAGCACGCCAGATTGATCCGACTGATTTTTTTCGAGCTTTCAAAGGGAGCCGACCAGAAAGGATCGGCTTGGCATTTATTACTTTCGTTATCGGTTATGGCTGCAGGGTGACACGCTGGCATATCATGCTGCTGAGTGACAACCCTCAACTGCGCTGGACAAACTGTGCAGGGCCGCTTCTTGCAAGTTTTGCCGCCAATAATGTACTTCCTTTCCGTGCCGGTGACCTGTTACGCGCTTTTGCCTATAATGGAAGGCTTGGCATCAGCGCGGGGACTTCCCTGGCAACGCTTTTCGTTGAACGACTTCTTGACCTGCTTATGGTGTTCCTGCTCTTTGGTTGTGCCATAGTCGCTTTTGGCCTTGATATAAACCGTTTTGCAGGCATTGGTGCTATCTCCCTCCTCATCGCTGCAGTTGTTCTGCTCGCTGTATTACTGTTCCCCGCTCGCTTTGCTCCCGCAGTACACTTTGCAGCGGGCTTTCCTGCCAGAGTGTTTCCGACATTCGGACAAAAACTGCGAACAGAGGTCGATAATGGCTTGTTAACACTTCAGGAATTAACGCGTGCCAGTATCATGGGAAAACTGATATTCTGCTCAATGGGAGCTTGGCTGGCTGAGGGCTGCATGTTCTGGATAGCAGCTGAATCGCTGCCGACTATCATTGCACCTGAGGCCGGTTGGCTGGCACTGCCGGTCGGCACTCTTGCTACATTAATTCCCAGTGCACCGGGCTATGCTGGTACCTTTGATTTTTTCACTATGAAAGCCATGGTTGCTCTTGGCAATACTGTACCGTCCAGTGCAGCTTATGCTCTTCTCGTTCATCTCCTCGTCTGGCTGCCGCCAACAATAGCGGGCGGAATATATGTTGTGTTGCATCCAACAAAAACCTGATAAGAGGAAGGAACCGAATCCATGAACATTTCTCACTCGACCACAGTTGCAATCATTGGTGGTGGGTTTTCCGGTTTGGCTGCGGCTTATGACCTTGCAAAACAAGGCGTTACAGTAACGATTCTGGAATCGGAACCGGAAACCGGCGGTCTTGCCGCGGCCTATGAGGCTGGCGGTGAAAAACTTGACAGATTCTATCATCACTGGTTTACCAATGACCGGCACGTTATGGAACTGATCGACGAGCTTGGTTTGAAAAACAGGGTGGATATAAACCCTACAAATACCGGCGTCTACTACGCTAATACTGTGTTCAGACTCTCAACTCCCCTGGACCTTCTGCGTTTTACCCCATTACCGATTCTTGACAGGATAAGGCTTGGGCTGCTTACGCTCCGGGCTCGCCGTGTAAAAAACTGGATAGAACTTGAAGGGAAATCCGCAGCCGATTGGCTCAAAGAGCTTGGAGGTGAAACAGTTTATCGCGTAATGTGGGAGCCGTTGCTTAAGGGGAAATTTGGACCTGAGGCTGATGAAATTTCAGCAGTCTGGTTCTGGAACAAGCTTAAACTTCGTGGTGGCAGCCGCGGCAAAGGAGGGGAGGAGCGTCTTGCCTATTTTAAAGGGAGTTTCTCTGCTTTTGCGGATGCTTTGGCTGCAAGGATTGAGAAATCTGGAGGCCGTATTGAAACTGGTGCAAAGGTCTTATCAATACAACGCGTTGGCACATCATGGGCAGTTGAGACACAAAAGGGCATTATTACCTCAGAGCATGTCATCGCAACAACGGCACTTCCTCTGGTGGCCGATATGATCCGCAACTGGGCTGGAAAAGAGTACATTAACAGTCTGGAACGAATAAAGTATCTTTCGAATGTCTGCCTTGTGCTTGAACTCGACCATTCACTTTCTGGTACGTACTGGTTGAATGTAAACGAACCTGGTTTTCCTTTTGTAGGGGTAATTGAACATACCAATTTCGAGCGTCCCGAGACTTACGGTGGACGGCATATTGTCTATCTTTCAAAATACCTGCCACATACCGATCCGCTTTACGGGATGAATGCTCTTGAGATGCTCGACTACGCATTTCCTTATCTGCAGCAAATGTTCCCAAAGCTGGAACGCAACTGGATTGTCCAGCACCATCTCTGGAAGGCCCGATGGTCGCAGCCGGTCGTGGAAAAGTTTTACAGTCAGCTTATTCCACCAGAAGTCGGGCCTCTCCCGGGATTTCATCTCTGTTCCATGGCACAAATCTATCCTGAGGACAGGGGCACAAACTACGCTATCCGTCAGGGCCGGGCACTTGCCAGAAAAGTTTTGACAATCATTACATCAGCAAACCCATCAGCATGAACTGTATCGGAACAGGAATATTCTGGTCAACCATTTTATACGTAACAGGAATTCTCTCTATGGCGACTTTCGTTGGCCGAGCATGGAGCTTTTTGTTTCCTCCACCTCTTAAGGCTACAGCCCGGTTTTATCTTGCGCCTGTGCTTGGTCTGTCATCACTGACCATTGTCGCCAGCCTTATCGGACGATTTCTGCCTATGGGAAAATCGGCTGTTGTTCCTCTTGCGGCTACAGGTTTGCTTTTTTTGGCCCTTTTGCTGGAAAAGCATAAATCGCAAGCGTTGCGTCATGCATTGTCAATAAGTTTTTTCGGACTTTTTTGCGGTACAAGCGTGCTGGTTCCGCTGTTTAAGTATGGAGCGTTTGATGCTCATAATGATGCATTCACCTATCTTGTACACGGTAACTGGCTGCAGGTACATGCTTTCAGTGAAATCATCACCCCAGAAGCAGTAACACCTCAAAACTCCCAGATGGCGATCTATCAGGTTGCGAATCTACGTATGGGCGGTTCATTTCTTCTTGCCTTTTTTCAAGCTTTGTTTCATGCCCCTTGGTCCTACGAAGTCTACCCTTCAATAGTCATTGCTGCTCTTGCTGCCTGTTTTTTTGCTATGGGTTTTCCACTCTCTCGAGTGCTTCGGTCTATGCACCGCGTGAAGCGTCTAATGCTGCTCGCTCTGCCGGCATTTACTTTCGGCGGTATGGTGTTTGGTGCCAATTATGGATTTATGCCGCAAACCATCGGTCTTGCATTGGGTGCAGGTCTGGTGTTTGCGGCAGGAGCAATGTTCCAGTGGGTCTCCGGCTCAAGGAATACTAATGTTACCATTGGAAAAGCTTCACTTCCCATGGCAGTGTTGTTTACAGGGGCAACCCTGGCTTATTCAGAATTTGCCCCGTTTCTTTTAGCGACGATAGTTGTCAGCGGATGTGTTTCGGCATTGCAATTTCGTGCATGGAGCAAGCTGCTGCTGCACTGCACTCTCTTGTTCGGGATATCGGCGCTTATGCTCAACACTGAGCTGTTACGCGCTTATTCTGCTCTGAAAGTACAATCAGGTGCAGTCGTCGGCTCATTTGTCGAGTGGTCGCTTTCTGGTTTTATAGCTCACGCGCTCGGGGTACATGGCGGGGCCTGGGATGTTTTTCAATGGTCAACGCCGGACAACACCTGGACTGTCTCTTTCTTTACGGGTTTACTCCTGCTCATCCTGGTGACAGGAATTGCTCTTGGGGGAATACGTTTTCTGTGGCAAAAAGACTCTCGAGGTGTGCTTATGCCAACCATGGTTCTTCTGTTGTTTATTTTCACAGGGTTTCTTTATTACCGATATGTTGTTCCGTCACCTTTCATGAAAGGAACCGGTCAAAGTTGGAGTCAGTTCAAACTCTCTGAGTGGGCGCATCCATTTGTTATGGTACTGGTTTTATCTTCCCTGGCGTCATTGCGGGCATCCATAAAAAAAACGATGGATGTGGTGCTGCCATTACTCTTCGTCATAACCCTGTTGAGCACAGCAAAAAGCAGTATTTCCCGCATCCTGCCACTTATGGGGTATTACCAGGGAATACAAGACCTTAGCCACTTTTATATCGAGTTACGGAATACCGTCCTTCAATCTTGCCATGATAATAAACAAATTTATCTTGCTCTTGGAGGCGAACACCTTAAATTCAGACAAATGGCAACTCTCTATTTGTTTGACAGAGAACTGGCGTCGGACTGGAGTGATGATGGATACATCTATCAACTCTTGCCCGAAATACAAAGAACAAATACATTGCATGCAGGAGGCCTGGTTATAGAACCCATCGCCGGACAAAACCGTTGGCTGAGTCAGGGAAAACAAATTGGTCCATTCCGTGTGGGGATTATCGACGATCGTTGCGATGTGATAAGAATCAGGTCGATAACGGGAGCTTATGAACGTGAAAGTGATGGAAAGAATTGGTGGCATTGGGTGGAGCATACCGTAAACTTTTCGGTTGAGGCATTAGGTAACTCTGACATTGCTTCGCTGACTGAACTGCGGTTCGAGTACAATACACGAGGAAAACAGACGTTACATCTGCATGTCATTAAACGAAATCGAACCAGTATTGATTACCTCCTGAACAGCAACGGAGATAAAATGGGATTATTCGATAAGGTTATTGATGTATTGCCGGCGGACATAGGGACTATTACTCTCGAAACTGATGGGAGTGCAACTCCTCTTGGAAATGGTGATCAAAGAGTGGCTGCCTGGATGATCCGTAATGTAACCCTTCGTGCAATAAGGCACTGATCAGCATTGCTCAGGTTGAGGGTTGAGGCCTAAAGGGTCAGGGCGGGAAAAATGGTTTCTACAAAATAATGCATTGAAACTGGTGACACACGAATATTAATGAGAGCGTTGATATGTGGTATTTCAGGGCAGGATGGAGCATATCTTGCCCGTTTTCTGCTTGAAAAGGGGTATGAGGTTGTGGGCAGCTCTCGGGATGCCCAGATCAGCAGTTTCAGTAACCTTGTTCGATTAGGCATACGGGATAATGTTCGGCTTGAGTCGATGGCACTCAATGATTTCAGGAGTGTCCTTCAGGTGGTGAGCAGAACTCAACCTGATGAAATATATAACCTTGCAGGGCAAAGTTCTGTCGGACTCTCTTTTGATCAACCGGTAGAAACACTTGAAAGTATCTTGTCTGCAACCATCAACCTGATGGAGGTCATTCGTTTTCTTGACAGACCTATCCGATTCTATAACGCAGGATCAGGAGAATGCTTCGGGGATACCCTGAAGGAGGCGGCACATGAAGAAACACCCTTTCGGCCACGAAGCCCCTATGCCGTTGCAAAAGCCGCTGCATTCTGGCAAGTTTCCAATTATCGTGAAGCATATGGCTTGTTTGCCTGTACGGGAATCCTGTTCAATCATGAATCGCCTTTGCGTCCTGAACGGTTTGTTACCCGAAAAATTATTGCTTCTGCATGCCGTATCGCCAGTGGAAGCAGGGAGCGACTTCATTTAGGCAACACAACCATTCAGCGTGACTGGGGATGGGCTCCTGAATATGTTGAAGCAATGTGGCGCATGCTGCTGAGAGAGAACGGTGATGATTTTGTGATAGCAACTGGCAAAAGCCATTCTCTTGCTGAGTTTGCGGACCTTGCATTTCGGCATTTTGGTCTTGATTGGCAGGATCATACCGATATTGACCCTTTGATATTCCGACCTACCGATATTCCATACGGCTGCGGTGATCCCCGGAAGGCATTGCGTTTGATGGGATGGAAAGCTGAGACTGACTTGGCGGATGTGGTTTTACAAATGATCGAAGCAGAAATGGAAGGCTTCAAATAAGAGTACTAGTTCTATGAATTACCCAAAAATATCTATTATTACACCAACCTACAACTCTGCTGAATATCTTGAAACATGCATTCTGAGCGTAACACAGCAATCATATACCCATAAAGAACACCTGATTATCGATAATCTGTCTACTGATGAGACGGTAGAAATCGTAAGGAAGTATTCCCTTCAATACCCGCATATAAGACTTATTTCAGAAGAAGACAATGGTATTTATGATGCCATGAATAAGGGTATTGAAAAGTGCTCAGGCGATTGGCTTTATTTTATGGGCAGTGATGACACTTTTTTTAACGATAATGTTCTTTCACGCATCTTCTGTTCTGCTGAAATTGAGCAAAACAATGTCATGTACGGAAATGTTATGTGGGGAAAAAACGGGCATCTTTATGACGGACAATTCACACCGCTCAAGCTTCTGAAAAAAAACATCTGCCATCAGGCATTATTCTTTAAACGAGACCTTTTTGAGCAGTTAGGAAGGTTTGAGACAAAGTACAAAGTTCTCGCTGACTGGGTATTCAATATGCGATGGTTTTTCAGAAAAGATATCCGGATAAACTATCTTGATCAAACCATTGCCGTATATAATCCTCATGGATATTCTTCAAATAATAATGATCAGGTTTTTATTGAAGATAGGAAATCCCTTATTCATGCCTTATTTCCTGAGGAATACGCCCTGATATTTGACTTAGATGATGAAGTTAATCAGCTTATAACTTCTGTCAGCCAGAAAGAACATGATAACAATACACTACAAACAACGATTGATATTTTATATACAAATATCGGCACACTTCAGGATCGTATTGATACTCTTGATTCTGCAATACATAAAATGGAAAATTCCAGTAGCTGGCGAATAACAAAGCCAATAAGAAATCTTTCGAATTCAGTCATAAAGCGATCAAGAAAAATTAGTTATATTTTTAATAAATCTAAGGCAACTGACTTAAATCACAACACAACAGGAAGTCATGATCATTCATGCAACTTTGCAAATTTATATAACGAATTTTTATTATCTGATGGATACTCATTAAATCACCTTGATGTAACCATTGATATTATCATTCCTGTATTCAATCAACTTGACCTTTTGCAGACACTATGCAAAAACATAGTTGATAATACATCTTCTCCATATCGTCTTATGTTAATCGATGACGGCAGCACAGACGAACAGGTATACCCATTTTTGAAACAATTCAAAGACGAACATCCACAATTAGAAATTGTGCTTTTAAGAAATACTTCAACTATCGGATTTTTACAATCAGTCAATCATGCCGCCAAATCATCAGAAAATCACTTCGTTATATTAAATTCATGCAGTGAGCTTCCACGTGGTTGGTTGGAGAGACTCATGCGTCCTATTATAGAAAATACATTGATTGCCACTACAACACCATTTACCAATGATAATAGCTTATATGAGGCATTGGAATCGTTGAATGATGATATTCACGGCATCAACTTCTCGGGAAATAATATTGACAACTTCTTTAAGAACTTGACTCCTATAAATAACTATCCTGATATTTCATCGGGAGGTGTCTTTTGTATGGGTGTTAACAAAAAGATATTTAACCAAATCAATATATCTAACACTAAATTTTACGGAAAGGAGTATGGCGATGAAATGGAATGGAGCCTCAATGCCTTTAAAAAAGGATACCGGAACGTCCTTGTCCCAAATCTTTTTATCTATAATCACAGAAACAGAACATTCTCTGATTCCATTTCTGCATCGATGCGATACAAAAATAAGGTACCTCAAGACAAATACCTTCGGACTTATCCATTGAGAGAGATATGCCAATTCCTTAAGCTTAATATTTTATCGACTTATATAAGTCAATCCGATTGCATTCTTTTCATTGATCATGATCTTGGGGGAGGGGCAAACCTTTATCGGAATAATTATATAAAAAAAGAAGTGTCAAGTGGAAATAAAATTTTACTTTTCACCTTTAATTTTCACAGGAAAACTTATGATTTAAGTTTTTTTTACAATAAGCATAATCTCTCTTTTTACACCAAGAACATTGAACAAATAAAAAATATTTTAACAAAATACGTTAAAATTGATAGGGTAATTTTAAGTGAAACCGTGAGTTTCCCAACAATTTCTACCTTATTGGACTTAATTCTTTCCTTACAAGAGTCACACAATGCAAAACTGACAACGCTCATTCACGATTATTTCTGCATTTGCCCTTGCTATACTTTGCTTGATCATACTGATACGTTCTGCGGGCCACCCGACAATATTTCACACTGTTTGAATTGCTTACCTCAAAACAATCAAGAGTTTCGCATATTCTACAAAAACCCTGATATAATTTTCTGGAGGAGAAAATGGAAGTATATCCTGGATAAAAGCCATGAAATCATCTGTTTCTCACATTCATCAAAAGAGATCCTATTAAAGGCCTACATCAATATTTCGCATGACAAAATACTTGTTATACCTCACACCACTGATCACCTCAACAGTTGGCTGTTAGAAAAAGATTTAAGTAAAAAAAATACGTCAAAAAAATACACCATCAGCATCGGTATCCTTGGTAATATACAGATTCCTAAAGGTGCAGCCATTGTCGAAAAAATGCTTTCTATAATAGAAGAAGAACAACGAAATATTCAAATCATTATCATTGGAGAGATCGCAACTTCAGTTAATAGCAAACATCTAACCGTAACAGGAAAATATACTCATGATCGTTTGCAACATATTATTCTTCAAAATAATATTGATATATTCCTGACGCCTGCAATTTGGCCAGAAACATTTTCATACACATCTGAAGAAATAATGCAGATGAATCTGCCTTTGGCAGTGTTTAATATAGGCGCACCTGCTGAAAGAGCCATAAATTATGACAAAGCTCTGATTATCTCTAAAATTGACGCAAGAACAGCACTTGATGAAATAACTCACTATATCACAACTACCTGTAGTATGGCAATAGATGTATAATACTTTTCTATTAAGAGAGTGGCACTGCGCATGACAATTATAAATATAATAACACAAATACAGTTAAATCAATTTTTATAAATTCAATCAATATTGTTATTCAACAATAATAATTAATTAATGCTTATCTATACATCTGTAACAAACAGCTATATTCCAAAAGCAAGAGTTTTAGCAAAATCACTAAAAAAATTCCATCCTGATTGGTTTTTTATCCTTGTGTTAGCAGATAGTATTCCCTCTGGATTCGATCTTGTTCAAGAACCTTTCGATGAAATATTAACCCTTGAGCAATTGCCTTTACCAAATCTAAAATCATGGACTTACGGACATACTGTCGTTGAGCTTTGCACTGCAGTGAAAGGATCTGCAGCTGAATTTTTTGCCAAGGAAAGAAACCATGATAAAATAATGTATCTTGACCCTGACATCAAGGTATTTAATTCTTTAGAACCTCTAAATAAACTACTTGACACATACGATATTTTATTAACACCTCATATGCTTGATTCTGAAGATAAGCTTGATGCAATTATAGACAATGAGATCTGCTCACTCAAACACGGTATCTTTAATCTCGGATTTTTTGCTGCCAAAACATCTGGTCAGGGATTAGACTTTATCATGTGGTGGGCAAACCGCTTGTATCATTTTTGTACCAATGACATACCCAATGGGCTTTTTACTGACCAGAGATGGTGTGATCTTGCACCAGTCTTTTTCGACAGACTTTATATAGTCAGAGACCGAGGATACAATGTTGCTACCTGGAATATTTTTCACCGACCTCTCAGCAGAAACAACGAAAATACTCTTCTTGCAGGCTCCAAACCTTTACGGTTTTACCATTTCACCGGATATGACAGTGGAGAAGGTCTTGTCATGTTAAATAAATACGCAGCTGATCAGGTAATAGCGAGTGAAATCTGGGATGAATATCGAAAAGACCTTGAAAACGCAGATCACGGTCATAGTAATTTCAGTAAATGGAAATATGACTATTATGACAACGGAAAAATTATATCGGTAGATGCCCGCAGTTTATACCGATCAAGAGAAGATTTAAAAAAAGCATTTCCAGACCCATTTTCCACAAATGAACCCAGCTACATAAGCTGGTATTCCAATCATGAGCAGGTATCACCTCCTCCCCCTATACACTTTCAACTATTTAATTTAAAAAGCTGGCAGCTTAAAAAATTTTATTTAAGTCAGCTTCATTCCATTCGCAAACGCATAAAAAAATATCTCCACATTTAATTCTTGGGGATACTTATCTTATATTTCGAAGTTCATTTCAATGAACATGTTGCTTTCATATCCGTTTTCATCACTGTTATTGCTGTGGCCTGCCATATCCGCTGCGAAGTCCAAGAAATGGTTTTTCAATGGTTTCATAGCTCAGGGTGGCTGCTGTCCAAGTTAAAATGTAAAGCCCAACAGCTGTAAAAATCCCATCTGCAACGATATTACCAGTGAGTCTCAATACACCAAAGGCCTGGTAAGTCAAGTAAATAACCAACGCGTGCATCAGATAGAAAGAAAAACTGATTTCACCGCCACGCCGCATAAATCTGTCGAGCCATTTTGGCAATTCAAACCTTGCCGACACCCAGGCTGTAATAAATAGAGCCCAACCTCCCGCTTCAAGCATCGACCAGAAAATCCAAAAAACCTGCTTTGGCTGCACAAGAAAAAAGCTGGCATACCTTGCCTGAACAGCTGCATTGATTAAAACCACAATAAACGCCAGCAGCATGAGGAGGGAACCACGTTGAGACAAATATTCCTTATTGCGGTTGTAAAGCAGGGCTGCCAGCATTCCAATAAGAAACTGATCAAACCGCCCAACCAGCGTAGAGTATAGCATGTGCGTACTTCGCTCGGTGACTCCATAGGCGCCCAGCTTAAACAAAAGCATCAGCAGCAACAATTTGAGCAAATAGCCAGGCCCCTTTTCACGGGCAAACCTTCCTAGAAAGGGAAAAAGCAGATAAAAAGTAAACTCCAGGGAAATTGTCCATGCCGCACCCGTAATAAAATGAATGGATGTAGGAGCTTTACCAAGATTGGAAAAAAAAAGATAGAGAATATCCTGTGCCCTGAAATCATCACGTCCAATAGAAATCGCAATAAAAAACACCGTCAAAAACATTGGGAAAATCCGCAAGAATCGGTTACGTATAAAACGTCTATAATCAATCACAGGGTTATGCAGGGCAATCAACATGAATAAAAAACCTGACAACGTAAAAAAGAGACCAACGCCGGTATGCCCTTCACTGATCAGACCCATCCACGGATAGCCAATCAGCGGCTGCCAATGAAGGTAGTAGTAGTGAAGGACATGAAACAGAAAAACCAGGTTAGCAGCAAAAAAACGCACATGGTCAAGACGCGGCAGATGGGGCAGATTATTGGAATCCATAATACTCAAATTCGATAATTAGGGAACGACATGCATATCGTACAGTACGAGCTTCCCTTAAGAATTTTCCCTTTACAAGATGTATATATTCCGCGCATTATTACTGTTGCCGGCGAAAAAAATAAATTTATTCTGCTTCGCATGGAATATACATGATGCTGAGGTGAAGTGCATTTTTGTTAGCTGTTGACCTAAACTATTTCCCTCCCTCTGACGCTGATACCCTGTGTTTGCCAATACAATCAACATTCAAGCAGGCCATAGCACCAATAACCTCCTTGAATGTTGATTTTACCGTATGGATCCGAAAGTACCCATGAAGCAATGCTTCGAAGTCATAACCAGGCTCGTATCGTTGGGAAACAATAATCTCCACTGTTCGATTTTTGAGAACATGAAGTTCCACCTAATCTTTAGTTGCCATACGCTTCATAGATGATCCCATTAGCAACGACACCAGCAAGATTTGCAATATTCTCTGATGACTCAGAAAACTGTGTAAGAACATGCGCTCGGGAATCTGAATGAAGGGCATTAATCCAGTAATCGTATCCGCCCTGATCGGGAGTGCGACCAAGTACATGCTGGTAAAGAAGAGTTACATAAGTTGAGTCTGTAGGATTTGAACCATACATCGCTTTGAACTCACTGCTATTAATAAAATCTCCTGCAACCTCTGTTAAAGATGTACCATGATTCATAACATTAAACCAATACCCTAACCCGCCATAATCTGGGGCACGGTCGAAAGCTGCCTTATATATCCGGTATGATTCCAAAAGATGTAACGTAGGCGTTGCTGCAATTGAAAGCGTATGGTCACTGAATAGAAGGGTATCGATATTCATAACCGTGTCAGCACCTCCTGTGCCAACATTATCTTTGATTGAAAATCCTGATCCAGATTGTGAGATTGTGAAGTCGGCTTCATTTCCTGAAAAAAGAACGGTCTTGACACCTGTATTACCATTAAAAATGTCGTTACCTGAAGTACCAGTTTGAATTGTTGGAAGCTGTCCGATACTCACAGAATCGATATTAAAAGCATAGGTTGTATCAGCACTTGCATTAATAACTGGATGCAGTGCTGGATCGTAAGCGTACACCCAATTCGACGCAGGAACATAAATATCCAAATGCAGTGCCATCGGATTCTGTGGAATATTCGAGGTCTGTTCTCGAAGCAACTGACCGTCAACAAACCATCGTATTGCATTTTGGAACCATTCGATACGATAGGTGTGTTCTTCAGTTAATGCTCTATAAATTTGATTAGACTGAGGATTACCTGTGCCAAGGGGTACATTCGTATAGACGTTGGTCTGAATCTGGTTTGGGTGACTAGACAACGCTTCAAAATCGATCTCGTCATGATGGCTAGCATCTGTGTAATTGTAGAGAAACATTCCTCCGACAATACCCGCATGTAAAATGCCTGCAAAATTAGCCTTAATTTCAATAGAAACTCCAGGCGAATATGTCTTGGTGGTGACTACTTCTGTACCATAGAAGGAAGGCACGGGGCCGTTGGTGGGGTTATATGTATAGAGCAAGAGCGGTAATATGCCATTTGACACTGACGGAAGCGATTGGATATATTGAGTTTGTCCATTAAATGAAGGATTATTGACAGCTGCCCAATGGTTGAAATCCCAGTCAGCCGAATCTAATGGATTATTGAAATCAGCAGTGAAAAGGGTTGTTAAGTCATTGGCTTCTCCAGACATGATAGCTCCTTGTTGGATTATTATGAGATACAAGATTATAACTCATTCATGTACTCATGATTTTGCAAAGAGTATTATGAAGATAAAATGTGTGGGGTATCGAACTGACTACCATGTAATGCGTTATTCACGGTAACACAGCATTCCTGACTGAAAGGCTTCAAATTTATACGAACGTAAAAAAACACCTTAACTGAAAGTAGATAAAAAAGCAATTACATCATAGTCGATCAGGGGACGACATTCATATCATACAGTCCGAACTGCTGTTCTAACAATTTCGGCAACTCCTGAGGTGGATATTCCAAGCAGCCTTGCCGTTTCGGCTAACGATAATCCATATTCCCTAACCAACGTATCCGCCACTTCTTTTCTCAATCGTGATAACCCCGACTGCCGACTTCCTGATTGCAGCAGAACGATCGAAACATCTCTTGCTTCACATTGCCTTTGTACTTCCACAACAGCACACCGCTTTCTATCCAAAGTGCTTAACTGACATTTTACGTTGTATTCAGCCTGATCAAGCACTTCTTTAACAAAATCCCCATCACCAAGAATCCGCGCATCTCCAAGCTGTTGTTCTCCACGCTTCCTCAAAGCTTTAACTTCTGACCAACCGCCAAGTGACCGAATCAAACCCCCACCTGTCAATTCAGACTTTTTACCAATACGACTCTCTGCCTCAACAAATGAACGATAAGCATTTCGTGCCTGACCTTCTTGCAGACCAAAATACTGGAGCACATAATCCCGAGCCTGCCAGTCATTATCATGCAGTTTCATGATAACAGCATGACCACTCCATAGATAAGTGTCCAGTTCTTTCAGCGAATGCACAAGCCCTGCCCTGTATGGATTAAGATGGATATAGCTGACAAGCTGCTGAAAATATAGGTCTTCCTGGCAAACAATTGATTTATAACGATTCTGGAAAAGATATCCGTGCCGATGATGCTTTCTATTGTACCTGATGGCGTATCCGGTAAGAAGTTTGCGCATGAAGCTACTCATCCCATCTGCACCGCTTTTGAGCAGAATATGGGCATGATTGGTCATGATAGCCCAAGCATAAACAGCCGTTCCGGTAGCTTTTGATAACCGGCCCATTTGAAACACAAAATCTTCCCTGTCTTGTTCGTCAATCACAATCGGGCCTCGTTCTATTCCCCTGACCATCACATGATGCAGAGTACCAGGGGAATCAAGTCTCGGACCTCTTGGCATACGCTGTCAACAATTAAAAAAAATAATAATTTACATAAATTATACTTCAATTTACAGGAAAGTTTTGCTTATCCTCAATAAAAAGAGCATCTGTAGCTGTTGCTATAACGATAAATGATGTTACTGTACGATATGAATACCGTCCCCTAAATCTTTGTCCCCTAAATCATTCCTCTTGTGTGGGGCAAGTAGCTTTAGCTTATTGTGGTGCCGTTTTTACTCTTCGAAAATGGTCGAGTCCAGGGTAGTTTCCAGCGGTTGTGGAGCCAGAACCACTCTTCGGGGTGTTGATAGATGTGGCGGGCAAGGACTTTGGTGTAGCGGCGGGCAAGTTCTTCGGCGTCGGTCTTGGTGGTTCCGAGACCTGTCTGGTCAATTTCTTGAAAATCCACTGAATAAAGGCCCTTACCATCTCTTCGGGACATACCGACAAAGAGTGGTACCCCTGCTTTAAGGGCAAGATAGGCCGGACCAAGAAAGACTGATGAGCTGCGACCAAGAAACTCTGTTGAAAACCCCCCAACGGGGTCTGACTGATCGCCGAGAAGTACTAAAATCTCTCTGTTTTTAAGAGCTCTGAGTCCCTCTCGAAGAGCCTGCCCGTCATACACAATACGGTTGCCGCTCATGGATCTCCATCTATTGATCTGACGGTCGACTGCATGATTTTTTAGAGGCCTTACCACAAGAGTCAGGGGTGCCATCAATAATCCTATGCAATGGGCCATGAGTTCCCAGTTGCCGTAATGTGCTGATACCAAGACCACTCCTTTGTTGCGATCAATGGTTTTGGCAAGAAAATCAAGGGCATCAATATCAATAAGCCTTGCCGCATCCCCGGCAGTTTTGATCATGGGCAGACGAAGCACTTCGATAAAATTTTCGGCCTGGTGGCGATATACCTGCCGGGCAATGGCTTTTATTTCAGAATTTTTTTTTTCGGGGAAGGTGAGTGCAAGGTTGTTTTCTACAAGCGGACGCCTCATTTTAAGAACGTTATAGAGAAAATCGCCAATAACATACGCTACTGCTGTTGAATGTTTACGGCTTATGCTTCTGACGAGTACGCCAAGCATCATGATAAGAGCGTAGAGTACCTTGTCGGCAATGTTATCGTCTTCATCCCAGCTGCGCTTCATAGAAATCGGCTATCTTTTATCATATTCTGACAATCGGAGAGTATACGCTAAATTGTGAAAAATATCAGCAATGAAACTCTTATCCTTCTTTCAGCTCATTCATTCAAAGAAGTTATGATATATGAATAATCAAAATAAACTCTTGAACCGAAAAGAGGCTCTTGAAAAAGTCCGGGTGTGGCAGGCTGCGGGAAAAAAAGTTGTGTTTTCCAATGGCTGTTTCGATATTCTTCATGCAGGGCATGTTGAGTACCTGACGGCTGCGAGTACCCTTGGTGATGTGCTTATTATCGGTCTGAACAGTGACGATTCGGTTCGCCGGCTGAAAGGAGCACATCGACCAGTGTGCTGTGAAAGTGATCGTGCAGCGGTGCTTTCAGCATTGCAGGTGGTCGATGGCGTCACTCTGTTTAATGAAGATACTCCGGAAGAGCTGATCGAGATCCTGCTGCCGGACATTCTGGTCAAGGGATCGGACTGGGCGGTCGAACAGATTGCCGGGGCCAAGGCTGTCCTGGAGCATGGAGGCTCTGTTCTGACACTCCCTTTGCTGGAGGGGCGCTCAACAACCGGTATCATCGAAAAAATTATTCAGCTCCATACAACATCATCAATCGACTGTGGAACGGATTAAACGTCATATCCTCATCGTGCTGTCAGCATGCTCCGCTGTTGTGCTTGTGTTGTCGCTCACCTCACTGATTGTCCTGAACAGCGGGTTGCTTGACCGAATGGCTAAAGATCAGGCTATTGCACTTTTTAACGATAAGCTGTTCGGTCGGCTTGAACTGCAGGAGCTTCATCTTCAGTTTCCCAACAAGGTCACTCTGATCAATCCTCGTATTTACGGGCCAGGAGATAATACACCCGCTCTCAAAGCCACCTCAGTTTCCCTGAAATTCAACTTTCTCACTCTCCTTCAGCCTAAGATCAAAAGGATATATCTGCGACGGCTTACCGCCGATTCTCTCAATGCACGAATTACGACACAAAAAAACGGCAAACTCAATCTTGAACTGATTTTTACTTCCCGCGACCCCGATTCAACAAAAACACAGCTGGAACATTTTTTCTGCAAAAATCTGCAGATTAAAAACAGCAGACTTTTTTATACCGGAGGCACTCATTCTGGAAATCTGCAGGCAGGGGTGCAACATATAAATCTTGAACTCTCCAAATTCACCATCAAGAAAAAACTTGTGACAGGGACTCTTGATGCATTGCAGTTCAACTTTCCCTCGTCTCAGTTTTCTTTGCGGCAGGCTTCAGGGCAATTTTACTTTTCTGAAAACCGATCTGAATTCCTTGGATTGAAAGCTGTGAGTAATAAAAGCAGCGCTGAGCTCTCAACCACAATTGATCGTTTCAATATTTTCTCCCGTCAATGGCAACAACAACTGGCCCGCAGCACTTCATTTCTCACTGTGCAGAAGCTGGCCCTTCATAGTGATGACCTGAAGATATTGTTCCCGGCATATACTCTTCCGGCAGGCATCTATACCTTTAAAGGTAACGCAAGAGGAAAAAGGGATAACGTCGAAATCCTTGAAGCGAAAGTAACTCACCTCAAAAGCAATATAGACCTGAAGGGTGAACTGCTTAACCTGGACAACAGCAATGCCCTCGGTTACCGCTTGAAATGCGATAGTTCAAGAATCGCCGCACCTTTTCTTGAGTCACTTCTGAAAGAAAGCCCTTACAAGGAAATAGCCAGCAAAACCGGCGATATTACCTTTGTTGGACATGCGCAGGGAAACCTGAATGCAGTAAAAACAGATATAACCACTCTCTCCTCTCTCGGAGAGGTATCTGTGAGTGCAGAGGCATCTAAAACAAAATCGGGAGAACTGACCAGTAAAGGCAAGTTTGTGCTGAAAGGGTTTCAACCCCATAAGCTTTTTGTGACGGGAAGCAGTGAAAAAAGTCTTGTAAACGCTTCGGGCAGCTTTGAAGGAAAAGTTGCCGGTAAAAAAATAAACCTGTTAACGGCTGACATCAAGCTGGCCAATTCTTTCTGGCGAACCCAACAGGTGAGTGAAGGCTCTCTTTCTCTGAAGTATAACGGTAAACTGCTGAATAATGCCCTGTTTCTGAAAAACAAAGCGACCAGTTTCAATCTTGACTCAGCAATCGATTTTAGCGATACAACGCCCCGCTACCACGCTAACGGGAAAGCCAGTGGACTTGATCTTTCGACCATAGTGGGGTCAAATGCTTATAAAAGTGACTTAAACGGTGTCTTTGCAGTGCAGGGATCAGGATATGATCCAAAAAGTATGAATGTTGCTGCTGTTCTGCAGTTTTCCCCCTCCACCATTAACGGGTTCCAACTTAAAGAGCACTCAAAAGCAGCGTTCGACATTACCCAGACTGCTGGTTCTTCCCGGACAAGCATCAGCAGCGATTTTCTTGATGTTTCTGCTGATGGTGACTATTCGCTTGAAGAGCTGATCGAGCTTGGCAAACTTGCAGGCTCAGGTATATCACGAGAGCTTTCGACACAGAATATCTGGAACTCTGCTCTTCCAAGGCCGACCGCTGCCTTGCATACCCTTACAAAGCCGTTCACCGTCAACTACCGTATTGCAGTAAAAGATATTGCTCCGCTGGAGATGCTTTTCCCTTATAAGGGCCTGACCCTTCAGGGCAGTGCTGACGGACGTGCCGTCTACCGTAACGGACTCTGTTCAATCGGTTCTTCAATCAGTATCGCTCGACTGCAGCTTCGGAATGATGTTCTTTTTGAAAATCTTTCCATGACCACTGCAATGGAATGCAGCATCAACGGAACACAAAAAGCATCGGCAAGCGGAAAAACATCTGCAATAACAGTTGGTCGAAAAAAAACAGGTACCGCACTCTTTTCGGGTCGTTATACACCATCACAACTTGATGGAGCCCTTGAGCTGGTTCTTCCCAATCCTGAACAGAGTTTTTCAACAAAATTTTCAGCCACGAGAGAGAGCAACAGCTATAACCTGCTTTTTCAGCAGCTGGCGATAAAAGACACACCAGGTGTATGGAAAGCTGCGGAAAACTCACGTATCATAATTGGCAAAACATCAGCGAGGTTTAACCGTTTCACGATAGCAAAGGGTTCGCAGGAGACTGTATTGGACGGTGAGCTCAGCAATTTACTGCCGGGAAGTTTTCAATGTGTTTTGTCAAATGTGGAACTCGATGAACTGAAACGGTTTTCCATTACTCCTTTTCTTGGAAAGCTGTCGGGCACAGTCAATGCTTCCCTGACGGTAAGCGGTAACCCCAACGCAAAAACAAGTTCACTCAACGTAAGCGGAAAGAGCGTTCGTTATGATAAATTTCTCATAGGTACCCTGCAGTGCAATGCTCTTCACAATGGTAACTTTCTTCGCTTTGACCTGCATAGCAGTTTGCCATCAATGAACACTATCGATGGTGCTGGAACAATTCCTCTTGTTCTCAACTTTTATCCCTTTCAGTTCAGGATGCCCGAACAGCAGGCAATCAGCATATCTGTGCATTCGGATAATCTTTCAGCACAAAGCCTTACCCTGTTGCCTTTTTTTGAATCAGCAGAAGGCATTATACCGACAACCCTCAAGATCGAGGGAAAAACTCCAAAGCCCGACATTTTTTTGACCAGCCATCTTCGTAATACAAAGATTAAGGTAGAACCTACACAGGTTTCCTACGTGCTTAACGGGGAGGTCTATGTCACCCCGAACAGTATAGAAATGCGAAATATATCGGTTAATGACAATCTGAATGGATCAGGAAAAATAGACGGCGTTGTGAAACTTGAAAAACTGCAACCGATGGGCCTATACCTCGATAGCAAATTTGACAATCTTCTCTTATTCAATAAAAAAGACAGGCAAGATGAAACCTCGTTCGGAACCATTACCGCAACATCGAATAACCTCAGGCTTCGAGGTACTCTCTCTGAACCAATGGCCGAAGGGGAATTGAGAGTCAATGCTGCGGACTACTCACTCTACCGTACGGGAGCGAATGTAAACACCAAGTATATCGGTATTGACAAATTCATCGACTTTGTTCCACGGAACCCTGTCGTCAATGCTCAAGGTATCGAAGCTTTGAATAAACCGGCAAAACAGACAGAGTTTTACCATTCGCTGATCGATATTCTGCAGATAAAAAATCTGAGGCTCAGCAGTGTTGAACCACTTAAGTATACGGTTATTTTTGACCGCATCAGAGGTGAACAGCTTGAAACTTCAATCAACAATCTTTCCCTGGTTGTCAACAAAAGCAATCAGCAATATCGACTGTTCGGGTCAGTCAATGTCGTTGGTGGTAAATACAAATTTTCCAATACAAACTTTGATTTGCAGGATGGAGGAAAAATCACCTGGAACAATGTTGATATCAGAAGTGCTGTTATGGATAACCTTTATGGAAACAGGTATTTGAGCGCAACAAACCAGCTGACCAGTGAACGGGATAATGTAAAACTGCTTATTGCCATTACCGGTACGCTTAATGAACCGCTGGTCACCATGGGCTATTATCTTAATGAGCAAACTCAGCCCTATGCATCGTCAAATATGATTGGTGGAAAATCAAGCCAGATAGACCCTAATGCGGAACTGAACGTTATTTCCATGCTGCTTTCCAAACAGTGGTATGCCAGACCAGGGAGCAACGGACAGGTTTCCAATATTGCAGTTTCAAGTGTAGGGATGTCCGCTGGGTCAGGCCTGCTTTCGTCACAGTTTTCTAAGGTCATTCAAAATTTTGCCGGTCTTGAAAGCTTTAATGTCAATGTCGGGATGGATAAACGAGGCACCCTCAGCGGACTTGACCTTTACGTTGCACTCAGTGTCCCTGGCACAGATGGAAAGGTGCGGTTTATCGGTTCTGGAAGTGCCCCTACCCTCAAGGATTCACCTCTCTCAAATTATTATGGCACCGAACAGAAAATTGAATATCGGGTGACTCCAAAAATCTACCTTGAAACATACCGTTCTTACGGACTTAACGCTAATGGAACATCAAGCACCAATCTACAGGCACCTTCGGAAATATGGGGTGCCAGCGTATCCTATCGAGAGCGCTTCCAAACCTGGGATCAGTTCTGGAAACGACTTATTCCCTCATCCGACAAAAAAAAATAAGTCCTTCTGTTTTTGTACATTGCCTGAAAAAACAAAGTGCATTACATCATGGATAACGTGTTGAGAGGAAAAAACATCATTATTGGCATCTCGGGAGGAATTGCGGCCTATAAAACGCCTCAGCTTGTACGATTGTTAAAAAAAAGCGGGGCTTTTATCAGGGTTGTCCTCACAGAAAGCGCTACCCGTTTTGTGAGTGAACTTGCTCTTGCTACAGTTTCTGAAGAAAGGGTGTACCGTTCTCTCTTTCCCCCTGCAGATACCACCGGTACTGATTATACCCGTCACATCTCCCTTGGGGAATGGGCTGATGCTTTCGTGATCGCACCGGCTACGGCCAATACACTTGCCCGGCTTAGTGCAGGCCTTTGTGATGACATGCTTACCGCTCTTTTTTTAACGTTGCGTCCCGGTAAACCTGTAATGATTTTTCCATCTATGGACGGCCAGATGTTCCTGTCGCCTTCTGTCCAGAGAAATATTGCTATCCTATCCGGTCAAGGATGCAGATTGATCACTCCTGAGAGCGGTGAACTCGCTTCAGGACTCATCGGAGTTGGCCGAATGCCGGAACCTGAATCCATTGTTTCATCTCTTGAAAAGGCCCTGCAATCCACTGTACCCTCTTCTCCGCTTTGTGGCAAATCGGTTGTTGTTACCGCAGGACCGACACGGGAAAAAATTGATGGCGTGCGCTTTATCTCTAATTACTCTTCGGGAAAAATGGGATTTGCCATTGCCCGCGCTGCATCAGAACGAGGAGCTCTGGTCACCCTCATTACCGGACCGGTTTATCTGGAGACACCTTCGGGAGTGAAGCGACTTGATGTTGAAACCGCAATGGAAATGCATGATGCCGCCAAGAGCTGTTTCAAGAGCTGCAACATTTTTATTGGCGCAGCGGCTGTTTCCGATTATCGACCGGCAACATCTTTTGAGGGAAAAATGAAAAAAGAGAAGCCTGAAATTGAGCTTACCCTTATAAAAAATCCTGATATCCTTGCTGAATTCGGCATGCAGAAAGCACCAGGTCAACTTGCTGTCGGCTTTGCACTTGAAACACATGCAGGTCTCGACAATGCCCGCAATAAACTGAGCGCTAAAAACCTTGACCTTATCGCGTTAAATTTTTTTGACCGTAATACCTCAGGTTTTGAAGTTGATACAAATATTCTTACCCTGATAGATAACGAGGGATTAACTACCGAGCTCCCGCAACTACCGAAGGATGACGCCGCTGACAAACTTCTTGACCTTATAGAACAGCTCTACGTTAAAACCCGGCAATAACTCCTGAAAACGTTCAATTGTCATGCAAGGTTTTTTATTCAGTCAGGATGAACTGTCTCCTCCTGTTCCGGTTCATCATACAGAATCATCATCAGAAGCACTGACCCTGCTGTACAATACAGCTAAAAAGTGCCGCAAATGCAGGCTTGCTGAAACAAGACTGAATTTTGTTTTCGGTGAAGGAAATCCTTGTGCTGATCTTGTCGTTATTGGAGAGGCTCCGGGTGCAGATGAAGATGCTTCCGGCAGGCCTTTTGTGGGTCGATCCGGTCAGCTGCTTGATAAAATCCTTTTGGCAGCCGGATTTGCCCGCGAGAAGGTTTTCATTTGCAATATCCTCAAATGCCGGCCACCCGGGAACCGTAACCCGCTCGCCGATGAAATAGAGTGCTGTATGCCCTTGCTGCTCGGTCAACTGCAGATTGTGAACCCAAAAATTATTCTTGTTCTTGGCAAGGTTGCTGCCAATGCCTTATTTGACAACAATCTTTCTTTAGGGTCAATGAGGGGGAAAGTAAGAAGATGGAACAAGTTTGACTGTTTTATTACCTATCATCCAGCAGCTCTGCTTCGTAACCCAGACTGGAAACATGGGTGCTGGCAGGATATCCAATTGATGATGCACCATTACGAACGGATTTCGGGGAGTGAACGATGAATATGCAAGCCAGTGTTCCCATAGACTTCAGCAAGGATATTGATTTCAGCAAGGAAAGTCGCGTTCCGCCCTATTCCACTGAAATTGAGCAGGAGGTTCTTGCCTGTATTCTCCTTGAAGATGATCCAATTGAACTGGTCATCCAGATATTTGGCGAGAACAGCGAGGAGATTTTTTATGAACGACGCCACCAGCTCATTTTTAAAGCGATGCTGCAGCTCTACCATAAACGGCAGGCTATTGACATCATCACGGTCAGTGAAGAGCTTCTGAAAATGAATGAGCTTGAAGCTATCGGTGGAAGGCACTACCTTGCCGAACTTTCGGGCAAAGTTATCAGTGCGGCAAATATTGAGTACTATGCGCGTCTGGCAAAGGAAAAGTTTCTTTACCGGCGGATGATCTCGATATCAGCTAAAATTTCCGGTGCGGCATACAACTCTTCGATGGACATTTTTGATCTGGTCGAACATGCATCCCAGCAGTTTTTTAACATTTCCCAGGCCGGAATCAAAAAGAAAGCCTCTTTGATAAAAGAACTTGTCAAAAACGGTATCCGGATGCTTGAGAGCCTGAGGTCATCACAGTCATCTGTAACCGGCATCGGATCCGGTTTTTCTGAATTAGACCAACTTACGGCCGGATTTCAGCCATCCGATATGATTATTATTGCTGCAAGACCTTCTGCAGGAAAAACCGCATTAGCGCTCGCTGTTGCCCGTAATGCTGCTGTTGATTTCGATACTCCGGTGCTTTTTTTCAGCCTTGAAATGGCGGAGGTGCAGCTGGCGATCAGGCTTATGTGCGCCGAAGCCTATGTTGAATCCCAGCTTGTCAGAACCGGACGGATAACTCCTGAAATGATGGGCAGAATCATCAACAGTATGGATAAACTCAATGAAGCGAAACTCTTTATTGACGATACTGCCGGTATTTCCATTATGGAGCTTGCCGCTAAAACCAGAAGGATGAAGCAGGAGCACAATATCGGTATGGTTGTAGTCGATTATCTTCAGCTGGTGACACCTGTCAGGGATGGCAGAACAAACAGGGAACAGGAGATCGCACAGATATCCCGCTCGCTGAAAGCACTGGCCAAGGAACTGAATATTCCAGTCATTGCCCTTGCACAGCTTAACCGCTCTGTCGAACAACGCTCGGGTGACAGAAGGCCCCAGCTCAGTGATCTCAGGGAGTCCGGCTCTATCGAACAGGATGCTGATGTTGTGATGTTCCTTTCCAGGCCGGAAATGTATGGCAAAACAACATTTGAAGACGGTTCATCAACAAAAGATGTTGTTGAAATTGTCATCGGCAAACAGAGAAACGGCCCGATCGGAGATATACGGTTATTATTCCTGAAAAATTATGGACGCTTTAAGTCAACGACCAACAGTTATGTGTCCGGCGGGGAGGGATCAGGAGCTGCTCAGGAACTGAATCATTATATCCCTTCATTGCCGGAACAGGAAAAAACGAATGCTGGCGCATTCATCACAAATGACGACGCACCTTTTTAAAACCTCCATTATGTCAAAAAACAATCACCCACTGATTTCCACTTCGTGCAGGTCAATAACGCCAGAACCTCCGGTCAACAGTAACGAAGAGTGCTATACCGGGATTGGTGCATCAAGAGGTATTTCGATCGGGGAGTGCTATGTATTTGTTAAAGAAAAGGGTGATCATAACATCAAGGAGCTGCATGAAAAAAATATCAGTGAAGAGATCGAAAAGTTTTTCACAGCCCTTCTCCGCTCTGAAAAGGAACTGAAAAAAATAGAACGGGTTACCATAAGAAAACTTGGAAAGGGATATTCCAATTTGTTTCAGGCCCAGATCATGATGCTTCACGACCCTGTGCTGATTGATGCCATTGCCGAACGTATCGGCTCGGAGCGTAAACCAGCGCATCTGGTTATTGAAGAAGAGTTCGACCACTATCTGGAAAAATTTGTCAATTCCAATGATGTGATTTTTCAGGAACGGGCCGATGATCTGCAAGATATCAAAAACCGGATTATCAGAAACCTTCACATCAAGAAATTGAACTCATGGCTGCCGGAAGGGGTTATTGTTGCAGCAGATATCCTCTCCCCTGCAGATATTATTCTTTTCAGCCGCAACAATATCAAGGGATTTGTAACCGATTCAGGAGGAAGTACGTCGCATATTTCACTGATATGCAAGTCTCTCAATATTCCTATTGTCGTAGGACTTGGCAACTTCTCACAAAAGATAACAACCGGTATGCAACTGATCATTGACGGAAGTACCGGAACGGTGATCACAAATCCTGAAGAAAAAACTATTGCGCAATATATCAGCAAAAAAGAGGCCGAGAAAAAATATGAAGAGGATACATCCCTTACGGCTATGCTCCCAGCTACAACAAAATGCGGAATAAGAATCACTTTTAACGCTAATATTGATTTCAAGGAAGAGCTGCACGCCGTAAGTCCTGCCGGAGCTGAAGGGGTAGGACTGTTCAGAAGCGAAAACCTCATTACCAATGGCAATAACGTACCCAAAGAGTCCGAACAGTTTTCCTATTATCTGGAAATGGCTGAAATGATCAGCCCCATGCCCCTTGATGTACGCCTGTTTGATATTGGAGGGGACAAACTGATCTACTCTCCGGTCAAGGAACCAAATCCCAACCTCGGATGGAGAGGCATCAGAATCCTGATTGATTTACCGGAGATACTCGATAACCAGCTCAGGGCTATAATACGCGCAAATATCCATGGTAACTTAGCTATTCTGATTCCCATGATCATTTCGGTCGATGAGATCCGGCATGTCCGGACAGCCGTAGATAAACATTATTCGGAATTAACCAGAGCAGGGGAGTGGGAGATTGAAAAACCTGGAGTCGGTGCAATGGTAGAGGTGCCGGCGGCTGTAGAGCTTATTGAAGAGATCACAAAATGTGCTGATTTCATCAGCATAGGAACCAATGACCTCACTCAGTACACACTTGCAGTTGACAGAAACAATGTCATTGTACAGAGTCTCTTTGAAAAATTCCATCCTGCAATTATCCGACAGTTGCACCGCGTCATCCAGACTGCCAATAAAAACCACTGCAAAGTTATAATTTGCGGAGATATGGGTTCAGACCCTCTTGCTCTGCCATACCTTTTAGGATGCGGATTGAGAAGATTCAGCGTGGTCACCTCAGATATCCCGAAACTTAAATCACTGGTCTCCCGCTACTCAATTGCCGAAACTGAAGCTCTTGCTATAGAGTGCCTGAAACTGGATACCTCTTCAAAGATCAAAGCCCGCCTGGAAGCCTTCCAGGCAGATCATTGACGAGATATCGAACGAGTGTTTCAAGGGCGCAAGTCCTCTATTTTCGCATTCTTGCGTACTGAAGCAAAATATTCAGCAAACAACTGTTCCTGTTTTGCACGGAGCAATTGCGGTGCTATACCGGCTTTTTCTGCTTTAAGGTCAAGCCCGGCAGGAAGAGTTTTCCTGCTCAGCATTACAAGGGCATAACCATCGGATGTTTTCACCGGATTAGAGAGCCTGCCTGCATCAAGTCCCGACATTGCCTCAACCAGAGGCCTGTCAACAGCGTATCCAGGAATAAATCCATCGCTCCAACGAATTTCATCAGCGGTGACCACATGCAGAGCGGGATTCTGTTCTGCAATTTTTTCAAGGGTCTGACCCGGTATTTTTGCCATTACAGCAAGTTTTTTCTCCAGAACCGCACTTTTCTTTTCACGTACAAGTTCGGCATTAATCCTCGATTTCAGCTCATTGTCAAGCAAGCGATATCCGGTATCATTCTTACCAGTCAGACGCATGACAAAAAAACCTTTTTCGGTCTCAAGAACATCCGAAAGGTCGCCTTCCTGCGCCTTAAAGGCAAATGCTGTAATTTTTTCACTGTAACCAATCGGTGCGACAGGCATGTGTCTGCCGAATTCAGCAGTTTTGTTAATTGTCAACCTGGCACTTGCAGCGCTCTTGTCGAAACCTTTCTCCTTGGCGTTCTGCTGAAAAACCATAGCAAGACGACGTCCGCTATCTACCGTTTCCGTTGAAGGCTTTATTTTTCTGACTATCTCCGAACAGACAACTGCGGTCTGATCAAAACCGGTAACTTTGATAATATGAAGCCCAAACTGTGTCTGAACCGGGCCGACTATCGAACCCTGACGCGCATTGAAAACAGCCGCAGAAAATTCAGGGAGCATTCGGTCTTTGCTGAACCATCCTACGTCGCCACCATTGACGGCGCTGGCAATGTCGGCTGAATATTTTTTTGCAAGTTCTTCAAAGGGAACACCTGCCTGAAGCTGTCTGGAGATAATCATGGTGAGTTCGCGCACTTTTTGTACATCTTCCCTGCTTGCAGGATTGAAACGCAAAAGAATATGCGATGCCCTGGCAACAGGCTGGGCTAAAGAGGTGAGCTGTTTGATCTTTATCAAGCGATATTCACCCCGATCAGCTATCGGGCCGACAATGGTTCCCTGCTTTAAATTTGAAGAGCTGAACACAGTCTCGCCGGCTGATGGAGAAAAATCAGCACGACTATAGGTAACGTTGATACCTGTCGGACGGTCACTCTGCACTTTTACATAATCGGCGTCGTTGACAGGCCCGGCAAACTCTGTTCGGATTGTTTCAAGTTCTTTGCGAACTCCAAGACTGTCTTTTGATGAAGGAGCCAGAGGGAAAAAAACAAAATCGGCTTTTCTGGAAGGAACCTGTTTAAAAAGCTCTTTATGGTCATCAAAATATTTTTTTGTTTCCTCTTCCTTTATCGGAAAGCTGCTGTCGGCTCCTGCAAAGCTGAAAGGAAACGGAATAAAAGAGGCTGAAAAACGTGAAAACTGCCTGCTGACGATATCGCTTATCTCCCTGTCGGTTACACGATCGAGGGTTTGAAGAGCTCTGATCAGTTTGTTGATCTTAAGTTCCCTGCGGACAATCTGCTCAACCTGCAGCCATAACTCCTTACTGTGCGGATCACGACGGGCAGCATCCAATTTTTTTCGATCGATGGCTCCTGTTGCCGGATTACTGAAATTCTGACGAATTACCAGAGGAGGATTCGGGCTGTCAAGTGCTTCGACAACTTCCTGGTCTTGAAGTCCTATGCCGAATTTCACAAACTGCTCTTCAAGCAGGGTCTGGTCAATGACCGTATTCCATGCCTGCTCCTGAAGTCCGAGTTCGCTTTCAGACGTCATTTCAGCGCCAGGATTATTTCTCCTGTAATTCTCGGTATACTCCTTGTATACCTCATCGTACTGATTGAATGGAATAGACTTTCCATTGATTTTCCCAGCCTGATTGGCCTTGCCGGTAAATCCGGAAAAATTCATACCCCACTCAAAAACAATCAGCGCAAGAAATGCTGCCAAAAGGGTATACAATATAATATGAGTTTTATCCCGCAAGCTGGACATTACAGCCATAGCTTATCCCTTCGTTAAGATGTTGTTAAAAACCAGTATCGTTCCACCCCTCCCTGCCGACCAGCGGCACAAAAGAAAACTGCTGAAATACCTCTTTCCTGAAGTCATTATCCAATCTGCAGATAACTGTCATCTGCTGTGAACAGGAGTCTCCTATAGGAATAACCATGCATCCGTTATGGGCAAGTTGATCCAAAAGCGTCTGCGGTTCCCCTGGAGATGCTGCCGTTATTATAATACCATCAAAAGGAGCCTCATCAATCCATCCAAGCGTACCATCTCCAAAGCGACAGGTGATATTCAGACCAAGTCTTGAAAAAAGTTTCTCTGCCTTTTCATAAAGCTCAAAAATCCGTTCCACAGTAAAGACCGAATAACCGAGGGCATCAAGAATTGCCGCCTGATAACCGGATCCCGTACCAATTTCGAGCACTTTTCCTGAAGAGCAGCGTTCAACAAGCAAGGTAGTCATATAAGCAACCGTGTAGGGCTGGGAAATAGTCTGACCAAACCCTATAGGATATGCTGCATCGTTGTATGCCAACTCCAGAGCTTCACTGTCAAAAAAAAGATGGCGGGGAACTTCAAGAAAAGCATCAAGTACGCGACGGTCAGCAATACCGTACGCTTTCAATTTTTCAACCATATCCCTTCGCCTGAGCTCCAGAAGCTGTTCCGACTTTTTCATCGAAAGAACTCGCTTTGTGCTGTTACCAATCGAAAACATCCCGAAACACTTATCTTACAATCAACATGAACAGGTTTTCTGTTCGCCAATCCAGAACGCTAATATTGCATCAAAATCAACAAAAAACAATGTCTGTCTCGCAGTTTACCATTTTCGGCACTAAATACCCTATGGGTTCGTATATCCTCTTCATTCGGATTTACAGCACTTTTCAGCTTGCATTCGGCAGGTTTCAGAAATCCAGGCAGTTTACCATAGCTGACGGCGATTATATCTATGTAGGCTCTGCTCAGGGCAGATCGGGGAATCCGCTTGCCAGAAGGCTTATCAGACACGCCTCGCGTTCCAACGGATTGCAGCCACATAATATTCGGGCAGCACTATTAAAATTTTTCTCCATCGATGATGGTATTGGAACCTGCGCCATTGAAGCCGCAGGCAAAAAACTCCATTGGCATATCGATTATCTTCTTGAGCATACCGAGACTGAAATAACCCATATCGTGATCATAAGAAATCCTGAAAAAATGGAGCACAAGTTGTCGGAGTTTCTCGCTTCGCTCCATGAAACCTCTCAACTTGCACCCCGCCTTGGCGCTCAGGATACACCGAACAGCACTCATCTTCTCCGTGTCGCCGATTGGCAAAAGACTCTTGAGCAGCTCAGGCAATACATTCCGCTCTTGTTTGATTCACCTGAAATGTGAGTACAGCTATCGACCCAGAAGGGCTTCAACAAACTCAGCTCGATCAAAAAGCTGAAGGTCATCTATTTTTTCACCAATACCGATATATTTAACCGGCAGATTAAGCTCTCGTGAAATGGAGAGCACAATCCCGCCTTTTGCCGTTCCGTCAAGTTTGGTAACCACAAGCCCGGTCACCTTGACAAAACGTGTGAATTCCCTTGCCTGCAGCACTGCATTCTGGCCGGTTGTACCGTCAAGCACCAGCAACACTTCATGGGGAGCTTCCGGAATCTTCTTCGTCGCTACCCGCATGATCTTGGCAAGCTCCTCCATCAGGTGGCTTTTATTATGCAAACGGCCAGCAGTATCCACCAGCACTACATCGGCATTTCTGGATACCGCAGCACTGACAGCATCGTAAACCACTGATGCCGGATCAGCACCCTGACCCTGACCAATAAGAGGAACACCTGCCCTGTCAGCCCATATCTTCAGCTGTTCATAAGCAGCGGCCCTGAAGGTATCAGCAGCAGCTATAATGACTTTTTTGCCTGCTTTTTCATAGTTATGTGCCAGTTTAGCAACACTGGTGGTCTTTCCGGCGCCATTCACTCCAACAATTAAAATCACATAGGGTTTTGCCGGAAGCACAGCTTCAAAATCAAGCGGATGCTCCTCTCCTGTTTCACGAAGCATCTGCTGAATCTCATCCATCAGCATCCGGTTCAGCTCCTCTTCCGATCGATAGGTCTCCTTTTTTGCCCGCTCAGTGATTGCATCGACAATCCCGAGTGTGGTTTCGACACCGACATCGGCTGCTACAAGAATCGTTTCAAGTTCTTCAAGAAACTCGTCGTCTATCTCTGTTTTACCCTTTGTAATAATTGAAAGCTTGTCACGAAGAGTATCCCGGGTTTTTTCGAGCCCTTCCTTAAGCCTTGATATTTTGAACTTGTCAAAAAAACCCATAAAAAGGAGATATTACCATCTACGTTATTGAAATATTGAAACACCTGCTGCGTTAATGAAAAAGAAGCATGCCAGAGAATAGTTAAGAGAAAAATTTAATTTACGTAAAAATATGCCATATAAAGCTATCTCAGGGATCGGTGAATTCGGACTGATAGACAAAATCGCTGCTATTGCGGAACCCACCCTTCATGCCGTAACACAAGTGATGGCAGGAATCGGGGATGACTGTGCTGTTTATCAACCTTCCGAAGGGCTTTTGCAGGTAGCAACAACCGATATGCTTGTCGACCAGATACATTTTGATCTCTTGACGACACCTCTGAAACTTCTCGGAAGCAAATCCATCAGCGTCAATGTCTCAGACATCTGCGCCATGAATGCCCTGCCTCGTTATGCTCTTGTTTCCATTGCCATTCCCTCATCCTTTTCAGTTGCAATGATTGAGGAGCTTTACGGGGGTATGAGCTATGCGGCAAAGGAGTACGGACTTGCCATTGCCGGAGGCGATACCTCTTCATCCCGTTCGGGACTTGTCATTTCAATATCGATGATCGGGGAGGTTTCCAGTGAGCAGCTAACCCGTCGATGTGGTGCCAAACCGGGAGAACTTATCTGTGTTTCCGGAACTCTTGGCGGTTCCGCTGCCGGGCTTAAACTGCTTATGCGTGAAAAAGAGATCATGCTGGAGCATATTGAAAACAACGAGCCTTATGATAAGAGCGTGATGGCCGACCTGAAAGAGTACAGCGATGCAATACAACACCATCTGCTGCCTCTTGCACGCATCGATATCGTAAGGTTATTGCACTCCAGGCATATCCGTCCCTCTTCGATGATCGACATCTCCGATGGACTGAGCCCGGATCTCCAGCATATCTGCCGAAGTTCAAATACAGGAGCGCTGATTCATGAAAGCCGTATCCCTATCCATCCCAGCACTCGACGCATTGCCGATGAGCTTCAGGATGATGCTCTTACCTGGGCTTTGTCGGGTGGCGAGGAGTATCAGCTGCTTTTTACAATTCCGAAAGAGGAGTATGAGGCAATTGCCGATAATAAGGAGATATCGGTCATCGGCGAAACGACCGACACGGAAGAAGGTCTGCTGCTGAGCGATATTTACGGTATGACCATTGATCTCACTTCAATCAAGGGATTTGATCATTTCAGCTCGTAACCGCTCCCTTTGCTTGAAAAAAAGGGTTGAGCATGCACTATTTATTTTTGGGGAAACACGTTGAAGATAGTAAATTGCTTGCCCATGTCTCATGTTATGAAGGCCGAAGTGGCGGAACTGGTAGACGCCCAGGACTTAAAATCCTGTGTTCAGCAATGGACGTACGGGTTCGATTCCCGTCTTCGGCACCACATCTTCCTGATAGTTACCCAATTTCTCCGATATTCAGTAATATTGCAACGAAAAACAAATCGTCACCAACATGAGTTCTGACTTCACGAAGATCCTGCTGACTGAGGACGAAATGCCTCGTCAATGGTATAACATTCAGGCTGATCTGCCTATACCGCTTCCACCACCTTTAGGTCCGGACGGTAAGCCGGTTGGACCGGATGCCCTTGCGAAAGTTTTTCCGATGAACCTGATTGAGCAGGAAATGAGCACTGAACGGTGGATCGATATTCCCCAGGAGATACAGGCTATCCTGAAACTATGGAGACCTTCACCGCTGACAAGGGCTAGAAGGCTTGAAGCTGCCTTGCAAACTCCTGCAAAGATTTTTTATAAAAACGAAGGTGTTTCTCCCGCCGGCAGCCATAAGCCGAATACTGCGGTCGCCCAGGCATGGTATAACAAAGAGTTCGGCATAAAACATCTCATTACTGAAACCGGGGCCGGACAGTGGGGAAGTGCACTTGCCATGAGCTGCAAGCTTATCGGTATCGACTGCAAGGTGTTTATGGTACGTATCAGCTTCGACCAGAAGCCTTTCCGCAAAATCATGATGAAAACATGGGGAGCCGACTGCATTGCAAGCCCAAGCGATCAAACCGCAATAGGACGCAGGATTCTGGGTGAAACACCGGATACTCCGGGAAGCCTTGCCATTGCGATCAGCGAAGCTATCGAGCAAGCAGTAGAGCATGATGATACGCGCTATGCACTGGGAAGCGTTTTAAACCATGTGATGCTGCACCAGACCATTATAGGCCTTGAAGCCCGCAAACAGCTCGAAAAAGTTGGCCTTTATCCTGATATCGTGATTGGTTGTGCTGGCGGAGGCTCGAATTTTGCAGGCATCAGTTTTCCTTTTATCTGTGATAAAATTCACGGACGAGAAGTGCAGATCATTGCAACAGAACCGGAAGCTTGCCCGACTCTCACCAGAGGCCCCTACATATATGATAACGGAGATGTAGCAAAAATGACACCACTGCTGCCAATGCACAGTCTTGGACACGGCTTTATTCCTCCTGCCATCCATGCCGGAGGATTGCGCTATCACGGTATGGCCCCGCTGGTGAGCCATGTCAAGCAGCTTGGTCTGATTGATGCTACTGCCATTGGACAGACGGAGTGTTACGAGGCAGCTCTGCTCTTTGCCCATACCGAAGGGTTTATTCCCGCCCCGGAAACGTCACATGCCATTGCACAGACTATCCGTGAAGCAAGAAAAGCAAAAGATGAAGGAAAGGAGAAGGTGATTCTCATGAACTGGTCGGGCCATGGACTTATGGATCTTCAGGGTTATGATGCCTTCCTTTCAGGGAAGCTCCATGATTACCCGCTGCCCGAAGAACTCCTGCAGCACTCTCTTGCCGCAGTGAAAGACCACCCTCGGCCGCTGCAGCAGCCTTAGCTATACATAAAAAACCCCGGAAAACGGGGTTTTTTATTTCCTATTTAATTGTCAAGACTTATTCTATGTCAAGCTTTTCCTCGCGTTTGCCTTTTTTTGCAGGAGTGGCTCCATCAAGAAAACGGAGCTCATTCTCCTTTTCATCAAAGGCGATCCTGATCGTGCTGCCTTCAGAAAAGCGACCTTTGAGCATCTCTTCGGCAAGTGGATCTTCCACATATTTCTGCAGGGCCCTTTTCAATGGACGTGCGCCATATTTCTGGTCATAGCCCTTATCGACAAGAAACTCCTTGGCTTTGTCGTCGATTTCGACCTCGATACCCATTTCATGGAGCCTCTTGAAAAGCTTGCCGGCAGTAATATCAATAATTTTGAAAATATGCTGTTTTTCGAGCGGGTGAAACACTATAATATCATCGATACGATTCAGGAACTCTGGATTGAACACCCGCTTAAGAGCATCTTCGATGGTTGACTTCATGGCCTTGTAGTTTCCGGTGGAATCATCAGGAGCTGTAAAGCCCATGCCTGATCCTGCACCGAAACTTTTAATGTCTTTAGCACCAATGTTCGATGTCATGATGATGATGGTATTGCGGAAGTCAACCTTTCTACCCATTCCATCTGTCAACACGCCTTCATCGAGTACCTGAAGCAGGATGTTGAACACATCGGGATGGGCCTTCTCAATCTCATCGATAAGAACGACTGAATAGGGCTTACGACGAACTTTTTCCGTCAGTTGACCGCCCTCTTCATAACCGACATATCCCGGAGGCGCCCCAACAAGACGACTGACCGAAAACTTCTCCATATACTCACTCATATCGGCTCTGATAAGGGCATCCTCAGTGTCAAAAATATATCGGGTCAATGCCTTGGCAAGCTCTGTTTTACCGACACCGGTAGGACCTAGAAAAATAAATGATCCAATAGGACGCGAGGGATCTTTCAAACCCGCACGTGTACGCTGTATTGCCTTGGTTATCTTTTTAATTGCCTCATCCTGACCGATAACCTCTTTTGTAAGATCTGCCTCCATGGTGAGGAGTCTTTTTGATTCCGACTGTGCGACCCTTGCTACCGGAATACCGGTCATCATAGCGATAACAGAGGTAATATCGGGCTCTGTGACATCGTATATGCTTTCTGACGCCCTGTCTTCCCACTCCTGTTTGGCATGATCAAGGGCATCAAGAAGATTTTTCTCCTTGTCGCGAAGCCTTGCAGCTTCTTCGAAATTCTGCATCTTCACGACCTGATTCTTCTCTGCCTTGATTTCCTCTATGGATTTTTCAAGCTCAAGAATCTCCTTAGGAACATGTATGTTGCTTAAATGAACCCTTGCACCCGCCTCATCCATAACATCAATGGCTTTATCGGGAAGAAAGCGATCTGTGATATAACGCTCGGAAAGCTTTACTGCTTTTTCGATAGCGTCTTCAGAATAGTTCACATGGTGATGTGCTTCATACTTCGATTTGATATTGTTGAGAATCTGGATGGTCTCATCAACCGAGGTCGGCTCAACCATGATTTTCTGAAACCTCCGGTCGAGAGCGCCGTCTTTTTCAATAAACTGTCGGTATTCGTCAAGCGTGGTTGCTCCAATACACTGCAGTTCACCACGTGCAAGTGCGGGCTTGAAGATATTGCTTGCGTCGAGTGAACCAGAAGCTCCACCGGCCCCGACAATGGTATGCAGTTCATCGATGAACAAAATCACATCGCGCGACCGCTCGAGTTCATTCATGAGGGCTTTCATCCTCTCTTCAAACTGACCTCTGTACTTGGTTCCGGCAACAAGCGCAGCCAGGTCAAGGGCAACTACCCTCTTGTCGTAGAGAACTCTCGATACCTTACGCTGTACAATCTTGAGCGCAAGGCCTTCAGCAATGGCAGTCTTTCCAACGCCAGGTTCTCCTATAAGGACCGGATTGTTCTTTTTTCTGCGGCTCAGAACCTGTGCTACACGTTCGATCTCTTTTTCACGTCCGATGATAGGATCAAGCTTGTCCTCAAGGGCAAGACGGGTAAGATCGCGACCAAAGTTGTCGAGTACGGGGGTCTTGGTTCTCTCGCCTTTTCGCGGATCTGCTTTCTTTGGCTGACGTTCTGCCCCCCCAGACGAGTATGCTCCCTCCATTGGCGGCTCGTCGGACTCACTCCTGCTGCTGGTAATATTCGTGAGTTCATCCCTTACGAGATCGTAGGTAACGCCGAACTGTTCAAGAATCTGCGCGGCAATATTATCGTCACCTTTCATGATTGACAGCAGGAGATGTTCAGTTCCTATCACACTTGACTTGCAGATTTTTGCTTCGAGATAGGTAATTTTCAGAACCTTCTCTGCCTGCTTCGTAAGAGGCACATTACCCATCTGGGTTGCAGGAACCTTAGCATGAGTGCTTTCCTCAATTTTCTGTTTGAGGCTGTATAAATCTATCTTGAGGTTCTTCAATATCCTGGCCCCAATACCTTCGCCTTCCTTTATAAGACCAAGAAGAAGATGCTCGGTGCCGATATAGTCATGACCTAACCTGAGCGCTTCCTCCCGACTCAGGCGAATGACATCCTGTACTCTATTTGAAAAATTGCCTTCCATTCTTTAATTATCGGTATAATTGTTATGAATATCCTGTATCAAACATATTCTGCTCTCTGTGTCTGAAAACATGAACTAAAAAGATTTATTCATAAAGATAGCTACTTATAAAACCAATTCCATAAATCAGAAAACTCTTTTGACCGGTTAAAGGTTCTTTCTTTCCTCGATCCTCTATGAATGTTCAGCATATCCTTATCAACGACAGTAATCCCGAGCACCGTGAATTATCAATTTACCGGACCGGAACAGTAAACAGGATAAGGCTTCAGGACAAAACCTACACAACATACAGCTCCCTTGCAATGGACAGCCACGACTATGCCGCGTTTTTCCATTATGGCATGGCTGAGGCTTTAAACAAACTGCCATTCCTTTCTGAAAGCAACAACGGACTTGACAGCTGGGATGAGGCTTTTCTGCATAACAGCAGGCTTGAATTGATGAACGGCATTATCGATGAATGCACAGCTTCAATCAATCCGGAAAACAAGGAAATAATCCTGCTCGGCTGGCAGGATCAACCGTTGCGGACAGCTTACTTCCGTGACATTGATCCGGCAAGGTTTCTTGCTTTTATTGTCGATCTCAAGCAGTTTGTCGAGGAATCAAAAGCACAAGGGTGCGATCTGGAGTTTATGCTGTAAAGAGTGTAAAGAATCTATGGCATTTCCTGTTCTGAAAACCGGAGTTGCGATACACTCTCCCCATGCATTCTTCACTGTTATCATCGATTGGGCTGAAAAAACGATACCGCTAAGCTATTCCTGCTGAACTGGCGGATCCGAATAGAGAAACTGGTAGTGCAAGGCACTGGTAAGCTTGGTACTATTAACTATTTTATAAGAAACAGGCTCTGTAGAAGATGCAAAGGGAGGTAATAATATGCCGTTTTCTTCCGCAGCTTTAGTGTAGTAATCTCGTCGCAGGGGGTGAACCGGACTGCAGGCATTGAACACCTCGCCCCACTGCTGCAGACGAATGATCTCTAAGATTATCCTGATACAATCATCGCGATGTATGAAGTTCATCGGCTGATCTGGATTGACAATCTCTTTCATGCTGGAAAGATACTTTTCCGGGTTACGGTCATAACCGATCAAACCGCCAAAGCGCAGCACAGTAGTCTGAAACCCGCTCTCCTGCATCAGCATCTCCTCGACAAGCAGCAGAGCCTGGCCTGACAGGGTTTCAGGATCAACAGCATCCTCTTCGGTAACCTCCCTGTTGAGGGATGGATAGACCGACGTCGAACTTACAAACAGCACCGAGCGAACAGGCGATTGGCCAAGAGCATCGATAAGGGAAGAAAACTGTTCAATATGGTACTCAACAATATCGTCGCGCCTCTCAGGCGGTATGTTGACAATTAGAATATCGCTGTGCAGAAATTCGGTAATATCGTCTCCGGTCACCTCCGGATCGAGCTCAACCAGAAAAGGTTCAAGTCCTGCATCACGAAGTGTTTCAAGGTTTTCTTCGTTCGTCGTCGATCCCTTGACCAGATAGCCAGCTTTAACAAGCGCTTTTGCCAGTGGCAGTCCAAGCCAGCCGCATCCGAGAATAGTGATGGTTTCTTTTTGCATGAAAGTGTTTTGCGATTACGCTAGTTCAATGAGCTAATGTACAGGATCGGTTGCTGCATTTCAACAGAATTCAGCCTGAGTTTTAGCCTTTCGTCCGGTAAAAAAACCTCAGGCACTTTCTCCTGAACCGGCTTTTGCAATCAACTCGTCGAGACAGGTGCTGCAGACGCATGTTGTATAGCGTTCGGCAAGATGCTCTTTCACTTCAATCGGAACGACTCTTGTTGCGCACCAGCATGCTGGCGAAAGGCTGCAGGTAAACGATTTTCCGCATTGAGGACAGGTTACGGTTTTTCCGCTGTCGGTTGTCTGATCGATGGAATTTGTCATTGTATTTCATTGATTTATGATTGAATGAATTCTCAGCTATACAGCCATAGTCTGGCGCAGAGCTTTCTGCCATCCGTTTAAAAGCATCTCTCTTGCTTCTTGCTCCATGGCAGGTGTGTAGATGCTTTGTACCTTATGCAACGCCAGAAGCTCATGGCTTGATTTCCATATTCCTGTCTGCAATCCGGCAAGATACGCAACGCCGAGCGATGTCGATTCGATATTTGCCGGTTTCAAGATCGGAACATCCAGGATATCTGCCTGAAACTGCATAAGGAATGAGTTGTTCACTGCCCCTCCATCAACCATGAGCTCTTTCGGAACGATTCCTGTGTCAGCCACCATAGCCTGGAAAACATCGCAGGACTGATAGGCTATCGATTCGAGGGCTGCGCGGACTATATGATTTCTGTTAGTGCCTCTCGTCAGCCCGACCATGGCTCCCCGTGCCTCCATCTTCCAATGGGGTGCACCAAGACCTACAAAAGCTGGCACGATATAAACCCCTGCATTCGTCGAGGCTTCACGCGCCATTGTCTCGGATTCCCCTGCGTTCTTAATCAGCTTCAGCTCATCCCTCAGCCACTGAACCACTGCTCCGCCGATAAAGACCGATCCCTCAAGAGCGTAACATGGCATGCCCGCCGCATTGATTGCAAGCGTTGTCAGGAGGCCGTTATGCGACTGAATAATAGTATCACCCGTGTTCATAACCATGAAGCAGCCGGTACCATAGGTATTCTTGATTGACGCAGGTTCGAAACAACACTGTCCAAAAAGAGCTGCCTGCTGATCGCCCGCAACAGCGGCAATCGGCACACCATCAAGCTCTTCCAAAGCTGTCACCCTGCCGAAATCATCCATTGAGTTTCTGGCTTCAGGCAAAAGCAATGCAGGTATCTCAAAAAGTGCAAGCAGCTCTTCATCCCACTTTTTCTCCCTGATATTAAAGAGCAGAGTTCTTGATGCATTGGTGAAATCGGTTGCATGTACCCTGCCTCCGGTCAGTTTCCAGACCAGCCAGGTATCAACTGTACCGAAAAGAAGGTTATCTGGATTGAGAGATGAACAATGATCAAGAATCCATCGGACTTTTGTTGCGCTGAAGTAGGCATCAAGCGGCAGTCCGGTTTTTGCTGTGATACTCTCTTGTTCCGCTTCGTATCGACGACACAGTTCGCTGGTTCTTCTGCATTGCCAGACAATGGCATTATGAACCGGTTCGCCGGTTATCCTGTCCCAGACAATGGTGGTTTCACGCTGATTCGTAATGCCAATGGCGGCAATAGGTTGCGAACATTGAGCTTTCAGTTCCTTCACACACCGCACAACGCTCTGCCAGATCTCTTGCGGATCGTGCTCTACCCACCCTGCCTGGGGATAACGCTGGGTTAACTCACGGTACGCTTTCGCAACAACTCCACCCTTCGTGTCACAGAGTATGCAGGTGGTTCCTGTTGTGCCCTGATCGATTGCCAGAATTGCCATGCTTTATTATTCATGCGTTGCCTAAATCAGCCAGAAATCGTGAATGTCAAGGTGAATCAAGACCGGCCCTCCGAGCGGCTTGCCTTTCGGCCCCTTCGGGGTTACCCTCCTTATTGAGGGATAAACAAGTCCTGAGCTGTTTTGCGCATGCTTCAGAACAACATTGGATGCGGCTGCAAGCGGACTGATGATATCTGCAGTATAGTCATGCTGCATCAGGAGGCCGGTCTCGGGGTCAAACCTGAATCGCTGAACCCTGCTGTGGGTAGGAATCTCACCAGGAAATCGAGCCTCCAGCAAACCCGGTTCAAGCTCCTTCCAGACGATGTCCTCACGCATAAGCAACGCCGGAAGGGTAAAATAATTCCAGGATGCATAGTTGGCAAAATAGGACATATCGAGGTCGTCCCAGTAGAATAACCTTCTGCCAATTTTGAAATAATTCCGAGCATTCTTCCGCTCTGACAGAACCTTGCCTTCCTGATTATCCAGACGGACATCAAGACCATCAAGCACTCCCGTAATGCCAAGGTTTCGGCCAATCGGGGTCAATTTGGAAAATGGCCTGTGAACATCCAAAATCATTCTGGCATGGCGGAAAAACGGTCGCCGTTTCAGGGTAAACGCCAGTCCGGAAGCACTTATCTCAGTTTCCAGAGTTTTGGCATTTTGCCAAAGCGCACGTCCGCCATAGGCGGCAATTGCTTTTTCTGCTGTTTCTGTCAGGCTCATAGAAGTATCTGGTAGCTCTTGCAATATCAAATATAAACAATCTGGATTCAGAATTAATTTATCACTGAGCTGTTACTCCACGGTACTCAGCTCATCAATACATTGAGAAGATATACCTGCACCGTTTGTTATTTTCATCCAGTCTGGTGTTTGTAATAAGCTGATTGTGACTTTTGCAACAAAACCTGATATCTTTGAAAAGTTACAAATTTTATGATCACTACAGGGAGGCAAAAGAACTATGGAAAATCAACTCGAATTACTTGAAGCTGAAGCAATGAAACTGTCATCAGCTGAACGTGCAGTTTTTGCCCAGCTTTTACTCGCCAGTTTAAACGAAGATACCGAAATTGAGGAAGCTTGGGCTATCGAAACCGAACGAAGAATTGCCGAGATCGAGAGTGGCACAACCCATGTCATTCCTATCGCTGATGCACTTGCACAGGTTCGCGCAGCACTGAAATGAAACTCGTCATTGCACCAGCTGCACTTTCCGAACTGCACGATGCTGCTGCATTCTTCAGCCCTCCTCCATCAAAGCAAGATCAACATTTGGCAAGGAATCAACTGGCAACTGCCGTCACTCTCCCTGCTTCTCCACAAGATATTTCCAGTACTTCATGGGCATGTTTGATTTCTGGAGGCGGGGGTTTTTGCGGTCAGGTATAGAGATGGTTTTAAAGAAGGCCTGCCAAAGTGCCTGCACCTTTTTTTCATCTTCAGAGAGTGCCGGGGTGGTGAATTGTTCGATGGTACCGAACTGAAGTGAACCGTTATTCCAGCGGGCGGCGGTGCGGCGTTTGACGTCGTAGAGAAACCAGTGCTGCGCTCTGAGCCTGCGGCTGAAGTGGTAGGCAAGGGGATGGATGATATTGCAGTCGGGTTCCATTTTCGCGAGATAGGCGCCATCCTGAAGTTTTTCGAACCTCAGAAGGCCTTTCATTCGGTGCAGCTCCCGTCCTGCTTTTTTTGCAACGTTGACAATATCACGTATTGCTGGATGAGTAAGATAACCCTTTACCTGGTCGCCATGCCTGAAAGCTAGCGAAACATAATGCAGCAGGCTGGTTTCCATCTCCCCTTTTTCGGCGAGCATGAAAGAGTAGAGGGTATGTGCTGCATCGGGTGCATGCTGCTTCAGCCGAAAAAAAAGAGATTCTGCCCGGGGTGCATCAGTGCTGATCGTAAATCCCTCTTCAAAAAGGGTGTCTTTACGCTCTGACAGCGTAACTTTTTCGGGATCTGCCTCCTCTTCAAGAATCCACGATATGGCAGACAAAAGGCCGTCGGCAGTACCGTCGTAAAGGTAGCTGTTCATCACATTATGCGAAAAGACCGGGCAGTACCAGTTGTTCAGGATGAGCCGACACAGCAGTTTCGCCACCTGCACCAAGCAACAGTCTTTGGCGGATCACCGTTGGGGACTGATCAGGTTTTTCAGATGACCTGCCTGAGCAGATGATAAAATATTTTGCCCGTTTGATAACTACACCGATTTTTTTCAAGCCTTCAGGAGTAATGGGTGAAAATCGACGGGCAGCGACAATGCGCTTGGCTGAAACCACTCCGATTCCCGGCACACGCAACAGTGTTGCATAGTCTGCACGGTTAACCTCGACCGGAAAAAATTCCGGATGGCGCAGAGCCCAGGCAGTCTTGGGATCAAACGATTCATCGAGATGGGGGGCTTCATCCGAAAGAATCTCTTCGGCGGAAAAACCGTAAAAGCGCAACAGCCAGTCCGCCTGATAGAGTCGGTGTTCGCGTCGTAAAGGTGGCGCTGCAAGTGCGGGAAGGCGGTTGTCCGCTGTAACTGGAACATAAGCAGAGTAATAAACCCGCTTGAGATTCATTTTTTTGTAGAGCCCCTGGGAAAGGCGCAGTATCTGAAAATCGTTTTCCGGACTTGCCCCTATAATCATCTGGGTACTCTGGCCTGCCGGTGCAAACCGGGGAGCATGTCGACAAACCTTGCGTTCAACAAGACTGGTTGCTATCTCCCGCCCGATAAGCGCCATGGGCTCAAGAATCGCATGTTTATGCTTTTGAGGGGCAAGCCGCTGCAGGGAAGCCTGTGAGGGCAGTTCAATGTTGACACTGATACGATCGGCATAGAGCCCTGCTTTTCGCACAAGTTCACTGCTGCAGCCGGGAATGATTTTCATGTGTATATAACCACCGAACTGCTCTTCGGTACGGAGAGTTTCGGCAACCCTGACCATACGTTCCATGGTGTGATCGGGGCTCTGCATGACAGCCGAGCTTAAAAAAAGCCCTTCGATATAGTTGCGACGATAGAATTCAAGAGTAAGATCTATCACTTCGCGAGCTGTAAATGAAGCGCGCTCAACTGGATTAGTGGAGCGGTTCACACAGTATGCACAGTCATAGATGCAGTCATTGGAAAGCAGAATTTTCAGAAGAGAGATACAGCGGCCATCATCCGCCCATGAGTGGCAGATCCCGCTGGTGGATGTATTGCCGGTTCCACTTGAGGGCCCCTCACGCCTGCTTCCACTGGAAGCACACGAGGCGTCGTAACGCGCTGCACCGGAAAGAATCTGCAATTTCGCCTTGGTATCCATGGGTGAAATATAGTGAAGAAAGAAAGAGAAGACGGATGGATAAAAGTAGATTACTGCTCACGCTCTGTTTTGTCGTTCCACTGCAAAAGCAATTCTATGGCTCGTCTGGCTCCGGTCACAACACCTGGAAGGGACTGCCCTGGAAAGATTGAGTCGCCAACAAGAAAAAGATTGTCGAATGAAGTTGCCGGTCCACGAACCTTGAACAGCGAGGTCTGGGGATAACCTCCCACCAGGCCTTGAAAGCGTCCGGTATAGCGCTTCCAGGTAACAGGCGTTCCGGCAGTTATGCTTCGCACTGCATCACGGGCTTGAGGAAACTGTTCTGAAAGCACATCAAGCAGATGTTCGGTGAAAGCACTCTTGAGCTCCTTGTAGACAGCGCTCCCTTTCTCTTTCGCTTGAAACCATTGTTCAGGCCTTGTATGGGTGGAAATCGTGACTGCACAAAGCCCTTCAGGTGCACGACCTGGTTCCTCAGCTGGTGAAAATGAGACAAAAATACTGTTCCCTTCTGCAAGCTCACCACTGGCTCCGACAATTTGCACATGATGTGTCGGCAAAGGACTCAACAGGTCTAGATCCATGCCGAGGTAGAGGACAAACGCGCTCCATTGTTTACTCTCGCTTATGACAATCTCGGGTTTGTTCTCCAATCCAGTGAGCAGAGCAAGAGATTCAGGCGGGAGGTTTGCAATTACAAAATCAGCAGCAAGAGCGCTGCCATCTGAAGTTTCAAGACCGAAAACCTGTCGACGAACTGAATCGATACGAATAACCTTTTTACGGTAAAGAACAGCCCCGCCGTTATCCTCAACAGCCCCGGCAAGCAACTCTGCAATCGTTCCGATCCCTCCTTTAACACGGCAGGCACCCGAAAGGGGCAGGTCAAGCGCGATAGCGGCATTGACGGCATTGGCATACCGAGAGGTGGTCTGTACTGAAACCAGAATCTGGGCATCAATAAAGCGGACAAAATCCGGGTCACTGTCGAGACCATGGGAGGCAAGCCATTCTAAAACTGTTTTTGTAGAAAATGTAAGCAGATGGGCCGATCCGGGAAGTCCGGCGATACCTTTACGGGCAAGACGGGCAAGATCACGCGCCCCTTTTACAGGCCATGAAAGCCCCCCTTCGGCAAGATGCCAGAGTATTTTGGCTATGTCTGCCTGCTCCCTCCAGAAGGTTGCTGAACCTGGAAAGCGTTCCAGAATACCAAGACGATGAGGAGGAAGATCAAGATGAAGCGAGTTGTGATGATACTGCCAGGCAACTGGTTCGGGTGAAACCGGCCAGAGAATGCCAAGCTCTTTGCCGAGCCTGTCCATCGGCCCGCCAACATGAAACCCGCAGCCAATCGTAGCTCCTGCATCGAAACGGTAACCTTCTCGAGCAAATGTTGCCGCACATCCGCCGGGGTAGTCCTGCGCTTCAAGCACGGTAACCATTGCTCCTTTCCGGGCAAGCAACGCTGCGGCAGCAAGCCCTCCGACTCCCGCCCCAATCACGACAACGTTCAGATTCTGCAGTTCCATGCTATTACTCTCTGGTTTCTCTTTTCCTTATCAACTAACCACCGATATCCTTATGAAGTTCTTCACCAATAATCCGCTTGAGAATTGCTAAACGCAAGATTGAACCACAATGGTTATATGATGTGCAAAGGAATAATCTGATGAGAGTGCGGGCAGGAGAGTCGGCGTAGCGGGATTTGAACCCACGACCCCTTCCACCCCAAGGAAGTGCGCTACCAGGCTGCGCTATACGCCGATTTAAACTGAAAAGGTACTAATTATAAAAAATTCTATTGATTATAATAATATTATTTCGCGCTTTCGCATTCTTCTTCCTCTTTCCCAAAGGAGTTTTCCACGCCGCATTTCATTCTCTTGTTATTACTTATCCACACTCTCAGTACCACTTCACGAATGTTTAAAGATTCCAATTATCGTTACGACAGGTTTGGGCGGAACCTGAAAAAAGTCCATAAATTATTTCATAAAATACGGTTATCAATAGAATAACACCCTTAAAGCAGGCTTCACCACTGTCGACTATATGAGCAAATGGCCAATGTGCCAACAAGTTATCAACATTCCATCAACAATCCGGAGTATCCTGCCTGCGACCAACCAGGTGCTTTAGATACCCTATAAAAGGAGGTGAAAGGGAGAGAGCAATGATACTCAGGAATATCAGCTTTCTATGCTGCTGCACGAAAGGAAGCTGACCGATAAAATAACCGCCGTAGCAAAACAATCCCACCCAAAACAGCGCACCAGTAATACAGAAAAGAATAAAGCGATTGTATGGCATGGCACCTATACCAGCAACAAAAGGAGTAAATGTCCTGATAACAGGAATAAACCGGGCGATGATGATCGTCTTGCCTCCATGTTTTTTAAAAAAACTATTGGTTCTGACAAGATGTTCGGGATTGAAAAAGCGTGATTTTTGATAATTGAACACTTTTGGTCCAAGCTTGTGGCCGATCAGATAGTTGAGGTTATCGCCGAGCAGAGCTGCTGAAAAAAAAAGAATAAAAAGCAGGTTGGGATCGAGGGATGAGTCGGGCATGGCTGCAATTGACCCAGCCGCAAAAAGCAGAGAATCGCCCGGAAGGAAGGGCGTAACGACAAGTCCTGTTTCGCAGAAAATGATGAGAAAAAGAATGGCATAAAGCCAGAGTCCATACTGTGCAGCAAGGAGCTGCAGATGGGTATCAATATGGAGAATAAAGTCTGCAAGGGAAGTAATGAGAACGGTAAAAGAATAATCCATGTTGTGCCAACTCATAAATATTGAAATCTCTGTTTAAGCCAATGTAATGTACTCATTGAACCGATGAGTCGCAAAATAGCGCAAAGGGCCCAAGCTCGGGGAGGCAGGAGATAAGTTATTATTGTTATATATTAGGTTTGTATTACTCTCCATAATAAACCATGCAACTCATATGAGTTATTTAGAGTCCACCCGCTGTAGACTTTACTATGAAGACACTGCGGATTCAGATCCATCCGGCAAGGAGAAATCAGCAGTGCTGTTTGTGAACGGCTGGGCAGTATCCTCCCGATACTGGAAACCACTGGTCAATGTACTCTCCACGAACTACCGATGTATTACCTATGACCAGAGCGGCACGGGAAAAACCATTATCACAGGCTATAAACCAGCCTTTACCATTCAGGGCTTTACCGATGAGGCAGGTGCGCTTATTGAGCATCTTGGACTGCAAACATCAAAACAGCTGCATATTGTCGGTCATTCAATGGGAGGCATGGTTGCAACTGAACTCTGCATCCGTTATCGTGAGGCGCTTGTGTCTGCAACCATCATTGCCTGCGGTATTTTCGAAGAGACGCCTTTTACCTCACTTGGCCTCATGTTTCTTGGCGGACTGATTGATTTTTCCATGAATTTCCGCAACATTTTCCAACATGAACCGCTGAAAAGTCTCTTTATCAAAAGAGCTGCATCCAAAGAGATTCCGAAAGAGTACCATGATATCATTATTGAAGATTTCACTCAGTCTGATAAAGATGCTACCAATGCTGTCGGCAAGTTTTCCATCGACCCTGAGGCACTGAGGGCTTACACCCGACATGTTATCAATATTTCTTCACCGTTATTATGCTGTGTAGGAATGGCGGATCATACCATTCCCCCTGAAGGAACCATATCGCTTTATGAAAAACGCAGAGCTAAGGCATCCGCACCCACAAGGCTCGCAAAATTCCCCGATCTCGGCCATTTGCCGATGCTTGAAGAGACTGCTGAATTTGCCAGGGAGCTTAACAAACATTTTGAATTTGCTGAACAATTTTATAAAAAAAAGATCGCTTGAAAATACAGCCAATGCATAACAGATGATTTCATGACTACCACAAATGTTACTATTGTTATAAAAAAAATAAAACACTAAAGATCAACAGATACTGTGAGTAAAATATTTGCCAAAGGCATGCTTCTCTTTCTTGCCTTGTCGATCACCATAACTTTCACAAGCCCCAAGTTATATGCGATACAAAATTTTTTGGGTCTCCCGAGCCTTGAAGAACTTGAAAATCCAAATCCGGAACTTGCCTCTCTTGTCTATTCAGAAGATGGCATCCTGCTCCATAAGTTTTTTCTGAAAAACCGCACTTTCATTCCTCTTAAATCCATTCCGCTTTCTGCACGCTACGCACTGATCGCTACTGAAGATGTCGCGTTTTACCAGCACTGGGGCGTTGATCTCCGACGACTTACGCTAGCTATGGGTGAAAATATCCTCAAGGGACGCACCCGATGGCAAGGAGCCAGTACCATTACCCAGCAGCTTGCCAAAAACCTCTATTTGACCCAGGAACGTACCGTCAGCCGAAAAGTCAAAGAGTTTGTTACAGCCATTGAGCTGGAAAAAACATACACCAAAGATGAAATACTTGCCCTCTATCTCAACACTGTCTATTTCGGATCCGGTGCTTATGGCATAGAAGCTGCCGCCTATACCTATTTTGGGAAGCCAGCATCCCGCCTGACGCTGCCTGAAAGCGCCACGCTTATTGCGACACTGAAAAACCCTACCACTTACAGCCCGGCGAAAGATCCTTCAAGTTCTGCGAGCAGAAGGAACCTTATTCTCTCTCTGATGGAAAAGGCAAAATTCATTACGCCAAAACAGGCGGCAACTGCCCAGAAAACCCCGCTAGTGCTGAAATATACACCGGTAAACCATCAGGGCCTGGCTCCCTACTTTACTGAGTATATCCGGCAGACCATCAAGCCCTCAACAATGCTTGGGAGCGTTGACCTCTACCGTGATGGCCTGTCCATTCAGACAACGCTCGACAGCCGAATGCAGAACTATGCTCAGCAGGCTGCAGCCGAACATCTTGCTGAGCTTCAGGCTGCATTTGACCGATCATGGAGATGGCCAGATCCATTAAAAAACCAGATCATAAGGGAAAGTGAGCGATTTAAGAGCCTCTTGGAGGATGGGCTATCTGACCGGGAGGCAATGGCTAAAGTCAAAGCTGACAAAGCATGGGTTAACGAACTTCTTGAGTCTAAAACCAGAATACAGGTGGCCCTTGTGGCTATCGACCCGACCAACGGCCATGTTAAGGCATGGGTTGGGGGCAACAAGTTTTCACCTGATGATTACAAGTATCAGTTTGACCATGTCTGGCAGGCCAAACGTCAACCAGGTTCGACCTTCAAGCCTTTTGTCTATACGGCTGCCATCGACAAGGGGATTCCGGCTAACTTTCAGGTGCTTAACCAGCCACTTGCCCTTAACAGCGGTAACGGCACAGTCTGGTCACCAAGAAACTCCGACGGTTCATCGGGCGGGATGACCACACTCCGTACAGCATTGGCCCACTCACTGAATCAGGTTACCGTCAGGCTTGCTTATGAACGCCTTTCCACATCGGAAATAATCAGCTATGCCAAAAGAATGGGCATTTCTTCGCCGTTATCTTCCAATTTGTCATTAGCCCTCGGCACATCAGAAGTTACCCCGCTTGAATTAGCCGGAGCATTTTCAACCTTTGCCAACAACGGTTTCTGGAATGAACCGGTCTCAATTTTGAAGGTTGAGGACAAGCATAACCGCCTTTTATCGGCATATAAACCAAACAGGCGTTTTGCCATTGACTCTACCACCAACTTTGTGATGGTTTCAATGCTCAAGGATGTTATCACGAAGGGTACCGGTGCAGCAGTTCGTGCCCGATACGGATTTGATATTGAAGCAGCAGGCAAAACCGGCACAACCCAGAGTATGAGGGATGCATGGTTTGCAGGATTCACCCCTCAGCTTGTTGCTGTTGTATGGACTGGATTTGATGACGAGCGAATCAGGTTTACCTCGATGGAGTATGGCCAGGGTGCCAGAGCTGCACTTCCAATTTGGGCAGGATTTATGAAACGCTGCTACAGCGACCGGTCACTGAAACTTGAAAACAGGTATTTTCATATTCCTGAAACGGTTATTGCCGTTCCAATATCCGGTCAAACCAATACGCCTTCCGATCTGCTCGGCAATAACGTCTATATTGAATACTATACTCCGAAAGGCTTTAAATACTATCAATCCCGTCCGGGTCCATTATCCGATGAGAAAAACAACCCTGCGGAAGGCAGCAGCGGCGCTGGCGGAAACGACAATGGAGCGTTACCTCCACAGAACCCTGTTCCGGCAGTACGTCCTAAATTAGAAGATATCTACTGATTTCTTGCTTCGTTAACACACAATCGCTTTGTTATGCAATCGGTTTTAGTTCTGGATTTTGGATCACAATACACACAGTTAATTGCTCGTCGTATCCGTGAACTGGGTATTTATTCTGAGATACTTCCCTACAATGCCTCAACGGTGACCATCAGAGAGCACAACCCCAAAGCACTCATCCTTTCTGGTGGGCCGACAAGTATCTACGAAGAATCTGCTATCCTGCCTGATGGAGGTATCTTTTCGCTCGGTATTCCTGTACTTGGTATATGCTACGGCCTGCAGGCTATAGCCAAACATTTCGGTGGAGAAGTTGCCGGTTCTTTAAAACACGAATTCGGACGCGCTAAAATTATTGTCTCTCATGACGATGAACATGAAAGTCTGCTTTTCCGCGATATTCCCGACTCTGACGTCTGGATGAGCCACGGAGACAAAGTAACCAAACTTCCTGAGGGATTCAGAGTAACGGCCAGCAGTGGAAATTCTGAAATGTGCGCTATTGAAAGCTTCGGCAGCAAAGGTGCCTTGAAAGTATATGGGCTTCAGTTTCACCCCGAAGTTCAGCACACCCTCTACGGCAAACAGCTTCTCTCAAACTTTCTTATCACTATTGCGGGCATCAAGCCTGACTGGTCATCAAAAAGCTTTATCGAACACAAGATCGAAGAGATCGGACGCAAAGCAGGCAATGATACGGTTATCTGCGGCATAAGCGGCGGAGTGGATTCAACTGTTGCAGCTGTAATGGTCAGCCGGGCCATCGGCAAGCGACTGCACTGCGTCTTTGTTGATAACGGCCTTTTGAGAAAAAATGAAGCTGAAAAAGTAATGAGCTTTCTCTCAACGATCGGGCTCAGAGTATCTCTCGTCAATGCTTCTGATCTTTTCTTGAAACGACTGAAAAATGTTGCATCACCTGAAAAGAAGCGTAAAATAATAGGAAAAACCTTTATACAGGTTTTTGAAGAGCAGATGGCTCATGAAAAGTTTCTTGTGCAGGGCACTCTCTACCCTGATGTTATTGAGAGCGTCAGCGTCAATGGCCCTTCCGAAACCATCAAGTCACACCATAATGTAGGAGGGTTACCGAAACGCATGAAGCTTAAGCTGATTGAGCCACTTCGGGAACTCTTTAAAGATGAAGTGCGTGCCGCAGGGCGCGAACTCGGCATCGCCGAAGATATCCTGATGCGCCATCCTTTTCCAGGTCCCGGCCTTTCGGTAAGGGTGCTCGGATCGGTAAACAAAGAAAGACTTGATATCCTTCGCGAAGCTGACGAAATCTATATTGAAGAGCTGAAATCAAGCGGACTCTACCAACAGGTGTGGCAGGCATTTGCGGTGCTTCTTCCTGTCCAGTCGGTTGGCGTCATGGGCGATAAACGCACCTACGAAAATGTTCTCGCGCTGAGGGCAGTTGAATCCACGGACGGCATGACTGCCGACTGGGCACAGCTGCCGCATGATTTTCTTGCCCATGTTTCAAACCGCATCATCAATGAAGTACGCGGGATTAACAGAGTGGCTTATGACATATCGTCAAAACCTCCGGCCACTATTGAGTGGGAGTAATGGCTGTCGGCTGACTTGCGCAAATTGCATGCGAGTCGCGCCATTACGGACGCAACGTCTCCCTCAGAAGGAAACGCCACACTGGCACCACATTGATGATTCCTGATTCAACGTGCAGTTGCTCCTCATCTTTACGGCTTACGATGCTTCCTTCTTTCAAACCCAGCTCAGTCATGGCTTCTGAAAGCGCTGTGATTTCCCGTTTACGGGTTTGCGGGTCAGCCATCGACTCGCAGACCTGCACCAGGATACGGGAGCGATCCGGCCGCTGGGCGATGAAATCAACTTCCCGCCCGGACTTGTTTTTATAGTAAAAAATATCTGGCGTGATCCTGCGAAGGGCTATGAAAACCAGATTTTCCAGCAAGTGACCAGAATTGACAAGAATGCCTGAGCTGACCGAGGTCACAAGCGCATGATCGATGAAATAGATTTTTTTAGGATTGGTGTTGGCGCGTGCAAGTGAAGCATCAAAGATGCGCACGGTGAAAAGAATATAAGCGTCATCGAACCATTCAAGATAATCCGAAATCGCCGATTTCGGAGCGTTGTGCCCAAGTGATTTCAGATAACCAGTAAGATTGTTGATCGAATACAAGGCTGCTGTGTTCTCTACCAGCCAGTGGGCAAGATCCTTGACAGCTTTTGGGTGAGCAATGTCGTGACGTTCGACAAGATCGCGAAACAGCATTGCGTTAAAATATTCCTGATGAATCTTTATCCGCAGCATTCTGTCGAGCCCGACTACTTCGGGAAAGCCTCCGGTTTCCCAATATTCTTCGAAGGCTTTCTGTATGGTAAGACGTTTTTTTGTCGACAGGGGGCCGTCACTGATGATTCCCTTGAAATCGAGAAACTCCCGAAAAGAAAAAGGAAAAATCTCCCAGGAAAGAGCGCGTCCACGCATCTGGGTTGCTATCTCCTTTGAGAGCATCTGTGCCGAAGAGCCAGTAAGAGTGACTTCACACTTTTCTGTGCGCATCAGGCGGTCGATGAACGGCTCCCAGCCAGAAACAACCTGTATTTCATCGAAAAAGCAGTAGACCTTTTCCGTACTCTTTTTTTCCGGATAAAGTGAGAAATAAGCTTCGAGAATAACACCAGGATTTTCGTGCTGCAGGCTGTACAGACGGTCATCGAAAAAGTTCAGATAGAGGATGTTCTGCCGTGGTATTCCGGCATCCAGAAGTCGCTTGATAAGTTGGAACATAAAGACCGATTTGCCACTTCTACGAACACCAATGTAGACTGTAGCTTTGCCCGCAACAGGCGTAACTTCAATTCTCCGGGGTACGCCGGTCGACAGATCAGCCTCTTGAAAATCGAGGATTATCTCTTTCAATATTTCAATCATGCTCTTTTATCTGGATTGATTTCTTTCCGGATAATATAGTAACTGGTAATATATATTACCAGTTATACGAGCCTAAAGCTTGTTTGCTCTCCCTGATGAAAAAAGCTTCCTGAATACTGAACCCCTGGTACATGCGGAGAAACACAGCCTTTGAGCATCATGAATAAATGCGTAACTTTTAGCCGGCAGATATGGGCTGGCCTGAAAATTCCGAAACAGTAACTATCAATGAAACTGACAATTACATTACCTGATATTCTGCCGGATGAAATATCGCAGGTTATTAATAAAGTGAAAGCTGTCTTTACTCAGGAAGGTATTGCTGTGGAACTAAAGCCAGAGACGCTGTCAGATGATTCATGGGATAACCTCAATATTGATGAAATTGCAGTTGATACCGGCAGGATCGATTTTGCTGAGAATTACGATCATTACCTCTATGGGATTGCAAAGTGATGAAGAAGCATATTTTTGTTGATACATCAGTAAAATCAGATGCATTTTTGATCAATATCTGTATGCTTTATAATCCGACCATCACACGGAGCAGAACACTGTTACCTGGTACTTTATAATATTCTTTATGATTATTGAGGCTGACCGGGTAAGTTCCAAAGTAGCGATACCGTAAATCAAGGGAAATATTCTGGATCACTGTAATGGCTATACCGCTGCCAATCTGATAACCAAGCCCTGAATAGGTTTCAGAAATCGTGTTAAGCGGGTTGACTTCATTGTGGATGCTGACTTGTGCCAGCCCAAGACCAGCGATAATAAATGGATGAACGGGATCGGTTTTTAAATCGTAATAACCATTTGCCATATATGACGTTACCGAACGATCTCCCCTGAAAGTGAAAATTCCGGAATCAATGATGATTTTGTCGGCATCGTTTCGCTGATAGCCTGTTTCAACCTCAAATCTGATATTTTTGAAACTCTTACAGAAGATGCTCGTCAAGTTTATTCCTGAAAAAGCAGGTATACTAAGTCCAGCTGGATTATATGATGTTATGTCACTATTTGAAGATCCCACGGTATTCGCACTGCTATAAAAGGGTTCAGCAGCAGAGGCAGGAACATTCAGCAGTCCTGCATAAAAAAAAACTCCAAGAAGAAAATGATTTTTTTTCACGAAGCACAAAAATGTGTCTTGTATTAATGCTGTAAGATAAACAAGGAACATACACAGTTACCTGATGCAGTTGAGGTTTTTATCCCTACAATGAGTTGTAATGCTGCGGAATGCCTTATTAACCGCGTACGTATTATCAGTGAACAATATTGGCCGAGTAAATTTTACACGCTGTTATCATTCTTTTAATGAATATTTTGGATGTTTTGATATTTCATATCTGGAGAAGGTCTGATACATTTCAAAATAAACCTTTGGTATTTCTCAGGAATAAGACTGATTCATTTATCTATTTTTTAATAAGCACTTATGCTGAAAAGCATGAACAAGCATTGCCGAATGGCAGTTTGCAACTCATTCCTGAACAAGCGCCTGTTTGTTGATGGTATTGATGTTGTTACAGTACATGATGAGTATTTGAATGGATGCATCTTTGGTTTGTCATGATCAATTCCAATCTATCATGAAACCACCAATGCACAGTGCAATAACTCTTGCAAGCATCTGCCTCTTAAGTTTTCTTGCTGGATGTAACAAGAATTCGTCTGAATATTCAGTCGACAAAACATGCAAAATAGTCATCAATCCACAATTCTTTGCTGTCGAAGAATTTAAAGAGGGTTTTGCTGCAATAAAGATTGGTGATTCACTTTCCACTAAACAAGGCTTTGTAGACCTGAAGGGAAAAATGCTCATCGCCCCCAGGTTTGATAAAGTCCATGAGTTTTCAGAAGGTTTCGCTGCTGTGAAAATTGGTGATGAAACTGATGGGAAATATGGATTTATTGACAAGAGCGGTAAAATGGTCATTAAGCCTCAATTTATTTTTGTAGGTGACTTTTTGGAAGGTCTTGCTCTGATGAGGGATGGTGACGAATTTACTGGCAAGTATGGATTTATTGATAAACGAGGGAAAGTCGCAGTCACCCCGAAATTCGATGCTGAAAACGGTTTTAAAGAGGGTCTTGCAGCAATGAGAGTTGGCGATGCCATTTCAGGAAAATGGGGGTTTATTGATAAACAAGGAGTTTATGCCATCGCCCCTCAATTTGATCTGGTGGGTGACTTTTCAGAAGGTCTGGCGCCAATAAGAATGGGAAGTGAAAAAGCTGGAAAATGGGGGTTTATTGATAAACAGGGTAAGGTTGTTATCTCTTTGCAATTCGACTATGCTGAACCTTTTAACAATGGTCTTGCAGTTATACGGATTGGCGATAAATATAAAGGGAAGTGGGGGGTTATCGATAAACAGGGAAAGATGGTCATCAACCCGGAATTTAATGATAAATGCCGATTTTCAGAGGGTCTTGCCTGCGTAAAAATTGGAGAAGGCAATAAAGGAAAATATGGGTTTATTGACAAACAGGGCAAAGTTGTCATCACCCAGAAATTTGATTTAACAGGTGACTTTTCGGAAGGACTCGCTGCGGTAAGAATTGGTGATACAGCGACAGGAAAGTGGGGTTTTATTGATAAACAGGGCAAGATGGTCATCAATCCGCAGTTTGATGCTGTTGGCAACTTTTCACAAGGTCTCGCGCCAGTCATAATAGGTAATGGTGAGACAGGGAAATGGGGATTTATAAGTAAAGAACACGAACCTCTTTAACTCAATAAGGTATGAGAGAGCTTCTCCTTATCAATATTACAGGCCCGGATAAACCTGGCTTGACATCGAAAATCACCTCAATCCTTTCTGGCTATAAAATACCGGTCCTTGATATCGGCCAGGCGGTTATCCACAACCATCTTTCGCTTGGAATGCTGGTAGAGGTACTAAAAGAATCAGCTTCATCCCCCATACTGAAAGATCTTCTCTTCTGCGCCCATACACTCGGTATCCAGATCACTTTTACACCTGTATCCGTCACAGAGTATGAACAGTGGGTGCATGAACAGGGAAAACCCAGATATCTGCTCTCGCTCCTTGCAAGAAGAATAACTGCTGAACAGCTTGAACGGGTTTCGTCGATCATTGCGTCACATACTCTCAATATTGATACCATCAATCGCCTCTCGGGAAGAATTCCGCTTGAACACGATCAGAGCGGTCACACCAAAGCCTGCGTAGAGTTTTCAATACGGGGTACTCTGCAAAACGAAAACCTGTTCCGCGAGCAGATGCTTGCCATAACAGACAGTCTTGGAATCGACATAGCTTTTCAGGAAGACAATATTTTTCGGCGAAACCGCAGAATGGTCGTGTTCGATATGGACTCAACCCTCATTACCTCCGAAGTTATTGATGAACTTGCTTTTGAAGCCGGAGTCGGCGAGAAGGTTGCGGCAATTACTGAGCAGGCTATGCGTGGGGAGCTTGATTTTACCGAAAGTCTTCTGAAAAGGGTTTACCTGCTGAAGGGGCTTGACGAACATATTCTTGAAACCATAGCCTACAGGCTGCAGCTGACGGAAGGGGCTGAAACACTCTTCCATAACCTGCACAACCTTGGATTTAAAACCGCTGTTATTTCCGGCGGATTCACCTATTTCGGCCACTACCTCCAGAAAAAACTCAATATCGATTACGTCTTTGCCAACACGCTGGAAATAGAAGAGGGTCGATTGACCGGTAAGGTACTTGGCAGAATAGTCGACGGAAAAAGAAAAGCTGAACTGCTGGAGCTTATTGCAAAAAAGGAAAATATACGGCTGGAGCAGACCATTGCGGTCGGTGACGGTGCCAATGACCTGCCAATGCTTGGAAAAGCGGGACTCGGTATCGCCTTCAGAGCAAAACCGATTGTCAGGGAGAGCGCAAAACAGGCCATATCAACCCTTGGTCTGGACGCTATTCTGTACCTGATGGGATTCAGGGACCGCGACGACCTCTCGGTCAGTCCAGATACTCCACAAAATGTTCGAACTCCTCTTTCGGAGGGAGAACAATAGCTCCGGAGGTACAGACAGGCACGCACCGGGTGCAGAGTACGAGGCACTTAAACGGATGTGCGACAATCAGTTTCGGACGGTGGATGCCTGTGGGATCTGGCGCGCCCAACTCGAACACGCCCGGTTTGCAGAGGACCTTGCAGTCGCCGCAACCGTTGCAAAGCTCCGGTTTGATGGTCGGATACCACGCAATCGTCTCCCTTGGAGCGATCAGCCGTTTCCGTTTTTTTAACGCATCCTGTTTTTGAAGCGTCACCCTGGCGTGGGGCGTTGCTGTATCGAGCTTATCCCACAAACCGACAGCTCCGAAGGATGGGTCTTCTTTTTTCTGGAGCGCACGCGACTTGAGCGCGATGCGCAGTGAACGGACAGGCTGAAAAGCGCAGCGTTCGCATGAGGGTTTTGAGCATCGCCCGAAAAAGCAGTCAATAACGAGCATAACCGATGAATCGTTTGTTGTTCAACCCTGCAGCGCAGCCTTAACCGAGACAGCAAAGAGTTCAAGGGCTCTGGGGATTCCTTCAAGGTTCTTGCCGCCTGCCGTTGCAAACTCGGGCTTGCCTCCGCCGCCGCCCTGCACACACTGCGCAGCATCGCGAATCAGTTTTCCTGCATCAAGACCAAGTTCTCTGACGGCATTGTCGGAAGCAAAGCTGACCAGCAATACTTTTCCATCTTCCACACTGCAGAGCAGGGCTGCGGAACAGGGCAGCAGTTCTCGCAGGGCAAGAGCGGCCTGGCGCAGTGTATCAGCATCAACCTCTGCGACAACTTTTGTCATGATCCGGCAACCGCCGATATCTGGAGATGCGTGAAGTTCAGCCGCAAGTGTGCTGAGAAGCGAAGCAATCTTTCCATCCTGAAGCTGCCTTTCGATCTCTTTTTTTGCCTCCATCAATTCGGAAACCCTCTCTGACAGCGACTCGTCCCCTTTTGCTTTCAGCAGATGGCGAATCTGCTGAACTTCACGGTACTCTTTCCACATCAGCGTTTCAGCCGCTTTTCCTGTAAGCGCTTCGATACGCCTGACTCCCGCGGCTACAGAGGATTCACTGATAATCTTGACAAGCCCAATCCGGCCAATATTGTCGACATGAGTACCGCCGCACAGCTCCACCGAGATACCCGGCACTTCAATGACCCTTACAAGGTCGGCGTACTTGTCGCCAAAAAAAGCAAGGGCTCCCTTTGCAATTGCTTCGTCATAAGGAACATCGGCATGTTTGAGCACAGGTTCTGACTGCCTGATCTGTTCGTTCACCTCCATTTCAACAGCTATAATCTCCTCTTCAGTAAGTTTTGAAAAATGGCTGAAATCAAAACGAAGACGTTCGGCATTGACAAACGATCCTTTCTGCTGAACATGCTGTCCGAGAATCCTGCGGAGAGCCCCATGGATCAGATGCGTTGCTGTATGATTCCTCTCCGTATTCTGGCGCAGATGCCTGTCGACTGAGGCTTCAGCAGAAAGCTCGACACTATCAATCGTCAGATCATCCGGATTGAGGGCTGTATCAAGAATTTTGTCGTAAACAGCGCTGATGACATGAACAACAGCATCGCCATCCTTGATGGTGTCGGTCACCTGCAGTCGGTATCTACCTGTCTCTATCCATCCCCTGTCACCCACCTGACCGCCACTTTCAGCATAGAATGGGGTTTGATCAAGCACGACAAGAAGTTTCCCTTTGACATGTTTGACTCCGGTAATGATAACCGGCATCCCAAGATGATCGTAACCGGTAAATCTGGTACGATGCACGTCACTGAACCAGAGCCATTGGGCTCCATCATCCTCTACATGCTGCTTTTCCCTGCGGTCGGTTCTTGCTCTGGTTTTCTGCAGCTGCATAGCGTGTTCAAAGCCTTCGCCGTCCACCTCAAAACCAACATCAGCGGCCATAAGACGAGTCAGATCAAAAGGAAAGCCGTATGTGTCATAAAGCTTGAAAGCATCTGTACCACTGATGGTATTACCGTTCGCTGAGCGGACTTTTTTGATAACATCATTGAATAGCTCAATTCCCCGGTCAAGTGTCACGATAAAGCTCTCCTCTTCGGCCCTGATGATTTTTCTTACCGTATCCTGCTGTTTTTTTAACTCAGGAAAAACATCGCCCATAGAGTCGGCAAGCGTAGCGACAAGCTGATGAAGAATCGGTTCGTTATAACCAAGATTTTTAGAGTAGCGCAGGGCGCGGCGAAGAATGCGGCGAAGCACGTAACCACGTCCCTCGTTGGATGGCATGGCGCCGTCTGAAAGCGCAAAAGTCAGGGTACGTGCATGATCGGCAATAACCCTCATGGCAATATCAAGAGGGGCATCCATGGACGCACCATAAGCAACACCGGTAATTTCGGTTATACGGTCGAACAGCGGCTTGAAAACATCGGTATCGTAGTTTGAACCTTTCCCCTGTAAAACTGCAGCCACTCTCTCAAATCCCATTCCGGTATCGACATGTTTCTTTGGGAGGGGTTCAAGGCGTCCATCGCTGTGGCGGTTATACTGGATGAAAACAAGGTTCCACAGTTCAATGACACGGTAATCTCCTGCATTGACAAGACGCAGGCCCGAACCATCTTCGGTAAGATCAATATGAATTTCAGAACATGGACCGCAGGGGCCTGTTTCACCCATCTCCCAGAAATTGTCTTTTTCGCCGAAACGAATGATATGTTCCGGATCAATATCTGTATGTTTCTGCCATATCTGAAAACTCTCATCATCGTCATGATAGACAGTTGCATAAAGACGATCCTTCGGTAACGACCATACTTCTGTCAGAAGTTCCCATGCCCAGGTTATAGCCTCAACCTTGTAATAATCACCAAAAGACCAGTTGCCGAGCATTTCAAAAAAGGTATGGTGGTAGGTGTCTCGGCCAACATCCTCCAGATCATTATGCTTGCCTGAAGCCCTGATGCATTTCTGGGTATCAACTGCCCGAACATAAGGCCTTGTCCCTTTATCCAAAAAAACATCCTTGAACTGGTTCATCCCTGCATTTGTAAAGAGCAGGGTAGGATCATCTGCCGGAATAACCGGGGCGGACCGAACAATATTATGACCTTTTTGAGCAAAATAATCCAAAAAAGATTGTCTGATTTCTCGGGATTTCATAGAGATTATCATCTTGTTTCAATGCATACAATAAGGCCTTTACCTGCAGAACTTGTGCCTCTTACGGCCCCAAATTTACTCTTTTTTAAGGCTTGTTGCCAACTTAATTTTATCACCTTTCCGCTCAAGAGTTACAATATGTTTCAAGGTTTTGCGGAAGTGATCAATGAAGTATGTTCTTTTTAAAAAAGAATTATATTAGAACATTATGCTTCGGGCATCAAAGCTTGTCTATTTTTCCATTATAAACAGGGAGACTGTTATGAGTTGGGGAGTGGAAAATCAGCGACGGAGAGAAGGGGTTATGGAGCTGATGGAGATTTCAGCCAGAATCATGAAAAACAATCCCAACCATGTCAATGAAGTACATAAAAGCACTACTGGTTGCTGGATGGAACAGATGTACGGTATGCTGCGCTGTGACTTTTGTGACTTAGCTCCTGATTGCCCGATAAGGGAAGAGCAGGAATGGCAGGAATATCTGTCAAAAAACAATATTGTTATTGAAAAAAATTCTTAGCTGAAACGGTCGAAAACTTGTTTTAACCCTGCGCATCCTTTATATTTCGTTTATTGCAGAGGACTGTGCTGTTAAGTTCTTGTCTTCTACTTTACCCGCCAATAATACATTTCACCAGATAACAGGCCAATGACTTCCGTGCCATGATGTTCATTGTCACGGTTTTTTTTATTGCTGTTCACTAACTTTGAAAAGTAATTAACAAGGACAATGACTGATACAAACAAATCAACCCGACAGGTCAATGTTACATCTAAAACCAGTGTTTCCGTGCTTTTTGCAGGAGATTCAGGTGACGGGATGCAGTTGACCGGTACCCAGTTCGCCAATACCGTGGCAGTCCGTGGGTCTGAACTGAATACATTCCCTAATTTTCCTTCTGAAATAAGGGCACCTGCAGGGACAATTGCTGGCGTTTCAGGGTTTCAGCTTCAATTCAGCAGCAAGCCTGTGTATACACCGGGTGCACGATTTGATGTCATGGTAGCCATGAATTCGGCAGCACTGAAAGCAAATCTTAAAGATCTGCACCGTGGCGGCATCATCATCGCAGGTACCGAGGGTTTCGATGAGAAGAATTTGAAGCTCGCCGGCTATCCTGAAGGCGCCAATCCTCTGGAGGACGGTACTCTTGATAACTATATCGTTTTTCCCGTCCCTGTTTTGCAGCTAACCCGTGAAGCTCTCAAAGAGAGCGGACTAAGCAGCAAGGAGATCGACCGCTGTAAAAACATGTTTGTTTTAGGGTTGCTCTATTGGCTCTACACCCTTCCTCTTGAAGGAACCATTGAGACGCTGCAAGCCAAGTTCCAGAAGAATATTCAGATGGCAGAAGCGAACATCAAAGCGATGAAAGCAGGCTATTTCTTTGGTGATGAAACAGAGCTTTTTGCAAATCTTGGACGTTTTGATATTGCTCCACAAAAGCAACACGGCACCTACCGACGAGTTACCGGTAACGAAGCATGCGCCATAGCTCTGACAGCCGCAGCAAAAAAATCCGGTCTTGAACTCTTTCTTGGTTCATACCCGATCACACCGGCAACAGAGATCCTGCAGACTCTGGCAAAAAAGAAAAAATATGGAGTCAAAACCTTTCAGGCTGAAGATGAAATTGCCGGTATCGTAAGCAGTATCGGTGCAGCTTATGGCGGGGCACTTGCCGCTACAAACACGTCCGGTCCGGGTCTTGCACTGAAAACTGAAGCACTCGGCCTTGCGGTCATCCTTGAGGTGCCGCTTGTTGTCATCAATGTCCAGCGTGGCGGCCCCTCAACCGGTCTTCCAACCAAACCGGAACAGTCTGATCTGTTCATGGCCATGTACGGCAGACATGGTGAAGCGCCTCTGCCCGTTATAGCTGCACGATCTCCAGTTGACTGTTTCTATACCACTTATGAAGCAGCAAGAATTGCTGTTGAACATATGACTCCGGTGATCTGTCTTTCTGACGGTTATCTCGCTCTGAGCTCTGAACCATGGAAGGTCGAAAGCCCTGATAATCTTTCGGATATAAAACCCCGTTTTCAGCAAGCAAGAAAACCGGAAGATCCTCCCTATCTGCCCTACAAACGTGACGATCGTCAGGTTCGTTCCTGGGCTATCCCTGGAACCAAAGGCCTCGAACACCGTATTGGCGGACTTGAAAAACAGAATGAGACTGGGAATGTTTCACATGATCCTGAAAATCATGAATTGATGACAAAGCTTCGTGCTGAAAAAATTGCACGGATTGCTGACACTATTCCGCTTCAGTCCATCGACAACGGACCTTTGAAAGGAGATCTGCTTGTTCTTGGATGGGGTTCATCGTATGGAGCAATTAAAACCGCTGTCGAACAAGCCCTTGAAAAGGGTTACCGTGTTGCCCACGCTCATCTCCGTTACATCCATCCGTTCCCAAAAAACCTTGAAGAGATTCTCGGCAGCTTTAAACAGGTGCTGATACCAGAAATGAACAGCGGACAGCTTATCCATCTTATCCGTGATACATTTTTGATTGCCCCTGTCGGCTACAGCAAAGTGCAGGGAGTGCCGTTCAATGAAATGGAAATTCTTGCTAAAATCACTGACCTTATCAAGGAGATTTAATTATGACTGACAACGATACAATAATAATAGCTTCACCGGTGCATACGGCAAAGGATTTTGCGTCGGACCAGGAGCCTAAATGGTGTCCCGGGTGTGGCGATCATGCCGTACTGCAACAGCTTAAAAACGTTATGCCTGAACTGGATGTTGCACCGGAAAACGTCGTGTTTGTTTCCGGTATAGGGTGTTCATCGCGTCTCCCCTATTACATGGCAACCTATGGCGTTCACGGTATTCATGGCAGAGCTCTCCCAATGGCAACCGGGCTGAAAGTATCTCGCCCTGAATTGAGTGTTTGGGTAGCTACCGGTGATGGGGATGCGTTATCGATTGGCGGCAATCATTTCATTCATACCCTGAGAAGAAATCCAGACCTCAACGTTGTACTCTTTAATAATGAAATATACGGGCTCACGAAAGGTCAGTATTCACCAACGTCAAAAATCGGCTTAAGAACCATTACCTCTCCATCCGGGGTCATTGATCAACCCTTCAATACTGCTGCACTGACAATTGGTTCGGGAGGCTCTTTCTTTGCAAGAGCTTTTGACCGCGACGGCAAATACCTGAGGTCGATCCTGAAACGCGCAGCACTGCATAAGGGAACATCTCTGGTGGAAATTTACCAGAACTGTCCCATATTCAACAACGCAGCCTTTGAAGCATTTGCCACACCCGATAAGAAGGCAGATAACACAGTCTATCTTGAACAGTCCAAGCCTCTTGTCTTCGGAAAAGATAAAAATAAAGGAATCAGGCTAGATGGATTTACGCCGGTTGTTGTCGATCTCGACAAAGAGGGTCTGTCAACCTCTGACCTCTGGGTTCACAATGAGGCTGATATCAACAAGGCTTCCATTCTTGCCCGCTTTGCTGATGATCGTGCTCAAACGGAAGAGGTTCTGCCAAGACCTTTTGGTGTCTTCTATGCTGAGGAAAGGGTAACCTATGAAGATGCTCTGACCGATCAGATCCGTGAAGCCCAGAAAAACGGAATTGCAACCCTTGAAGATCTGCTCAAGGGAGAGAGTTCCTACGTCATCAAGTAAACCAAAAAAGAAATTTATAAAAAAAGCCTGCCTTCAAGCCGGCTTTTTTTTTATACCTCTTCTTTCCATACGCCCATGGAGGAAAACTTTTCTATCCGATCATGAACGAGTTCACCTGGATCCCTTGGTAGAAGTGCTTTCAGCTCCTCGATCAATATACTCTTCAGGGCAGCGGCCATTGCATCAGGATCAGTGTGTGCCCCACCAAGCGGTTCAGGAATAATTCTGTCGATGATACCCTGAGCAAGAAGATCCTCTGCGGTGAGTTGAAGCGCCTCAGCCGCCTGTTCTTTATAGTTCCAGCTTCTCCATAGAATGGATGAACAGCTTTCAGGAGAAATCACTGAATACCAGCTGTTTTCAGCCATAATAATCCGGTCACCGACACCAAGGCCAATAGCTCCTCCACTGGCACCTTCACCGATAATGACACAGATTACCGGAACAGTCAACTTTGCCATTTCGAACAGATTCCGTGCAATTGCTTCAGCCTGACCACGTTCCTCAGCTTCTATACCGGGAAATGCTCCCGGAGTATCAATCAGAGTAATGACCGGTTTACGAAATTTCTCCGCAAGTTTCATTAAACGAAGCGCTTTGCGATATCCTTCAGGCTGTGCCATACCAAAATTCCGGTAAAGATTGGATTTGGTATCACGACCTTTCTGATGACCGATGATCATAACTGACTGGGAAAAATCTGACAAACTCTCTTCAATACGGGCAAAACCACCGACAATGGCTTTATCATCACTGAAATACCGGTCACCTGCCAGTTCGACAAACTCTTTGGTCATCATATAAATGTAATCAAGCGTAAACGGTCTTTCTGGATGGCGCGCAAGCTGTACCTTCTGCCAGCGAGTAAGATTCTTGTAGATGGAACGTCGAAGCGCATCAACTTTCAGCTCAAGCGTCTCTATTTCATGATTGAGCAGCTCGCTTTCAGAGGACGCCTGCTCCCTTGTAATGCTCCTGAGGCACTGACGCATTTCATTGAGTTTGGCTTCAAGCTCAAAGAGTGGCTTTTCAAAATCAAGGACAACTTTCGTGGCCATAGTGATGGATATAAATGATAAAAAAAGTCCACCAGGCAGAAAATAATGATGGACTTTCAAAGAAAGGATTAAGAATCAAACAACAATGATCAACCGCCGACCTCTTCCTTTAAGGCCTTCCCTGGCTTGAATTTAACAACTTTTTTTGCTGAAATGGTAATTGCTTCACCTGTCTGGGGGTTCCGTCCTTGTCTTTCCGCCCTATCACCAGTGGTAAACGTACCAAAGCCGACAAGCGTTACGTCTTCCCCAGCCTTCAGTGATGCTGTTATAACATTAATAAAGGCATTTACAGCACGCTCGGCATCAACTTTTGTAAGTTTTGCCTGCTCGGCGATTTTTTCTACTAATTCAGCTTTTGACATAGGACATGTTTATTATTGTTGAAGTAAAACAAACTTTTTTTCACCGTTATTCATTAAATGAATTTAAACAGTGCTTTACAAACATGCAATGGCTTTTTAGCATTATCGTGCTTTGCTTGTTATGGTGATTTGTATTGGTTCAGTACTGTGTTATATTCAGGTTCGTTTGATAATAATACAAACCGCTCAAGACAAATTTTTTCCTGTCTATGATTTCTATCAGCAATGTTTCAAAAGGTTCAATTATCCGCTTCAAAGGAGAACCACATAGTATTGAAAGCCTTATTCACCGTACTCCTGGAAACCTGAGGGCATTTTATCAGGCAAACATGAGAAACCTGAAATCCGGCAGGAATGTAGAATACCGATTCAGTGCTACAGAATCAGTTGATGTGATTGTTACAGAGAGAAAACAGTATCAGTATCTTTATCGAGACGGCGGTGACTTTGTCATGATGGACAACGACACCTTTGACCAGATCAATGTTCCTGAAGCCGCAATAGGATCCGCATCCCGTTTTGTCAAGGATGGTATCATTGTCACGATTGTATTTTCTGATGATGCCGCTATTCTTGGGGTTGAACTTCCCACATTTGTTGAAGTTGAGGTCACTGAAACAAGTCCCGCATTAAAGGATGACAGGGCAACAAGCGGAACAAAACCTGCAGTAGTAGAAACTGGGGCAGAAGTCAACGTCCCCATGTTTATCCAGACTGGAAGCATTATTCGTGTCGACACCCGCACCGGTGAGTACATTGAAAGAGTTAAAAAGTAGTTATTTTCTTTTTTGCGATTGATCAGGATGTTTGTTTTAAACTTAAGTAACATTATCATGAACTTTAACGAAATCAAACAGCTTATTGACATTGTCGATAGCTCAGATCTTCAGGAAACAATCATCGAACAGGGTGACTTTAAAATCATTATGAGGAGAGCTCCCTCAACTACAGGGATTCCCCAGCCAAATCTTCTAGCGACTGCAGAACCTGCTTTACAACCTCCTCCCCCAGTGTTACATACCGTTCAGGTTGTTCACAATGAGGAGCCGACATGGGGTCTGATCGAATCACGCTCTCCAATTGTCGGAACATTCTATCAGTCATCATCCCCGGACTCACCGCCCTTTGTTGCCGTCAATGACACCATAAAAAAAGGTGATGTTCTCTGTATTATCGAAGCCATGAAGCTTATGAACGAAATTGAAGCAGAGGTTTCCGGTACTATTGTTGAGATTCTTGTTGAAAACGGACAGGCGGTAGAGTATGATCAACCGCTCTTCAGGATTAAACCATAAACATTCATCAGAGAAAACCTTGTTCAATAAAATACTTGTTGCAAATCGCGGCGAAATTGCCTTGCGTATTATGCAGACCTGCCGCGAAATGGGGATCAGTACTGTTGCAGTTTATTCTACAGTTGATGCTGAGTCAATGCATGTCAAATACGCCGATGAAGCTGTCTGTATAGGACCTGCTTTATCAAGAGAGAGTTATCTGAACATTCCACGTATCATCGCTGCCGCTGAAGTAACGAATGCTGATGCGATTCATCCCGGCTATGGTTTTCTGGCTGAAAATGCAGATTTCGCAGAAGTATGCGCCTCGGTCAATATCAAGTTTATCGGCCCGACAGCTACAATGATCAACCAGATGGGCGATAAAAACACAGCAAAATCAACAATGATATTTGCTGGAGTTCCTGTTGTTCCTGGTAGCCCCGGCCTGGTTACCGATCTACAACAAGCAATCGAAACAGCTAAAAGAACCGGTTACCCTGTTATCATCAAGCCAACCGCCGGAGGCGGAGGTAAGGGAATGCGGGTAGTAACAGAGGAGAGCCAACTGGAAAAAGCACTGAACACAGCGCGCAGCGAGGCTGAACAATCTTTCGGCAACAGTGGCGTCTATATCGAGAAGTATCTTGAAAACCCTCGTCACGTTGAGATCCAGATTTTATCAGACCAGCACGGCAACACTGTCCATCTCGGAGAACGTGACTGTACGGTTCAGAGACGGCATCAGAAACTTATTGAGGAAACTCCTTCACCTGTTGTTAATGACGCTCTCAGGAAAAAAATGGGTGATGCCGCTGTAGCCGCAGCACGGGCGATCAACTATGAAGGTGCCGGAACCATTGAGTTTCTGCTCGACAGGCACAAGGATTTTTATTTCATGGAGATGAATACCCGTATTCAGGTTGAACATCCGGTTACTGAAGAACGCTATGATGTTGACCTTGTCAAGGAACAGATTCTCATAGCAGCTGGTGCATCAATTGAAGGCAGAACTTTTATTCCAAAAGGCTACTCAATTGAGTGCCGGATTAATGCTGAGGATCCTGAGCAGTCGTTCCGTCCTTCACCAGGACAGCTTCAGGTTTTCCATACACCTGGCGGGCACGGTGTAAGGGTTGATTCGCATGCTTATGCGAGCTATGTGATCCCATCGAATTACGACTCCATGATTGCCAAACTTATCGTTACAGCCCACTCGAGAGATGAGGCTATTGCCAGGATGTCACGAGCTCTTGATGAATTTATTGTGGTCGGGATAAAAACCACTATTCCTTTCCATAAACAGGTGATGCATTCTCCTGTTTTTCAGAGTGGGGAATTCGATACAAGTTTTCTCGAATCCTTCAGGTACGAAAAGAAATAGCCAAAGAAAAGGGAGATGATCATCTCCCTTTTCTTTGGCTCATCTGAAAAAGTGCATGAGGTCTAACGTTCATTTGCAAAACCCTCTCTCGTCGGAGCCTCTTCAACCTTGTTCTCACTATCAGCAGCAGAGTCATTACCCTCACCGGTCAGTTTTATTGTCTTGTATCTCTTCAGCCCTGTTCCTGCAGGAATCAGTTTTCCGACAATCACGTTTTCTTTCAAACCAGCAAGATAGTCAACCTTTCCGGCAACAGCAGCATCGGTCAGCACTTTAGTGGTTTCCTGGAACGATGCAGCGGAGATTACACTCTCAGTCTGAAGGGCTGCACTGGTAATACCAAGCAGTACAGGATGAGAGGTTGCCTGCAGGGCTGGTTCGAAAGCAATCATTTTTTTATTGTTCTTACGAAGCTCCCGATTCAGTTTGGTAATATCACGCAATTTGTGAAGCTGACTATCCTGAATCCTTGCCGGAGCATCGCCTTTATCACTAATACGTACCTTTTCCGCAATGCCATTGTTAGACTCAACAAAGGCACTCCGATCAATCAGATCGCCGGGCAAAAGATTGGTGTCGCCTGATTCTTCAACCCGTACCTTCTGGAGCATCTGGCGTACAATAACTTCAAGATGCTTGTCATTGATCTCAACGCCTGCGTTGATCTGGTAAACTTTCTGAATTTCGTTCACAAGGTACTGCTGCACGGCATTAGGACCTTGAATACGCAGGATGTCCTGCGGCGATACGGCTCCATCAGTCAACGGATCACCGGCCTTGACTTCATCGCCTTCATTAGCAAGCACATGCTTACCAACCTGAACGTAATAGAGCTTTTCTTCGCCAAAATCATTTTTAACCTTAATCTCTTTACTGCTTCTTCGCTGTGAACCAAAACTGACATACCCGTCAATTTCAGTAACAATTGCGGGATCCGAAGGAATACGGGCTTCAAAAAGTTCGGTAACTTTTGGAAGACCCGCGGTAATATCACCGCCGACACGGTCAAGATTTCTGGGGACCTTGGCTATAATATCACCTGGAGCGATTCTCTGACCATCCTCAACGTAAAGATTTGTCTTGATCGGTACAGGATAGGTTTTTTTAACCTCACCGTTTTCATCAATAATCACCAACCTCGGCTCTCTTGTTTCAGTAGCTCTCAGCTTGGAACGCCAGTTGATAATGGTATGCTGGGAAAAACCGGTCTGCGGATCAACCTCTTCCTTGTACGTAACGCCTTTTTCAATATCAGCAAATTTAATGAAACCAGGCATCTCAGCAATAATTTGCGTACTGTTTGGTTCGCTGCTGAACATCAATTGATCTTTTTTAATAAGGTCGCCATGTTTGCAGTGAAGATGAGCACCATGCGGTACGATGTATCGCTTCAGAATCTTGCCGGAATCAGGATCGGCAATATTGATTTTACCGTTTTTCTGAATAACAATAATCCTAAGGTCCTCGACACCATCCTCATTAATAGCCGTATGCTTAACTGACTTGATATCCTCAAACTGGATCTGACCATCATAGAATGCCTTGGTCTCGGTTTCAGTAATACCTCCCTGAGCAGTACCGCCCTGGTGGAAGGTACGAAGCGTAAGCTGAGTTCCAGGTTCGCCAATCGACTGGGCTGCAATAACGCCTACTGCTTCGCCGATTTCAACGAGTTCATGAACCGAAAGGTTAGTTCCGTAACATTTTGAACAGATCCCAATTTTTGACTCGCAAGTCAACACCGAACGGATCTCAGCCTCTTCAACACCTGCAGTTTCCTGAATAAGTTCTGCAAGTTCTTCGGTAATGATCTCTCCAGAGCTTACGATAACCTTGTTGTTCAGGGTATCGTAAATATCTCGGGCAGCAACACGCCCCTTGATTTTTTCGCGGAACTTGATCTGGCCACTTGTCTCTTCCTCAATATTGCGATGAACATAGAGTCCTCGGGTTGTACCACAGTCATCAATGGTAACAATGACATCCTGTGCAACATCGTGGAGTCGTCTGGTCAGATAACCGGCATCAGCTGTTTTCAGCGATGTATCGGAAAGACCTTTCCGTGCACCATGTGTTGAAATGAAATACTCAAGTACAGTAAGCCCCTCTTTAAGGTTCGAGATAATCGGGTTTTCAATAATTTCACCCGGCTGTCCCGACATGGACTTCTGTGGACGGGCAATAAGACCTCGCATACCGGTCAGCTGACGAACCTGTTCTCTGGAACCACGGGCTCCAGAATCAAGCATCATATAGAGTGGATTGAAGCCATCTCGATCTTTTTTCAACTTCTGATAGGACTCTTCAGCGACAATATTCGATGTTTTCTGCCAGACATCAACAATCTGATTGTAACGTTCATTGTCTGTCAATGTACCTCGATTGTACTCTTTAACAACCTTGGTGCTTTCGCGTTGCGCATTTTTAATATGCTTGACCTTTGTTTCAGGGACAATTGCATCAGAAAGACCAACCGAAAGACCGCCTTTCATGGCATAGTGGAACCCGACCTCCTTGATATTATCAAGAAATTTGGCTGTTTCAACATTTCCGACATCACTGCTCAGACGCCCGATAAGCTCCTTGGCTACTTTTTTGTCAATAACGCGGTTGATAAACCCGATTTCATCGGGCACATTCTGGTTAAAAATCACTCTGCCAACTGTAGTAAGCAGTATTGACTGTTTTTCAATCTGTGATTTAAGCCAGAGAGATTTTTCGGAATTTGGCTCTACAATGGTATTAAGCACCCTGAGCGGATCAAATTTCTGATCGATATCCCCAGAATACTGCATAAATATTTGTGCATGAAGCCCTACTCGCTCTTCATTGAAGGCGATTATAACATCTTCTGCACTGTAGAATATCTGTCCCTCACCAATATCTCCAACACGTGACTTGGTCAGAAAATACATTCCGAGTACCATGTCCTGTGAAGGAACGGTGACCGGCTTGCCGGACTGAGGCAAAATAAGATTATGAGAGGAGAGCATGAGCAATGATGCCTCGAGCTGCGCTTCCTGCGAGAGTGGAATATGAACAGCCATCTGGTCACCATCAAAGTCGGCATTGAACGCTGTACAGACCAGCGGATGAATCTGAATAGCCTTGCCCTCTATCAGTACCGGCTGAAAAGCCTGAATACCAAGACGGTGAAGAGTTGGCGCCCTGTTGAGCATAACAGGTCTTCCGTCAATGACTTTTTCAAGCACATCCCAGACAATCGGATCTTTTCTGTCAATAAGTTTCTTTGCTGATTTCACCGATTTGGCAATACCGCGATCAACCAGACGGCGGATCACAAACGGCTGAAAAAGCTCGATAGCCATGCTTTTTGGAAGGCCGCACTCGTGAAGCTTCAATTCAGGACCGACAACGATAACTGAACGGCCTGAGTAGTCAACCCTCTTGCCAAGCAGGTTCTGGCGGAACCGGCCCTGCTTGCCTTTGAGGGAATCAGAAAGCGATTTTAACGGTCTGTTTGATTCGCCTGTTTTAACTGCGTTGGCCTTACGGGAATTATCGAACAAGGCATCAACTGCTTCCTGCAGCATTCTCTTTTCGTTACGCAGAATAACTTCAGGTGCTCGAATGTCGATGAGTTTTTTAAGCCGGTTGTTTCTGATGATAACCCTGCGATAAAGATCATTAAGATCGGATGTAGCAAACCTGCCGCCTTCAAGCGGAACCAGTGGACGAAGCTCAGGAGGAATGACCGGAACTACTTCCATCACCATATACTCTGGTTTATTGCCTTCATAAACATAAGGCTCAGGAAGTTCGTCCTCCGGAAACAGTCCAAGTGGTTTTTTCCGGGTTTTCTTATGCGGTTCATAGCTTTTTCGGAACGCCTCGACAACTTTGAGTCTTTTGAGCGCATCAGCTCTTTTCTGTTCAGAATTGCTCTCCTTGAGCACTTTACGCAGATGTATCGCTGATGAATCCAGATCAATATTCTTAAGCAGCATGTGGATAGCTTCGCCTCCCATTTTGGCAACAAACTTGCCGGGATCTGAATCCTCAAGATCCTGATTATCCTCATACTCCGTAATAATCTGGAAATACTGCTCTTCCGTCAATCGGTCGAGTTTCTTTATGCCCTGTTTTTCGCCAGGTTCACCGGGATTGATGACAACATAGACTTCATAATAGATAATCCTTTCAAGCTCCTTGGTCGAAAGGTCGAGCAATGCCCCGATCTTGCTTGGTACTGATCGGAAAAACCAGGTATGCACGACAGGAACCGCCAGGGAAATATGTCCCATGCGCTCCCTGCGAACACTTTTGGTTGTAACCTCGACACCGCATCGATCGCAGATTATTCCTTTATAGCGTACACGCTTATATTTGCCGCAGTAACACTCCCAGTCCTTGGTGGGGCCGAATATTTTTTCGCACATCAACCCATCACGCTCGGGCTTGAACGTGCGGTAATTTATTGTTTCCGGCTTCAGTACCTCTCCCCTTGAATGAGCAAGAATGCTTTCTGGCGATGCAATACTGAACTTTATCCTTGAAAAATCACCTTTCAAAGGCGAAGCTCCCTGTGAAAAAATCATAGTCAATTCCTCTTGTTAAACGACTCTGTTTAATGTCCGTTAATGATGTACACACAAATTATCACATTACTAAGGAACCCTGTCGTCAATACGAATCTCCAGACCAAGCCCCTGCAATTCCCTGATAAGGACATTGAAAGATTCCGGTATACCCGGTTCCGGCAAGTTCTGGCCTTTAACAATTGCTTCATAGGTTTTGTTCCGGCCAATGACATCATCGGATTTAACCGTAAGCATTTCCCGAAGGATATTAGCAGCGCCATAAGCCTCAAGCGCCCATACTTCCATTTCACCAAACCTCTGGCCGCCAAACTGGGCTTTACCACCGAGAGGCTGCTGGGTGATAAGTGAGTATGGACCTGTTGAACGAGCATGAATCTTGTCATCAACAAGATGGCTCAGTTTGAGCATATAAATAAAGCCAATTGTCACTTCATCATCATAACGCTCACCGGTTCGTCCGTCAAAAAGACTGACCTTGCCATGAACTGGAAGACCAGCTCTTTCAAGTTCGTGCTGAACTTCCTGATATGTTGCACCATTGAAAATTGGTGTTTTAAACTTGACTCCAAGTTTTTTAGCCGCCCAACCAAGCGATGTCTCGTAAAGCTGGCCAATATTCATACGGCTTGGTACACCCAGCGGATTTAGAACAATATCAACAGGGGTGCCATCTGCCATAAACGGCATATCCTCGATCGGCAGAATCTTACCTACAACGCCCTTGTTCCCATGCCGGCCGGCCATCTTGTCGCCAACCTGAATTTTCCTTTTCTGAGCGATATAGACCTTGGCGAGTTCCTCTATCCCCGGAGGGAGTTCATCACCGACATTGATCTTGTATTTCTCGTTTTCCCGCTCATCTGAAAGATCTTTCAATTTGAATCGAAACTCCTTGACAAGACGGATAACATTATCATTCACCTTAGGAGAGTTGGTCAAACCTTTTGAAAAATCAATAGACTCGAGGAATGGCATGGCACTGAATTTCGCAAGAACTGCAGCATCAAAAAGCGCTCCTTCTGCTATAAGCTGTTTGCCTTTTTCATTATACAGACCGGTTGAAGCCTTGCCTTGAAGCAGCTGTTTCAACCATTCGGCAAACCGTTTTCTAAGATCGAATTCTTTATAGTCGTATTTCTTGTCGACAACCTCAATCTTTTCCTTGGAGTCCATACCAACCTTTTTCTTGCGACTGAAGAGTTTTGTCTTTATGACAATACCTTTCATTCCCGCAGGAACGTGCATTGAAGCATCTTTGACATCACTTGATTTGTCGCCGAAAATCGCTCTCAGCAGTTTTTCCTCGGGCGTCGGATCGCTTTCACCTTTCGGTGTTATTTTTCCAACAAGAATATCCCTTTCCTTGACTTCAGCACCGTTACGTACGATACCGTTTTCGTCAAGGTTTCTGAGTGCTTCATCACTGACATTATAGATGTCGCGGGTAAACTGCTCTTCGCCACGTTTAGTGTCGCGAACATTCGCCTCAAATTCGTGAATATGAATCGAGGTAAAAACATCATCATAAACCAGCCTTTCGCTGAGAATGATAGCATCTTCAAAATTATATCCACGCCATGGCATGAAGGCTACCAGAACATTTTTTCCAAGTGCAAGTTCACCGTTATCAGTTGATGAACTATCAGAAAGTATCAAACCTTTTTCAACTCGCTGACCGATATGCACCAGAGGTTTCTGTGAAATACAGGTATCCTGGTTTGATCGTTTGAACTTGATCAACTTGTATGTTTTAAGACCTTCCTCCGGATCAAGCATCGACAACACATTATTGTCGGGGTCGAGATCGTAGCGAACCTGGATATATTCAGCCGTCACGTCTTCGATCACTCCTGGTCCTTCGGCAATAATCACTGAACGGGAATCCCTGGCAACCTTGGCTTCCATACCAGTTCCTACAACAGGAGCTTCGGAAGTCAAAAGAGGAACCGCCTGGCGCTGCATGTTTGCACCCATAAGTGCGCGATTACCATCATCATGCTCAAGGAAAGGAATCAAGGCCGCTGCCGCACTGACAATCTGAACGGGTGAAACGTCCATAAAATTAACATCCTCTGCCGCTACAACAGGATAGTCACCTTTCGTTCTTGCCTGTACAGTCTCCAAAGCAATGATATTGTTCTCATCAAGTGGAATACTGACAGGAACAGTAATCTTGTTTTCTTCGTCTTCTGCTGATAGCATCAGAACAGTATCGGTCACATGGCCCTTTTCAACAACTCTGTATGGTGTCTGTATAAAACCCTTATCGTTGATTTCCGCATAAACTGAGAGCGAAGAAATAAGACCGATATTCGGGCCTTCAGGAGTTTCGATAGGGCATAGCCTTCCATAATGCGTATAGTGAACGTCACGAACCTCAAAACCCGCACGTTCTCTGGTTAGACCACCAGGGCCAAGGGCGGAAACCCTTCTCTTGTTTGTCATTTCAGCCAGCGGATTCGTCTGATCCATGAACTGTGAGAGCTGGCTTGTAGCAAAAAAACTCGAAACAACACTCGACACGGTACGGGCATTGATTAGATCTGCAGGAGCAATTTTATCGGAATCCCTGGAGTTGAGCTTTTCACGGACATTCTTGCCCATTCTGGCCAGACCAATAACAAACTGGGCTGCAAGCTGCTCACCTACAGAGCGTACACGACGATTCGCTAAATGATCGACATCGTCCACATCAGCCAGCCCGTTGACCAGCTTAATGAGGTAATAAATGACGGAAATAATATCGTAATGCGTCAATACCAGAATATCCTCACCGTTAGGCTCATCAGAAAAGGACTGTATGGTCTGAAGAATTTTTTCGTATATGGTATCAGAAAGCTGTTTGAGTTCTGGTTTCCCTGAAAGATATTCTGTCAGATCATCAAACTCTTTAGCAAGCTTTTTCTTAATTCTGTAACGGCCAACCTCGCCTAGATCATATTTTTTCTGGTTGAAAAAGGTTCTCTCAAGGAAACTCCTCGCCGCATCGATGTCAGGAGCTTCATTAGCTCTCAACTCTTCATAAACAATTTCAAGAGCCTCTTCTTCCGTCGCGGAATTATCATTGAGAATGGTATTTATAATGATCGATTTGTCCGGCCCCTTGTCTCCGCCGGAGTAAGACTTCATTATCTTGATACTTTTGTAACCGGCTGCAAGAATCTGCTCAAAGATATCCTCTGTAATCGCCGTTCTTGCACTGACCACCTCACCCGTCTGCATATCAACAATATCTGAAGCAAGATACTGCCCGATAAGCTGCTCTTTTTTGGTGAATTTCAGTGTTACCTCTTCAACCAGGTCAAACAAACCAAGAATATCCTCATCCCTTGCAAATCCTATGGCTCGTAAAAGTGCACTGACCAGAAAATTCTTTTTCTGGTCGATATAAACAAATATCTGATTATTGATATCAGTCTGAAACTCAATCCATGAGCCTCTGGTCGGAACGATTTTGGCCGAATACATTTTCTTGCCGTTCGGATGGATGGCTTCACTGAACACCACTCCAGGAGAACGGTGAAGCTGGGCAACCACAACCCTTTCGGCACCATTGACAATAAAGGTACCGCGCTCCGTCATATAAGGAATTCTACCAAGATAGACTTCCTGCTGTATGGTCTCTTTCCAGTCGGTCTCATCCGCCTCATCCTTGTATGAAAGCTTGAGCTTGACTTTCAGAGAGACGTCATAGGTAAGTCCCCGTTCAATACAATCTTCAACGGTGTACTTCGGTTTATCAAAGCTATATGTAATATACTCAAGCAGATACAGCCCTCTCGTGTCGGTGATAGGGAAAGCGCCGCGGAGAACGCGTTCGAGACCCTGATCTTTTCTTTTGGCAAGAGGTACGCTATCCTGTATAAAATTATGAAATGAATCTAACTGAACTTTTAATAAATCGGGAGGTTCTATAACACTTTGGATTTTTGAAAAGTCAATATACGGTGTTGTTGCATCGGCCGCTTTCACATGCACCTCGCTTTTATCAATTGCATGAATTACTTACAGATTAAGTCCTTATAAAAATCCACATATATCTTGCCGGACAGTTAATAATGTCAGACTGAACCTTAATCGTATCATCACAGAAACTCTCATCAATACGGTACTTACACAAACAGACAAAGCTCCGTCTCATATTGAAACGGAGCTTGTTATAGTAATGACTCTTTTTAAAGATCACTTCAACTCGACAGATGCACCTGCATTTTTCAACTCTTTAGCAATTTTTTCGGCCTCGTCCTTGGTTATGGCTTCCTTCACAGTTTTCGGTGCACCATCAACAAGATCCTTGGCTTCTTTCAAACCAAGGCCGGTAATAGCACGAACTGCCTTGATCACATTGATCTTGCTTTCGCCTGCCGCTGTCAATATAACATCAAACTCAGTCTGTTCTTCCTGTACGACTACCTCACCAGCAGGTGCTGCAGCAACACCGGCAATTGCAACAGGAGCTGCACTGACACCAAACTTCTCTTCAAGAGCCTTCACCAATTCTGAAGCCTCCGTCAGAGTCAACTTACCAATCTGCTCTACAAGTGTTTCGATAGACATTATTCCCCTCTCTTGTTTAATAATTTACAATTAAAATAATTTGTCGAGTGCGTAATAGATTTGTATTGCTTACTGCTTTTGCCTGGCTATCTGGTCAAGAGCACACACAAGGTTTCTCATAACCGCATTGACAACCATAGGAACAGAGCTGACAACACTGTTGATCAGTCCTGCTGCACGACCGACATTTTCCGTCTTGGTCAACATTTCGGAAAGCAGCGGAAGAGAGTCAGCGCCAAAAACAACACCATCGATTGCCGCCATCTTGAACTTAAGGGCATCATTGGTTTTGCTGAACTTTTTGATAACTTTAGCCGGTGCTATCGGATCATCAAATCCGAACGCTAATGCCGTCGTTCCTTTAAGCCCTGATGCAAGCTTGTCAGCAACGCCAAGCTCTTTCAGCGCTTGTTTTATGAGCGTGTTTTTTACAACACGATACTGTACTCCTACAGTCCTGAATTCCCGACGCAGATCCGCCATTTTTGCGACACTCAATCCCTGAAATTCGGTCAGATATATACCCTGTGACTTATTGATCTGCTCAGCAACTTCCTGAACTATCTTCTCTTTTGTATCTCGCTTCATCGTATAAACCGTTTTTTATTAGGCGACAAATTTTTCCATTTTAACCTTCACGCTCGGGGACATAGTGCTTGAAAGCGCTATTCCCTGCACATACTGACCCTTGGCTGCCGATGGTTTTAAACGGATAACCTCTTTAAGGAAGCTTCCAATATTGGCAACCAGCTGGTCGGGCTGAAACGAAACCTTGCCGACAGGAGCATGAATATTTCCCGCCTTGTCTACCCTGAATTCTATTTTACCAGCTTTGACTTCCTTGACCGCTTTGGCCACATCCATCGTGACCGTTCCGGATTTCGGATTAGGCATTAAACCGCGAGGCCCGAGGATCTTGGCAACTTTACCAAGCTGTCCCATAACGTCAGGAGTTGCAATAATAACATCAACACCGGTCCATCCATCCTGAATTTTTTCGATATACTCCTCGAAACCTACAAGATCTGCTCCGGCTTCTCTGGCTTCTTCAGCCTTGGCCTCTTTGCATACAACCAGCACAGAAACAGTTTTACCTGTACCATGCGGGAGCATTACCGTTCCACGGACAACCTGATCAGCATGCCGGGGATCAACCCCAAGCTTTACAGCTATATCAACCGTTGCATCAAATTTAACCTCAGTAATTTCCCTGACCTTCTCCACAGCATCAATCAGATCGTATTCATGAAAACGATCGATCTTCAGTGCGGCATTTCTGTATTTTTTTCCAGCCATTATTTCTCTTATAAAGTGGTTAATAAAGCGGCTTTTCAGCCTCCCACAGCCTTAAACATTACAACGATCAATCCTGAATTATAATCCCCATACTTCTGGCCGTACCCATAATCATCTCTTCTGCTCCGCTGATATCGACAGCATTGAGATCGGGCATTTTCTGTTCAGCTATCCGACGAACCTGCTCACGGCTGACGGAACCAACCTTGTTACGATTCGGCTCGCCTGACCCTTTCTTCAAATTTGATTCTTTAAGAAGAAGAACTGCGGCCGGAGGGGTTTTAGTAATAAACGTGAACGACTTGTCAGAGAATACCGTAATGACTACCGGAATAATCATCCCTGATTCAGACTGGGTTTTTGCATTGAACTGTTTGCAAAACTCCATGATATTGACACCTTTCTGACCAAGAGCAGGACCTACAGGAGGAGCAGGGTTTGCTGCGCCAGCTGGGATCTGAAGCTTGATAAAACCGATTACCTTTTTTGCCATAAACTATTTCAATTCAGAAGCTTAACATTACTTAAGCCCTAATTATTGGGAAACTGACTTAACCTGTGAAAAATCAAGCTCTGTCGGCGTACTGCGACCAAAAAAGCTTATCATAACTTTAACCTTCATTCTTTCAGTAGACACTTCATGCACCACACCTGTCAACGAACTGAAAGGTCCATCAATCACCTTGACAGAATCACCGATTTTAAACGGCGAATCAACAATAGAGCGATGTTCGATAGAGTTATCAGGTTCCAGAATCTTTTCAACCTCATCCGGTCTCAACGGTGTAGGAACGTCATCGACTCCAAGAAAACCCATCACAGAAGGAATATCAAGTATAAGATTTCTTGTCTGTTTGTCAAGCACGGCTTCTATGAGCACATAACCAGGAAATGCGTTTTTAGTTAAACTTCTTTTCTTACCGTTTTTCACCTCAACAAAACGCTCATAAGGAACGTAGATCTGCAATATCTTATCACTAAGGCCGCAACGGAGAACATCAGCTTCAATCGACTCCTTAACCTTGCGCTCATGACCCGAATAAATCCTGAGTGCATACCAGCGCGCAACCGGAATACCCTGAACTTCAACTTCTTTTTTCTTAGCGCTCATTCAAATCAACCTTAACACTGTTTCTTACAATAACTTTCCCATAACAAAATTTATGACCCAGTCGACAAGAAACGTAAACAATGCAAGAATACCCGAAACCGTTAATACAACAATCGTCAAATCCTTGATCTCTTCCCTGCTCGGCCAGACAACCTTCCTCATCTCACCGATCACATCGTTGTAATACTGATTTGCTTTGCCGATATATTTAATCATGGAGAAAAACCTCGAATAAGCTACAGTAAAAATCTATTTTGAGTGCACGTCAGGAGGGAATCGAACCCCCAACCTGCGGTTTTGGAGACCGCTGCTCTACCAATTAAGCTACTGACGTATCAATCAATCCCTCCAAAAACCGAGCTGATGATCGGACTCGAACCGATGACCTCTTCCTTACCAAGGAAGTGCTCTACCAACTGAGCTACATCAGCCTGACACGCAAAGAACTGTGGGTAGGGGAGGATTCGAACCTCCGAAGACAGAGTCGACAGATTTACAGTCTGTTGCGTTTAACCACTTCGCTACCTACCCTTGACTTTCAGAGCTGGTGATGGGACTCGAACCCGCAACCTGCTGATTACAAATCAGCTGCTCTACCAATTGAGCTACACCAGCGGCTCAAACTCAAAAAACAGGGCTGGTAATATAATGAGAGCTTAATAAAATACAAAGAAAAAAAGGATTAATATATTAATTATCCTTTACCGCTGCAAAAAAACCAGCAACCCGTATTACGACACTTCTCGTCACCAGTCTTTGCGAAAAAGCCAGCATTTTATCGATTAACGTGGGAAATATCCGTATACGGTTTTGCTTCAAGCCTTTAATTGCTGCTTTGACAACAACATCTGTTCCGTACATCGGTAAACGGAGATTTGCCGCATTGTGGCCGGAATGTTTAAAAAAACCTGTATTGATAAAACCGGGACAAACCGCTACAATTTTAACTCCTGTCCCGTTCAGTTCTTCGTGAAGAGATTCGGTCAGCGTTATGATAAATGACTTTGTTGCTGTATAGAGTCCAAGCCCCGGAACACCCTGAAGGCCACCTAAAGAAGCAACATTAATAATGCAGCCGTTTTGTCGTACGACCATTTCTTTAAGAAACAGGCGGGTTAGCCTGGCAGTTGCCATGACATTGACCATGATGATCTCTTCGAGTTTTTTATAGGGTATTACTGCAAAATCCCCTGCGCAGGATAATCCGGCACAATTGATCAGAAAATCAACATCCGCCTTCATGAGACCACAAAAATCGTAAATCCGGCCAAGACTTTCTGTATCGCTCAGATCTTCAACACAAACTTCCACCGCAACACTCCTCGTCTGCCGCAGCTCTTCAGCAAGTGCCTGCAATCTGTCACCTGAACGGGCAACGAGTATGAGGTTACGGCCAGTACGAGCAAATTCTCTGGCAAAAGCCTCACCGATCCCCATGGAAGCCCCGGTTATCAACGTATAAAACATAACGATATCAAAGGCACCCGGTTATAATGCTGTCATGAAATCGTATCGATGCTTTACGCCTGATCAACCCATTTCCCCCGCTCTTTGATAAGCCCTATGAGACAATCAACGGCATCCTGTTCAGAAATATTTTCTTCCACACACTCCCTGCCGACGTAAAGACTGATTCTGTTTTTTCCTGCTCCAACATAGCCGAAATCAGCATCAGCCATCTCTCCGGGACCATTAACAATACAGCCCATAATCCCAATCTTCAAACCTTTAAGATGGGAAGTCCTTTCTTTTATTGCTGCTGTTGCTTTTTCAAGCTCGAAATAGGTTCTTCCACAGCCGGGGCAGGAAATAAATTCGGTTTTGGACATTCTGATTCTTGCACCCTGAAGAATATTGAATGCCAGATTAATCTCATCAGCAGCAGAAAGTCCGGTATCAAGCGAAAGAATGTCGCCAATGCCGTCACAAAAAAGTGTCCCTGTCTGAATCGAACTGCCTATAAAACTCTCAAGTCTCTTTGAACTATCTCCCCTGAAGCGTACAACAAGGGGATAATCGAGGGATAAAGTGTTAAATGCCTGAACAAGCCTGCGATAGGCAAAAACGGTATTCTTCGTGATAATCGAAAACAACAGGCGCTGAACACCCTGTTTCCGAAGTTTTGCCGCAAGACGGGCAAGAACCTCAGCAGGAACTGATGACCCAGCATGCTCATGCATAAAGCAAAGCTCCAAAGCTCCAGCCTGATCATTGCCGAGATGCTTCAGAAAATCAACTCCCAGCTGTTCTCCCTCAATAACATCAAGCCTGACTTTAGAAACTTTATCGAGCAGTTGCAGGGCAAGTGATGCATCGCTTGTTGATGCAACAATAAAGTGCCGGGCATTTCCAAGGGAAACAAGTAAATCATCAAGCAGTTCAATGTCTGCCGAAGTGTTTACGCGAACAGAAACGAACTCGGAACGAATGGCGTCAGGGTGCGCTTCTGGTGCAAGACGCTGCACAACCTCTTTTAAAACCGATTCAAATTCCGTGAGCGAAGCATGAACTTCAGTTTCAACTTTCGGTACATTGTCTCCCCCAACAGCAAGACCTGCAATTGAAAGCTGTGCGGAAACCCTGCGTTTATAGCTATAAGGATTGAAGGGCTGCGGTTCATTGGAGGAAAGATTGATGACCGTCTTCTGATTACGGCTTTCAACAACATGCTTGAGAGGGAGATGCCCGCTGTCACCTTTGATAAGATGAAAGTCGTTATACTTTTTAACAATCGCGAAACCCACAGGCACTTCATGAACAGGATCTTCTGTCAGGGAGACTCTGATCGTATCACCAAGACCATCTTCAAGGAGCGCCCCAATGCCCATGGCCGATTTTACTCGACCCTCATCGCCATCTCCTGCTTCAGTCACCCCAAGATGCAGAGGATAGGCATGAAGAAGCTCTGCATCACCCTTCTGAACAAGCAGCCTGTATGCCTGAATCATCACCCGGACATTAGACGATTTCATTGAAAAAAGAATATCGTGATATCCAACCCCCTCACAGATCCTGGCAAACTCAAGTGCAGCTTCAACCATGCCTTCAGGCGAATTCCCATAGCGACTGACAGTCCGGTCTGACAAAGAACCATGATTGGTGCCTATTCTCATCGAAACGCCATTCTGTCGGGCTTTTTCAACCAACGGTAAAAATTCTAACCGGACATGATCAAGTTCCTGCAGATATTCGTCTTCAGTATATTCATTGTTGGAAAACTTCTGCCGGACCGCATAATTACCGGGATTAATGCGAATATTTTCAACAAATTCAACTGCCTTGAGTGCAGCGCGTGCTGAAAAATGAATGTCGGCAACAAGTGGAGTATCAATGCCGTCACGACGGAGCTTGTCACGTATGTTTCTGAGATTTTCAGCATCCTTCTCGGTTGGAACAGTAAGGCGGATAATTTCACAACCGGCTTCATACAGTTTCCTGCACTGTTCCACGGTGGCCAAAGTATCCATGGTATGCGTATTGGTCATGGACTCAACCCTTATCGGCTGATACCCTCCTAAAAAAATGGAGCCGAATGAAACTTCCCGGGTTAAACGACGGCGGTACTGATACATTACATTGTATAACTGTTGAATAAAAACTAATGCGATCTGATGATAAACAGGGTTTCACCTGGTTTTCGATAATTATACTTTTCCCTTGCAGCTTTTTCGATACTGTCCGGCTCATGGGCATGCTGTATGCGCAGCTCATTATCAAGAATCTTTTTTTGCTCTATTTTATCCTGCTCAAGCAGCGTGCGGTATTCGGCTTCCATACGTATTCTTTTCAGGACACCATAATCATCGAAAAAAATCCAGAATAAGAAGAGAATAAACGCCACCTGAAAAAAAAACTTTTTAGGGTTTAAACGAATATACTCCCAGATTCTATCGATAATTTTTTTCACGCATCATAACGCTTTGTGTTGCCAGGTGCTGCCGTTGATACAGCAGCTACCGTGCAACAAGGAAAACCTGAGTGAAACGAGCTTCTATTAAAATTCTTTATACCCTGAAAGTGTTTTTGCCCGGGTATCGGGCCTGATCGCCAAGTTCCTGCTCAATACGCAGCAGTTCATTGTACTTTGCCATACGGTCTGAACGCGACAGACTGCCAGTCTTGATTTGACCAGCATTGGTTGCAACAGCAATCTGTGCTATGGTACTGTCCTCGGTTTCACCGCTGCGATGACTTATGACAGATGTGTACCCATTGGATTTTGCAAGATTAATTGCCTGAAGCGTTTCGGTCAACGTCCCGATCTGGTTGACCTTGATAAGAATTGAATTGGCTACGCCTCGTCCAATACCGTCCTTCAGTCTTTTACTGTTGGTAACAAAAAGATCATCACCAACAAGCTGAACCCTTGAACCGATCTTGTCAGTCAAAATTTTCCAGCCTTCCCAGTCATCTTCAGCCATACCATCCTCGATTGAAATAATCGGGTAGTCGCTGGCCCATTTTTCCCAGTATTCAGCCATCTGAAGAGAGGTGAGCTCCTGTTTTGATGACTTTTTGAAAACATACTTTTTCTTTTGACTATCATAAAATTCGGAACTTGCCGGATCAAGGGCAATCATGACCTGTGCATCTCCAAGCCCGCCTTTATCAGTCGGCAAACCAACTTTATAACCGGCCTTGCCAATTGCTTCAATAACAAGTTCAATCGCCTCTTCGTTTGATCGCAGATTAGGTGCAAAACCACCTTCATCACCCACCGATGTGCTCAACCCTTTGCTTTTAAGTAAAGCCTTGAGGGCATGAAAAGTTTCTGCTCCGGAACGCAGAGCTTCAGAATATGTATTGAACCCTGCCGGCATGATCATGAATTCCTGAAAATCAACAGTATTATCTGCGTGGGCACCACCGTTAAGAACATTCATCATCGGCACAGGAAGGGTGTTAGCCATTGTACCGCCAATATATCGGAAAAGAGAGAGTCCGGTATATTCAGCGCCAGCCTTTGCACAGGCCAGTGAAACACCAAGAAGTGCATTTGCACCAAGCCGGGATTTGTTTGGTGTTCCGTCAAGTGTAATCAACGCTTCATCGATTTCCTGCTGTTCAGTCACCAGCATTCCTGTCAAAGCATCGTTGATCACCGTATTGACGTTTTCAACGGCCTTAAGTACTCCCTTGCCCATATAGACATTTGCATCTCCGTCCCTGAGTTCAGAAGCTTCATGAATACCTGTCGATGCACCACTTGGAACTGCGGCACGACCGAATGAACTTTCAGAGTATACATCCACCTCAACCGTAGGATTTCCCCTTGAATCAAGGATCTGCCGGGCAAGAATTTTCGTAATAATAGGCATATCAAAATATATTTATAGTTGTTCTATGCTTTGAACACGCAATGGAAGCGATAGGGAATTGCTGTTCTGCCATAATTTGAAAATATATCTTTTTTTCCCTTCCATTTCATTGTTGAAATCACAGCAAATAAGACTTTTTTTTGTTAATTATATGTTAAGCTGTTTTCGTTCAACGAAATCAGCAACCGTGTATTTTGTATTCAGTGGCATACAAGGCCATTTTTAATCCAATAAAGGAGTTCTGCTATGCAAGCCGTCCAACCGGATCAATTGCGAAACATCGTCATTACAGGTCATGCCGGCAGTGGCAAGACCATGCTCACAGAATCACTTGCCTTGACTATGGGCGTTATCAATCGCCTCGGAAGTATTGACGAAGGAAACACCATATCCGATTACTCTTCTGATGAGATTCAAAGAAAACACAGCCTCAACACCAGCCTTATCCATGGATTCTGGAATGACCGTAAAATAAATATTATCGATACTCCCGGCCTGCTTGATTTTCACGGTGATGTAAAATCAGCAATGCGGGTTGCCGATACCGTACTGATTACTGTAAACTCAGCATCCGGTGTAGAGGTCGGTACTGATACGATTTGGGAGTATACCAAGGAGTACTATAAACCTACTATATTCATTTTAACCAAACTTGATGCCGACCGAACCAACTTCAACGCTACAGTACAGGGCCTCAGAGATCATTTCGGCAATCTTGTTACCCCTATACAGTTTCCTGCTGAAGAGGGTATCGGCCACCATACACTTATTGATGTCCTGCTGATGAAGCAACTAACCTTCAACCCCGACAAAACCGGAGGCATGATCATCTCCGATATCCCCGACCTCCATCTGAAACAAGCAGAAGATCTGCATCAGCAGCTGGTTGAGGCAATTGCTGAAACTGATGAGGAGCTGATGAACAAGTTTTTTGACGTTGGAACCCTTACTGAGGATGAACTCAGGGCTGGAATTAAATCAGCACTGGTCAGCAGAACTTTTTTTCCTGTATTCTGCACATCACCCCTTCATCTCATAGGATCAGAACGGCTGCTGAATGCCATTGTCAACCTTTGTCCATCTCCGATTGAACGCGGTCCCGAGCATTCGATCTGTACCGCTGATGACACCAGAAACCTTCTTCAGCCAGACCCTGAGGGCCCGACGGTTGCTTTTATTTTCAAAACAATGTCCGAACCGCGAGTCGGTGAAATTTCCTATCTCAGAGTCTACTCAGGCCATCTGGAAACAGGTCATGAACTGATAGATGTCCAGACCGGACAACTTGAAAAGCCTGGTCAGGTATACACTATTATTGGACAGAAAAAAAACCCAGTTGACAAATTGCTTGCCGGAGATATTGGTATGGTTGTCAAACTCAAAGATGCTCATACTAATGATACCCTTGCCGACAAAGGTACCAGTTGCAGGATAAGCCCCATTATTTTTCCTGTACCTATGCTTGCAACTGCTATTATTCCTGTTACCCAGGGGGATGAAGATAAAATTTCCGCAGGTCTTCACCATCTGCATGAAGAGGATCCAAGTTTTACCATCCACCATGACGTTGAATTCAACCAGACCATTTTAAAAACTCTTGGTGAAACCCACCTTGATATCATTATCAGCCGTTTACAGGCAAAGTTCAACGTCAAGGTAGAGATTGCACCTATCAAAATTCCATACCGCGAAACTATTCGCGTGACATCATCCGCCCAAGGAAAATATAAAAAACAATCAGGTGGACGTGGACAGTATGGTGATGTCTGGGTAAGGCTGGAACCATTGGCACGCGACACCGGCTTTATTTTCGCAAGCGAGGTTGTGGGTGGAGTTGTCCCGACACGCTATCTGCCTGCTGTTGAAAAAGGACTTCGCGAATCTATTGAAAAAGGCATTCTTGCCGGTTATCCTGTAGTAGATCTTAAGGCTGTTGCGTATGACGGCTCATTCCATCCTGTGGACAGTTCTGAATTTGCTTTTAAAATCGCAGCAAGCATGGCCTTCAAAAATGCATTCGATAAAGCCAGACCATTTCTGCTGGAACCGATTTACTCCTTGACTGTCAATGCACCGGAACAGTATACAGGTGAAATAGTCGGTGACATTTCCAGCAGACGTGGAAAAATTCTTGGCATGGATTCCGATGTGAGATTGCAGATTATCCGAGCGCTTATACCTCAGGCAGCATTGACTGCATTCCATCATGCCCTTACACGACTGACCCAGAGCAGGGCACGGTACTCATACCATTTCAGCCATTATGAAGAGGCACCGCCAGATATCGCTCATCAGATCATCGCAGCAAAAGAAGCAAAAGAATCTTAACATTGTGTCCAGAAAAGCCCCGAACTTTCCGGGGCTTTTCCTATTATATCCGACAAATGTCAAGGCATCTTGATTTATAGACAACCGAACATTGACTTTATTTTAAGCCACCACACAATCCAGATCGCCTCACGTATGTTTTTTCTGGTCATTTTTGATTTCCCTACCGATCTGTCAATAAATACAATAGGAATTTCTTTAATGGAAAACCCTTTCTTCCAAACCCTGAAATTCATCTCAATCTGAAATGAATACCCTTGCGAGTTAACAATTGCAAGATCAAGGGCACGCAATACTTCTATACTGAAGCATTTAAAACCACTTGTCGGATCGTCAACAGGCATACCAGTAATAAACCGCGTATAAATACTGGCCATTTTTGATAGAATTAACCTGCCAAGCGGCCAGTTAACAACATTAACCGTATTGTTCATATATCGGGATCCTATAACCAGATCCGCTCCCTTCATGGCATTGAGAAAGCGCTGAACTTCACAAGGATCATGCGAAAAATCAGCATCCATCTCTATAATGTATTGGTAGCCCTTCTGCATGGCATAATGGAAACCGCTAATATATGCTGTACCCAGCCCTAATTTTCTCTCCCGCCTGATAACATGCAGCATTCTCATAGTTGCTTGCATTGAACGGACAATATCTATGGTTCCATCAGGCGAGTTGTCGTCTATAACAAGGATATCAACAGAGGATGGATAGAGTCCTGCAAGGTCGCTCAACAACCTTGCTATATTATCAGCCTCATTGTAGGTGGGTATAATAATCAGCGCCTTGGATGCAGAGTCTGTTTCTTCACTGAGCCTGAATTCCAGATTGTTCAATCCTGCGTTGTTTTGCTCCAACATGGCAGATTAAGATCTTCAAAAAAAAAGCATTGCTTCAGTTAAGCAATGCTTTCAAAAAAATATTGTCAATAACATGAGAAGCCTGCTTGTCCTATCTCGCTTCCCTGTGAAATCTGTGGAGAAATCTGAGGTCAAAATCAAGCCTTTCAGGTGGTGTATAGGTAAAGTCAAGCACCTCACCGTCAGGAAGCACTTCGATTAATGCTCCCGAAGGACATTCATCTGCAGAAAAACAGGCAGAACAGGAAATACAGGCATCCTGATCAATATAACACCTGAACCCGCCTTCCTGAACGTCTCCATAGAACTTGTAACCAATGGCATTGACTTTCGGCGGGCACTTGTCAAGACAGAGTCCACATCCCACACAGAGGTTCTCAATAATAAAATAGTGGGACTTTGCTCTTGGTGCTGCCTTTTTCGCAACAGGTTGAGCCCCGACTGCTGGTGCTGGAGCAGCTGGTGCGCCAGGCGATCCCTTTGCCGCAGGTGCTGCCGGTTTTGCACCTGGCGCCGTCTTGGCTCCTGGTGCAGGCTTAGCCCCAGGTGCAGGTTTCGGAGCAACCTTTTTTACCGGAAGAGCAGATTCCTGACGTACACCGCTTCTCCCGAGATTTGTATTCAGTGATGCAAGTCGAGGCTTCCCCGTTTGTTTCTGCGGAGCCTCTTTTGGTTTTGCCTGTGCCTGCTTTGCTGCCGGTGCTACCGCTTTCGGGGCGGCAGGTGGTGCTTTGGCTGCAGGTGGTGACACTATATCTGGCTGTCGTACAGGATCGGCCATAAAAACCCTCCTCTTTAATTACATGGTAAACTTGGGTATCAAAAATATCATACACGAAGGAGCCTCAATGCTCCTTCGTGTATGATCGGAATTAAGCAATCAGCTTCAACAGATAATCAACAACCTGAGTCAGCATAACCTGACCAGATACAGATGCATCACTGACAGTTGGAGCAAGCGGCGCATCAGTCTGGTAAAACCCATTGGCCAGGAAAAGAAATACCAGCATAAAGGTTCCGCCAAAATAAAGGAACGTACCTGCCATCTTGGAATCTGATATGGTCAATACCGGGAACCTGAACTCAACATCTCTGTTAAGGAACTTCTTGCCAAACCAACGGATGGTTCTGGTCTGAATGTCTGCACCTTCAAGGCGTGAACCACGATCTTCAAACCATACAGCAAAGCTGATAAACCATATCAAATGTCCAAGCATAAGAATGGTCGAAAGGTGTGAACTTGAGAAAATCGTCACGGTTTCCGTCCAGAAATAGTAGAAGATACCGGCTGAATAATGATGGTGAAGTCCTGCAACGGAATCCCATGCCTTTGCATCAGCAGCTGGAACACCATACATCATGGAAGCGATCCATGCACCGTCAATATACCAGCAGACTGCAGAAAGACCCTTGACTCCCCAAAGCATTGCAAACCACAGCTGATCCTGAATCGATACGCCGCAAGTTCCGCCGTATACCGGGCCAAGACACGGGAAAGAGTAGGAATTTTTCTTGAGACCAAGATCATCCCAAAGTGGTGAGGTATGTGCAAAGAATGCAATACGAACAAGTGCGATCAGCGAGAAGAGCGAACCGGCTGTAATAACATGAGCCATTACCCAGTCATTGATGCTTGGATCAGTAAACATCCACTGGAAAATCGGAAGAGGTTTCAGCCAGTAGAAAGACATCATGATATTCGTACCAAAAATATTCAGCTCGCAGATTGTATTCCAGACGATTACTGCATAAACCGAAAGCATAGTGGCAAAACAGAGAGCCATTACTGTACCAAGGATTTTAACCTGAACTTCCTGATCACGTCCTTTAGTAATCCAGATAGACTTGATCTGGTTGTAGATGCCGTTAAGCTGAATTTTAAGGAGATACTGACCACCATGGTAGACACCGGCGAAAACATAGAGAACGCCGCAGATGATATGGTTGAAGGTAATAAGATTAATAACAACTCTTGCCATACCGAAAGAGTGGCCATTTTTTGGAAGAATGGCATAAGGAGCAAAATCAGCAAATTCCTTTGAACCAGATATAATCTTACCGCCTTCCTCAACGAAATTATAGCTCACCCTGTTGAACGGCTCACCATACAGATAAAAGACAAGGTTGTCGAGTTCCTTGTAGTAAGCGGCAAATGAAGGCTGCTGGAAAGCAACGAAGGCAATAACACCGAGTGCGATGTTGATATAGCCGATTGCTGTCAGGTGAACTGAAAAGGCAGCTTTCATATCATCATTCAAGTGGATGGCCGCATTCGGAGGATTGTTCCACCAGTAGATACCAAGAGCAAAAAAGATGATAAAAAACACAAAAGACATAAAGGTCTCTGAATTGATGGTCTGGAAATCGGGAATAGGTTCAAACCCGAGCACCAACCACATCAGCAAGCCCCAGCCAAGGAAAAGGAGCGACATATAAATAGTGTGTGGTCCAAGCGCATCCTTGTAGGTTTTCGCACTCGTTCCGCTGAATACTATATCACCAAACTTGCCAAGGAACCTGAAATCACGGAAATTACCGGCACGTCCGGTAAAAGGATTCGTGAGATTGTGCGTCCAGTGACGCCATCCACCGAAAAGAAGGATGGAACCAGAAAGAAAGTGAAATAACGCCCAGCCTATAAGTTTTGAGGCTGCAAATTCAAGATCCTCTGTTTTCGTACTGTAGGTATCAATACCAAGAGAAACCATTCTTGGTTTGATAGTCAGATAGAACCAGTTGTCATGGAAACCTGGTGCACCCCAAGGAAAAACCTGAATCCCTGAGATGTAGTAGATTGCCATAAGGAAACCCAACACTCCAAGCAGCGCGAGATGACCTCCGACGACTTGTTCGTCATCAACCTTCTCGGTATCAAAAATCTGATACCACTTTGTTGAGCGCGTTTCTGTTCGCTGGAACAGAAATCTCCTCATTTTTGACGCATCCTGCTCCTTGATAACCGATGGCGCACCTGGAGCACCATTCACCTTCGGAGAAGGAGCGTTCCCCTTGGGAGGTGGGACAGTGCCCTTTGGCTTGACTCCTGCCGGATTCACTTGTTCAGCCATTGTATTCTCTCCTTTGTTTGGACCTATTTCATGTTAAAGAAACCAAAAAGAAAACCGTTGCGTTATAACTTACAATACAGCCGAGCGGCAGTATGTGGGAGAAAAGCAGCCAAAAAACAGCATCCTTTTATCTATCCTGTAACGCAATGCATATGATTACTTTCAAAATCTATAGAAAAAACCTTAAAAGTCAACTTAAGAAGAAAGGCAATTACCCAAACAAATCAACTGGTATACCCTTGACTAAAATAAGAAAATTTATTTAATAATAAATAGTTTTACAGGCGCTTTCATGCGCTATTGTTTTATTATACAGCATGAAAGCACTTGCTTCAAGCATTTTCGAACACGGTACTGCAAAGTAAAATTTCTAAATCCGGCATATTTGTAACCCTATGGAGATCACGTTCAGCAAATTGTCCGGTGCGGGCAATGACTTTATTGTTATCGACAACAGAGACCTGTCCATAAAATTTTCTCCGGAGCAGATCAATATGTTATGCACCCGAAGAACAGGGATAGGTGCTGATGGTCTTATTCTCATAGAACCATCCTCTGCACATGCTTTCAGTATGAAATACTTCAACGCCGATGGCTATCCTGGATCAATGTGCGGAAACGGAGGAAGGTGTGCTGCATATTTTGCGTTCACCTTAGGAATTCCCGCCTCGTCCTTCAACGGCTATGTCTTTGAAGCAAACAGCAACCGATATGATGCATGGATTACAGCGGCAGAGACCGTCAGACTAAGGATGCTTGTCCCAAAAGAGTTCCGGAACAATATGGTAATTGAGGGGCTGGTCTGCCACACTGTCAATACCGGCTCGCCGCATGTAATTATTTTTACCCCAGACCTGCACAACGCAAGTGTTACCGGAACCGGACGAGCCATAAGGCACCGAACCGATATTTTTCCTGAAGGCACCAACGTCAACTTTATTGAGATCACTGCTCCTAACTCTCTTTCTATCCGTACGTTTGAACGCGGGGTGGAAGATGAAACCCTTGCCTGCGGCACGGGATCGGTTGCGGCAGCCTTGATAAGCCATCGGCTTGACAAAACTTCAGGTACAACGGTACACGTCACTGTGAAGAGCGGAGATATCCTTGATGTTCAGTTCAATGAGGCAATGGATGAGGTATTCCTCACCGGACCTGCAAAAATCGTCTACAAGGGCAGTTTTACCATTGATTAAAAAAACCTTCGCACCCTCGGCAACTATTTTTATGATACAGATACCCCAATCCGCACAAACATCTTATAACACCTCTCAGAAGCAGCTTGAAGAAGCGGCTGCCATCATTGAGCTCGACCCTGCTGCTTATGAACTTCTCCGCCGCCCTTTACGGGAACTCCATGTCACTATGACTGTTAAAATGGATAACGGCCGAACTAAAATTTTTCAAGGGTTCCGTGTACAGCATAATGATGCAAGAGGGCCGAACAAGGGAGGAATCCGCTTTCACCCTGATGAAACTATTGATACTATAAGAGCATTGGCTTCGTGGATGACTTGGAAAACCTCGGTCATGGATCTTCCCCTCGGTGGAGGAAAGGGTGGAGTTATCTGCAATCCGAAAACCATGTCAACCAGTGAACTTGAACGTTTATCTCGTGCCTACATTCGCCAGCTCGGAAGCTTTCTCGGACCTGAAAAGGACATTCCAGCCCCGGATGTTTACACAACGTCACAAATTATGGGCTGGATGGCTGATGAATACTCCATCATGCAGGGCAAGAACACGTTCGGGGTCATCACCGGAAAACCTCTCGCACTATGCGGCTCTGCGGGAAGAGGTGATGCCACGGCAAGAGGTGGCATTTATTGCGTACGGAATGCCTCGGAAACGCTGGGTTTGAACCTTGCTGGAGAAAGAGCTGCAATCCAGGGTTACGGCAATGCTGGTTCTAACGCCCATAAGCTTGCCATTCAACTTCTCGGAATGAAAGTGATTGCAGTTTCAGATTCATCAGGAAGCATTTATAACCCGGATGGATTTCTCTATGACGCGCTCATGGCACATAAAAAAAAGACTGGTTCGGTAACCTTTTTTCCAGGGGCTGCTGCTATTTCAGACAAAGAACTTCTTGAACTTGATGTGGCAGTTCTTTTTCCTGCAGCCCTTGATTCGGTTATAACAAAGACAAATGCTCCTGATATCAGGGCGAAAATCATCGCAGAACTTGCAAACGGACCAATCACCCCGGAAGCCGACGCCATTCTTTATAATAAAGGTATTTATATCATTCCCGACCTCCTCTGCAATGCAGGAGGCGTAACCGTTTCATATTTTGAAATGGTACAGAACGCTTACGGATACTATTGGGATGAGGAACAGGTTCATCAACGCCTCGAAAACAAAATGAAAACTGCATTTCTGGCTGTGCAGCAAACGAGCCAGACCTATAAGGTCCATAACCGTCTGGCTGCGTACATTGTTGCTGTCAAACGAGTTGCAGATGCTATGAAACTGAGAGGATGGTATTAAATTCACTTTCCGCCGATATTCTCGTTCAAACCCCGCGCTTTGGCTGCAAAGGCTGGAGAAAAAAGCATAAACAATATGCCGAACACCATCAATCCGCCTTGAACAATGTTGTAGTCAGAAAGGATGCGATCCAGCGAATATCCGAAAAAGAAGCCGAGAGTGAACTCGAAGATAAGGGTAAGCACCACCCACAGTGCGCCTACCTGAAGCTGCTGCCGGTGTGAGCCTGGACCAAACCACCGAATGCAGAGCCATGCAATGGTAAAAATAATGACGGAGCCGATCACCACCCCAATCTGGTGAGAGAGCAGCTCACCTGTCCGGGGAACCAGAAAGAGGCGCCGCAAGGTTCCATGAACGGATTCGGCAACGGCAATCATCAGCCAGACATAAAGTGCCCTTTTCCAGTTCATTTCATACCCTTCCCGTGAGTTAATACAAATTTGTTACAGAGCTCAGGATTATTCATAAGCTTCTCCCCAATCTCCGTATTCGGCTGTGTGCTAAAACAATCTCTTTGCAATCAGGCAACACGCCCCGGAATCTCACTTCGTCAGCACCTGACGACAATGTCATCTTTTGTCAGAACCGGATAGCCTGTCCTTTTAAGCAATGGCACCGGCAACTTTTTTATGCATGCAAAAGAACTTTTTAAAAGCACTTTCGCTTTGTTTCAGCATAAAGACATCCAAACAAACATATCATACTCAATCGGTCTTTTTTTTGTATCATCATTTACAACTGAGATAACTCTTAATTTAACCGGAGAAAAATTTTATGCAAAAATGGGTTTGTGTACCTTGCGGCTATGTCTATGATCCTGATTTTGGCGATCCAGACAGCGGAATTGAACCTGGAACTCCATTCGAGAGTCTCCCTGATGATTGGGTATGTCCTGTCTGCGGAGTTGACAAAACATTGTTTGAAGTCTACAACGAATAAAATAGCAGATCACACATTGCCAGATACAGAAAAACGCTCCGTGTTCAGAGCGTTTTTCTGCTTTTATTGACCTTTTTCAACTATGTTCAAGGCTTTTCTGCACCTGATGGAGTTTCGGAAACACCCGTGTCTCCTTTTCCAGGCGGAAGGACACTTTGATCTGCAGCACCTTTTTCTGATGTGCTATCAGCTGAAACTGCCTGATCAATTAGATATTCCGGCACACCAATCACAACCGAATCCACCGGCACGACGTCAGGCTTAACGGTCATAACCTCTTTGTAGTCAGGTACAAATATCCCCCTCTTTCGCATGATAGCAAAGATTATTCTCGAACGATTGCGAACATAGGAAGAAGAACCGACAGGGGAAAATTTAATCGGATTCGGCAGTATCGATGCAAGTTTTGATGCCTGTTGTGCCGTTAAACGGGCGGGGCTGACACCATAATAATGCCTCGCAGCCTGATCAATACCAAAAATGCCATCACCCCATTCTACAAGATTCACATAAAGCTCAAGAATCCGGCGTTTTGAAAGTTTTTTTTCAATTCTCCATGTAAGAATGGCCTCCTTGATTTTGCGAACCGGGTTTTTTGAAGAGGAGAGATAAAGATTTTTTGCAAGCTGCTGGCTGATGGTACTGCCACCCATTTTAAATTTTTTTGCCGCAATATCTTTTTCGATCGACCTCTCAATCGCCTGGTAATCAAATCCCCCATGCTTCCAGAACTTGTCGTCTTCAGCAATCAGAACCGCCTTGATAAGGTTCGGAGAAACATTGTGCAGCGATACCCACTGCTGATGTATTTTTTTTTTGTCGAGCCCTTCCTCCTTCCATTCAGCCTCACGGGACTCCATAAAAGCTGTTTTTACCGGATTTTCTTCAACAAGCTTTCCTATATCGGGATAAACAAAGTATCGTGCAATATCAGCAAAGAAAAGCAACAAGAGAATGCTGATTATAATTCTGGCAACCTTCATCTTTTTAACGATTAACGTCTACCATGAAAAAAAACGTATGGCTGCAAAATACCAAATATGAATGACATGCAACGACCTGTACATCGAAATAGTAATGAGGATCTGAAGAGCGTCAATAGATAAGTTTTGTACAGGAAAGCAGAGTATGTGTTATAATTGTATCCAGAAAATCATCCACCCCTGCGGTTGGAGGGGAGGAAAAGTGCCCTCGGGCAGACTCGAACCGCCGACCTACAGTTTAGGAAACTGTTGCTCTATCCACTGAGCTACAAGGGCATGGGCTCAAATTTACTATTTTTGGACAAACTTGCAACCACCTTGTTATTTTCTCCCGAACATCCGGTCAAGCTGGTCAAGTGAAAGCTTGATAATAACGGGTCTGCCATGAGGACATGAATATGGTTCACGAGTAGCAAAAAGGTTGTCAATAAGTGTCCGCATCTCTTCAAGAGTAAGCTTTTGACCAGCCATTATGGCATTGCGGCACGAGTATGATTTTGCAAGGTTGTCACGCTTTTCGAGCTTAAGCCTTGATGCGTTATCCTGATATTCAGCAATCATATCCTGCAGGATGGTGACTTCACTTCCCGGTTTAACATCCTGTGGAACACCCTCTATCATAACCGTTTGTTTGCCGAACTTTCTCAAATTGAAACCAAGCCTGTCAAGATCTTCCCGGATTTCCTCAAAAACCTCGTACTCCCACAGACGAAACTCTACCTTTTGAGGAAAAAGCAACTGCTGGGAGTTTGGAACATTCTGGTGCATCACATCAACAGCTCGTTCGTACAAGACCCGTTCATGCGCCACATGCTGATCAATGATCATCAACCCGGTTCTGATCTGGCATACAAGATATTTGTTATGCAACTGCCATATTTTCGGTTCGGCCCCTTTCGGATTTGGAACGGCTTCTTCGTCACTGAGACGAGAAAGCAGCAGGGATGAAAGCCCTTCATCACCTTCCTTCAGCTCACGCTCCGGTAAAACATTTCCAGAAACAGAGTGAGGCGAAAGCATTTCCTCATGCTTCAAGGAGAAATCCCGGGGAGCGACATGTTCATGAAATGAACCTGCTTGATAATTTGCATAAAGGTCGCTTGTTGAGATAGAACGGTTCGGTATATCCTGGAATGCAAGCTTTCTGTATGACGATTCCCGGGAAGGTTGAGAAGAGAAGTTATCGCTTTCCCTGGCTTCGATGTCAGGTGAAAAATCCTGTAACTGGATAGCCCTCTTAATAACCGGATAAAACATGTTGCGAACACTCCGCTCATCATCAAAACGGATCTCAAGCTTTGCAGGATGCACGTTGACATCGACGCGGGAAGGATCAATGCCAAGAAAAAGCAGGATGAAAGGAGTCTGACGCTCAACCAGCAAGTCCCCATAAGCCTGCTGAACAGCCTGAGACAGCATTCTATTCTGGACAAGCCGACGATTGATAAAAAAATACTGATCCAGTTTTCGACGCTTCTGCATGACGGGTTTTCCGAGAAATCCCCTGATAGAGAGGAAGTCGTTTTCCTCAGAAATCTTAATCATGCTGCCGGCAAAATCGTCACCATAAAAAACATTGAGCCGTTCCAGGATAACCGGTGTTTTCAAATGAAAGAGCTCTTCGTCATCACTATACATTCGCCATTCAATCTCCGGATATGCCAGCGAGAACGATTTGACGATTTCAAAAATATGCTGATACTCGGTGGCGTTTGACTTCAGAAACTTCCGCCTGGCAGGCACATTGAAAAAAAGGTTTCTGACGCTGATTGTCGTCCCCTGCTCTCCCTGTACCCCTGATTCCTCGGCAAGGATTCCCCCTTCGTAACGGAGCCGCAAACCCAGCGTCTGTGTTGCCGTTCTGGTTTTCAATTCAAAATGCGAGACCGATGAGATACTTGCAAGTGCTTCACCCCTGAAACCAAGGCTCTGAAGAGAGTCAAGATCATCAATGCCAGTAATTTTACTGGTTGCAAACCGTTCAACACACAAAAGGGCGTCTTCCCTCAACATCCCTGCACCATTATCTACAATCCGGATCAGTCCCTTTCCAGCATCTTTTATAGCAACAGTTATTTTATCTGCACCAGCATCAATGCAATTTTCAATAAGCTCTTTAACCACTGAGGCCGGGCGTTGTACAACTTCCCCTGCAGAAATTTTGTTCGCTACTATATCAGGTAATCTTGCAATTATTGCCATACGCTATCATGTGAACTATGTGCTTATCGTAAACCATGTGAAATATTGTACTCATCTGATGAGTTACCAATAATACAATCTCTTTTTTGAGAAAATGAGAATAAATTTTTGATTTGACACTCTTCATCCAGCTCATCCAAGGATTCGCTGATGCATGGAAAAAAGGGAAGCGTTCATTCCTGATCTCGCAGGTACTCCCACAATTCACGCAGGGCAGCTTCGCTGAAGCGGAACTTGTTGCTTTCACGATCTCCATGCATAAAAAGTGTTTTAGAAAGTACTGTCCCTGACAATTTTGTGGCAATCGCCAGACAAACCATGCCGACAGGTTTTTCAGGGGAACCTCCTGACGGCCCGGCTATACCCGTTGTTGAAACAGCAATGTCGGCTCCGCTAATTTCCAGGCATCTTTTTGCCATTGCCCGTGCTACCTCATCGCTGACAGCACCGAAAGACTCAATAAGATCTTTGTTCACCCCAAGCGTCTTCTGTTTTGCCTGATTGCTGTACACAACAAAACCCTGAAGGAAATACAATGATGAACCGGGCACATCAGTCAACCGGCTGGCAACAAGTCCCCCCGTACAGGATTCGGCAACCGCTACAGTCATCCCTCTGGAAGAGAGCAATGCGCCTATCGTCTCTTCAAGAGTGACATCGCTGGTCGCAAAAATAAATTTACCGGCCCTTTTCAGAATGGCATCAACAATGCTGCGATTATCGCTATCAACCTCTTCCTGCTTTCGGCCTATAGAACTGATCATCAGGTTTACACCTGCAGCATGCGGCAGATAGGCAAGGGTCGTTCCCTGCGGAAGATGATCTTCTATGTCAACAATCATTGCTGCAAGGGTCGATTCGCCAATTCCGAGTGTTTTTACTGGCGTATGACGAATGGCTGTAGTTGAAAGTGCCGCAAAATAGGAAAGCACAGTAAGTTCCATCATGGCCTTCATTTCTGAGGGAACACCTGGCATCAGCACCAGATAATGATGGTGAAAGCGCTCTCCACAGCCAATAATCATCCCCGCAGCTGTTCCCCTGGTGTTTGCAATAACATGAGATCCTTCGATAACCATTGCCTGATCGCGGAGTGACTCAGATAACTCCACTCCTCTTTGTTTCATCCTGTCGGCAAGATTAACGTATGCATCCTCGCTCAATTCAAGCCCCCTGTCGAGAAGTTCCTGCACAGCTTTTCGTGTCCGATCATCTCTAGTCGGCCCGAGGCCACCTGTAACAAGTACAATGTCGGCCCGTTCAAGCGATTCGGTAAACACTGAAACCATCTCATGCTCAAGATCAGAACATGAGACGATTCTTCCAACAGGCACACCAATACCAGCAAGAGCTGCGGCAATAAACGCTGCATTTGTGTTTACCCTTTGACCTTTAAGAAGTTCATCCCCAATAGAAACAATTTCTGCTCGCATGGTTCGTTCTCCTAAACCAGATAGCTTGCAATACGCAGAATATCGGCAAAAACACCCCCTGCGGTAACCTCTCCGCCTGCACCGGGACCGCGCACAACAAGAGGTGTCGCCCGATAGCGCTCAGTAGTGAAGACAACCATATTTTCCGACCCGCTGAGACCTGCAATAGGACTTGAAAGCGGAACCCTTTTTACCCCGATGCTTGCCTTTCCAGCCCGAATCTCACCAGCATAAGCTATAGTCATTCCATCCTTGGCGGCATTTTCGGTTTCTGCGGTAAACCACTCGTCAACGCTTGATAACCGGTCAAGAAAATCTGCTACAGATATCTGGCCACGGTACTCCGGGGGCACAAGACTCTCGCAAACAACATCATCATACTCCATTGTATACCCAAGTTCACGACCAAGAATTAAGAACTTCCGGGCAAAATCAGCACCTGAGAGGTCATCTCTCGGGTCAGGCTCAGTATAGCCTGCCTGTTGCGCACGGCGAACAATCTCACTGAACCGGCCACCTTTGCGAAGTTCATTAAAAATAAAACTTAACGTTCCTGAGAGAACACCATCGATACTGATGATTTTATCACCACTGTTTTTAAGGTCGTGCAGTGTGTTGATGATGGGCAACCCAGCGCCCACATTGGTTTCGAAAAGAAAACGGGCATTGCTTTTCCGCTGAGCATCCCTTATCCTGCAGTAGAGCGACCAGTGTCCCGCCATACCAAGTTTGTTTGCAGTTACCAAAGAAATATTCCCAAGAAGGATGTCAGGATACATTTCTGCAACCTTAGCGCTTGCCGTGCAATCGACAAAAATGGTATTGTGCAGGTTTCTTTCCTTGATAAGATGCAGATAACCTTCAATGTCATGGTGCTCAATTCTCGGTAACAGAGCTGACTGCCAATGTTGAAGGTCAATTCCGTTATCATCCAGCGCGATATTGCCGGTATTGGCCATCCCGCATACTACCACATCAAGGTCATTATCTTGCTGCAGATTGTGACGATGGGCGCTGATTTGACCAATCAGGCTTTTGGCAATGGTGCCCGTACCAGCTATAAAAAGATGCACCTTGCGCTGAGAAAGGAAAAACGATTCATGAATACAATTCAGGGCCTTATCCTCATGATGGCTGTCGATAACAATAGAAATATTCATTTCATTGGCACCCTGAGCCACCGCTATAACATTGATGCCGTTTTTACCAAGTGTTTCAAACAACTGCGCAGAAACACCCGGATGACCTGACATGTTATTGCCGACAACAGCGATCATGGCAAGGTTACGACGGATTACAAGAGGATCAATCTCACGGAATTCAATTTCATTCTGAAACTCTTCCTCAAGGATTTTTTTTGCTTTTACAGCCTGCGAGGGATTTATGGCAAGAGTGATAGACTGTTCAGAGGACGCCTGTGATATGAATATAATGTTGATCCGGTTCAGAGCAAGACAACTGAACAAACGTGATGCGATGCCTGGAACCCCCACCATCCCGCTTCCTGAAAGATTCAGAAGAACAACTTTGTTGATTGAAGAAAGAGCTGTCACCGGCAAAGTCCTGCGGATATCGGGAGGCATGGAGCGCTCAATTCTTGTCCCTTCAGCAGCAGTATTGAATGAATTTTTTATCAATACAGGAATTCCTGCTTTCATGGCCGGCTGAACAGCAAGAGGATGCAGGATTCTTGCCCCTGCATGAGAAAGTTCCATAGCTTCAGCATAAGTGATATAGGGAAGAATCCTCGCATCACGAACCCGTTTTGGATCTGCACTGAAAAAGCCATCAACGTCGGTCCATATCCAGATTTCTGATGCACTGATTGCTGCACCGATAATTGAGGCTGTATAATCAGATCCGCCTCGACCGAGTGTCGTTACTGTCCCATCAGGCGCTGCAGCGATAAATCCGGTGATAACAGGCACACCCTCAAACGATGCAAGGCGTTTTCTGATCTTCAGTTCGGACGCATGACTGTCAACAAGGGCATCACCATAATGAGTATCGGTGACAATCACATCTCGGGCATCAAGATAATATGAAGCAATATGCTGCTCCTGAAGATAACTGCTGACCAACCGGGCTGACAACCGTTCACCAAAACTCAGCACCCGCGCCAGACTTTTTTCAGAAAGCTCCCTGAGCAGAAAAACACCATGAACAAAATCATTAAGCTCGGAAAGTTCGGAACGTATCGACACGGTAACGCTTTCGAAGATGTCTCCGGAAAAAAGTTCACCAGCTATTGAGTGATGGAGATGATCCAGTTCATTCAGGGTAACACGGTAACTGCTATCACCGCTGCAGGCTTTGGCAGCAGATTCAAGCAAAAGATCAGTAACCCGATGAATGGCAGAAACAACAACAACAATCTTGTTATGTACCAATGCAGCGGCAATGATAGCTGCAACTTTTTTTATTCGTCCGGCTGACCCCAGAGAGGTTCCTCCAAACTTGTAGATCTTTATGCTTCCGCCCATACTTTCTTTATCAATAAAATGAGACTTAACTTCCATCATTACCGGATAAAATATAAATCATTTCCTGATGAACTGCATAACACTGACATCTGTAACCTTGTAACCATAAAAAAAAAGCGCCCTTGCAGGCGCTTTAAATCATTAATATCTTGAATTGCCCCATCAACTGCTCAATGCCTCAGCGCCTGCAACAATTTCACTAAGCTCTGTAGTAATGGCAGCCTGTCTTGCACGGTTGTAACTGATGTTGAGTGTCCTAAGAAGCTCCTTTGCATTTTCGGTAGCAGAATCCATAGCCGCCATTCGGGCGGCCTGCTCTGCCGCATTCGATTCAAGCATCATTCTCCATATCTGGGTATTGAGATGCTTGGGCACCAGGACGTCGATAATCGCCGATGGGGAGGGCTCGTAAATATAGTCACTGCTGCTCTCCTTCCCCGAAGTTTCCGGTGCAATAGGGAGGAGTACTTCAGCTTTCAGGTTCGGCGCAAGCACCGACTTGAACTCATTGTAAGCAACAATCACCTTGTCAACCTCGCCTCGCAGATACATACCGGATGCGGTATCAGCAATCTCTTTGGCAGTACTGAAATCAAGACTCTGAAAAACAGCAGGGTATCCCTTGACAATCTTATACTCTCTTTTCCTGAAGAAATCAAATCCACGGGAACCGGCACAAATCATACTCACTCCGCCATTGCTGTGAATAGCGGTGAAGTCCTCATGAATGGTCTTGTACGCAAGCTTGATAATATTGGTATTAAATGCGCCGCACAAGCCCCTGTCGGAAGTGATAAGAATCACAAGAACTTTGTTAATCTCAGAACGGCCGGAAAGCAAAGGATTAAGAGAAGTATCTACCTTTGCCGACAAGGATCCCAGCATATCCTTCAGCTTCGAGGCATAAGGACGAGCCATGACTGCCCGTTCCTGAGCCCTTCTCAGCTTTGCAGCGGCCACCATCTTCATCGCCTTGGTGACCTGCTGAGTAGACTTTACCCCTTTGATTCGTACACGTATATCCTTTAATGTAGGCATGTATTACGGGACTGTTAATAAATTACTTAAAAACCATCTTTTCTTACGCCTTATTTTTTTCCTTGAAGGTATTGACAAACTTGACAGCAATCTCCTTGAGCGCGTTTGCCGCATCGGTCTCCAAAGTGCCTTTCTCTGCAATAGTTTTAAGGATATTGCTGTGCTTGACCTCAAGCATACCAAGAAACTCCTCCTCAAACTTGCGGATGAAGCGCAAATCAACCGTGTCGAGTAATCCCTGGGTTCCGAGAAAAATAATGGCAACCTGTTTTTCAACAGGCATAGGGATATACTGACCCTGTTTAAGAATTTCGACAAGTCTTGCACCCCTGTCAAGCTGGGCCTTGGTGGTTTTATCGAGATCAGAACCAAATTTCGAGAAGGCCTCAAGCTCACGGAACTGTGCAAGATCGAGACGGAGGGTACCGGCTACCTTTTTCATTGCCTTGATCTGTGCACTTCCTCCAACACGGGATACCGATATACCAACGTTGATAGCCGGCCTTTGTCCAGAGTTGAAAAGGTTCGATTCAAGAAAAATCTGACCATCAGTGATAGAGATCACATTAGTCGGGATATATGCAGAAACGTCCCCAGCCTGGGTTTCGATAACCGGCAGTGCAGTAAGACTTCCGCCTCCCTTCACTATGGGCTTAAGAACATCAGGAAGATCGTTCATTTTCCTTGCAACATCAATATCGTCTGTAATTTTCGCAGCTCTTTCAAGCAGGCGGGAGTGCAGGTAAAAAACGTCGCCAGGGTAGGCTTCGCGTCCAGGCGGACGACGAAGAAGCAGGGAAAGCTGACGATAGGCAACAGCCTGCTTTGAAAGATCGTCATAGACAACAAGAGCATGGCGACCGGTATCGCGGAAGAACTCGCCGAGAGTAGCACCGGCAAATGGTGCAATAAACTGCAGTGGCGCAGGATCAGATGCAGTCGCAGAAATAACGATGGTGTACTCCATCGCGTTATATTTTTCCAGGGTATTGACAACCTGGGCCACGGTCGAACCTTTCAGTCCAATCGCTACATAGATGCAATAAACCCCTTTGCCTTTCTGATTGATAATGGTATCAAGCGCAACAGCTGTCTTTCCTGTCTGACGATCGCCGATGATCAGTTCGCGCTGTCCCCGACCGATCGGAATCATGGAATCGATAGCCTTGAGACCAGTCTGAAGCGGTTCATTAACAGATTTGCGGTAAATAACGCCTGGTGCCCTGCGTTCCAGAGGAAGTCGGATCTGGGTTTCAATGGGACCCTTGCCATCAATCGGCTCACCGAGAGGATTGATGACCCTGCCAAGCATCGTTTCGCCAACAGGGATTGAAGCAAGCATGCTGGTTCTTTTAACCGTATCGCCTTCTTTAACCAGATTTGATTCGCCAAACAATACAGCACCGACATTGTCTTCCTCAAGGTTTAAAGCCATTCCCATTACCTTATTGGGAAACTCAAGCAGCTCTCCTGCTGCAACCTTCGATAAACCGTATACACGGGCAATACCGTCACCAACCTGCAGCACGGTTCCCACATCATAAACGTCTGCTTCTGACTCAAAACCGGCAAGCTGCTTGCGAAGTATAGATGAAACCTCATCAGGCCTGACTGTTATAGACATATCTTATTCCGCTTGGTTATTTGTTTAAGAAAAGAGAAAGATTCTGCTTAACTTCTTTTTAGAGTTCAGCTCGGATATTCAACCATTCCAAAAGAATAAAACTCAAATTTAATGAAAAGCTTTTAGTTATTCAAATTCTGTCTCTCTCTCATTTGAACCTATACTCTTTTTATTAGCTTTACATCCTACTTCAGCACCTTCAGGAATTTTGTTCGCAGAAAACGGTATGAAAACTGTCAAAGGATTCGCTTCAGCAACCGTCGGAAATGTTGCCTGCGGCTTTGATGTCTTGGGATTTGCCATTACAGAACCCGGCGATGAAGTCATTCTGACGCTTTCCGATGAAATACAATCGGGTTCACCGGTTTCCATTACAAGCATCACGGGTGATGGAGGCGCGCTTCCTCTTGACCCTAAAAAAAACACATCGAGCTTCGTCGTTCTGAAATTTCTTGAATATATCCGTACCCAAAAGCAGATCGAGTTTACCGGCCATATCTCCCTGGAGCTTAAAAAGCACCTGCCGCTCAGCAGCGGTATGGGGAGCAGCGCTGCAAGCGCTGCCGCTGCGCTGGTTGCGGCAAACGAATTGATGGGTCACCCCTGTTCAAAAATGGAGCTTGTGCACTTTGCTATTGAAGGGGAGCGGGTTGCCTGCGGATCAGCTCATGCCGACAACGCTGCACCGGCAATTCTGGGTAATTTCGTCCTGATAAGGAGCTATACACCACTCGATCTCATTACAATCCCTTCACCTGAACACCTTTACTGTTCCCTGGTGCATCCCCATACCGAACTGCGCACATCCTATGCCCGTTCGGTACTGCCTGCAAGTATTCCGCTTAAAACAGCTACCCAGCAATGGGGCAATGTCGGGGCTCTTGTTACCGGCCTGCTCACGTCCGATTATGATCTTATCGGACGATCTCTGGTTGATGTTATTGCTGAACCGAAGCGCGCTCCACTGATTCCCGGTTTTTTTGACGTCAAGCAGGCAGCTCTTGATTCGGGTGCCCTCGGATGCAGCATCGCTGGCTCAGGCCCTTCACTTTTTGCGTTTTCCTCTTCTGAAAAAACAGCTCTTGAAGTAGGTCGGGCCATGAAAGAGGCATTCCTGCACTCGAAAGCCCGCCTTGAATCCGACATGTGGGTATCGCCTATCTGCAAAGAAGGTGCAAGAATACTGTAACAAATTTTAATCAAGAGCTCTATCAATCATGATCTATTTCAGCACCAATAAATCATCTATACCTGTATCTATAAAGAAAGCCACCATTGAAGGACTTGCGCCCGATGGAGGACTTTACATCCCATCTGCAATTCCGCACTTCTCTCCGGAAGAAATAGCTCTTCTTGAAGGCGCCACATTTAACAACGTCGCCTTTGCCATTGCAAAAAAATTTATCGGTGGCGAAATTCCCCTCGACCAGCTCAGCGATATGATCGAAAGCTGCTACCCCTTTGATACCCCGATCGTCAAGCTTGATACAGAAACCTTCATAGAGGAACTTTTCTGCGGGCCGACCCTGGCTTTCAAGGATTACGGAGCGCGGTTTCTTGCCCGGCTGACCGGTTATTTTGCTGCAGAAGAGGAAAAGCTGATTACCGTGCTTGTTGCAACATCAGGAGATACAGGAAGCGCGGTCGCTTACGGATTTCAGGATATTCCCAACACAAGGGTTGTTCTGCTCTATCCTTCAGGCAAAGTCAGCCACCTGCAGGAACAGCAACTGACTACAGCCGGAGGCAACGTTCATGCACTTGAAGTGCAAGGCGATTTTGACGACTGCCAACGTATGGTAAAACAGGCATTTATCGATCCTGATCTGAAAGAACGACTGACACTCACCTCGGCCAACTCGATCAATATATCAAGACTGATCCCACAGTCATTCTATTACGCCTGGGCAGCCCTGCAACTCAGAGAGCTCTATGCTTTTAATGAGCCACTCTTTTCTGTACCAAGCGGCAATTACGGAAACCTTACTGCGGGTGTGCTTGCAAAGCGGATGGGATTTCCGATTGGTCACTTTATTGCTGCTTCAAATGCCAATGACAGCGTGACCCGCTATCTCAACGAGGGACGCTACGACCCTCGTCCAACTATCACAACCCGCTCAACCGCAATGGACGTAGGCAACCCGAGCAATTTCGCACGACTCAACTATTTCTACGGCAACGACCATACCGCTATGGGCAAAGATATCACAGGTATTGCTGTTTCGGATGAAGAAACGCTTGCAGAAATCAGATTGGTGTACGACCGATTCGGTTATATCATGGATCCGCATACAGCCGTCGCTTTCCGTGCTCTTGAACTTTACAGAGCCTCAGGCAGCCATGCAAAAAAAGCAGGCATTGTCCTGTCAACTGCCCATCCGGCAAAATTCCTTGAGGTTCTTCAGGATGCACTTGACAAAGAAATAGAGATCCCCTCACGCCTGCTGGAAGTACTCGAAAAAAAGAAAAGTGCGACCATCATCAGCTCAGAGTACTGCGAACTCGCTTCCTTTCTCAACGAGCTCAAACAGTCGCCATGAACAATCGCGGGATAAACTTCAGAACTCTTTTATTTTTTTTTGTCCTGATACCAGTGATGTTTTTCGGGTTACTCTATTCCCTGCTTGTCAACATCATCGATCCCACCGGAGACAGCTTCCATAAAATAACCGCATGGTGGGGCCGTTTCAGCGCAAAACTTTTCGGTATTTCAATTGAGGTCACCGGTCAGGAAAATTACAGTCCTGATCACAACTACCTTGTCATCAGCAACCATGCGGGTATGGCCGATATTCCTCTGCTGCTTGGCTCAATGCACCTCAACCTGCGGTTTGTTGCCAAAGAAGAACTTGGAAAAATACCGATTTTCGGTCATGTCATAAAACAGGCTGGTTTTGTCATGATCAAACGAGGACAGAACAGGGAAGCACTGAAAAGCCTTCTGGCAGCAAGTGAAGTATTAAAAAACGGGCGTTCCGTCCATATTTTCCCTGAAGGAACCCGATCGGTAGATGGGAAACTGCTGCCATTCAAGCGAGGTGCTTTTCTTGTTGCCCAAAAAGGGGGAGTTCCCGTACTGCCAGTCACTATCATAGGCAGTCATCTGATCACCCCGAAAAAAAGCCTGAGAATCAACAAGGGAAAAATCAGGATCATCATTGCCCCCCCTCTTCAACCAGCCAAATTCAACAGTGTTGAAGAACTTCGTGATGTGTCATCAAGGATCATCGAAAACAATCTCACCCGTTACAGCAACAACTAGATCTGCCGGTAAAGATTCACCATCTCTATGACAGTCATGGCAGCATCAAATCCCTTGTTGCCTGCTTTCGTTCCTGCACGCTCAATAGCCTGTTCAAGATTTTCCGTGGTGAGAACACCAAAAGAAACAGGTATCATGGTATCCAGAGCAACCTGAGCAATACCTTTTGTGGCTTCGGCAGCAATGACATCAAAATGAGGCGTAGAACCTCTTATAATAACACCAAGTGTAATGATCGCGTCATAGTTACCGGTAACGGCAGCCTTTTTAGCAACTAAAGGGAGTTCAAAAGCACCGGGACAACGCAGAATGGTAATATTCTCTTCCGATCCTCCATGACGGCGAATGCAATCCAGAGCACCATCAACAAGCTTCTGCCCTATAAAATCGTTAAAGCGCGACACAACCAGAGCGAACCTGATATCCCTGGCACTCAATGCTCCTTCAATCTGCTTAATCGTCATAGCCAACTTTTTTTATGTTATTTCTAAGAAAGGCAATACCCAAGTATCCGCTCCACAAGATCAATGATAACATGACCAATGGTAATATGGCACTCCTGCACCCTGTCTGCAGAGTCTGAATGGGGGACAATAATTTCAAGATCAGCCACCCCTTTCATCACCCCGCCATCACCACCAAGGAGAGCAATGGTTTTCATCCCATGCTCCCGAGCATAGTCCAGAGCATTCACCACACTTTTACTGTTTCCGCTGGTAGAAAGACCAAGCAGAATATCCCCTTTACGACCATAAGCCTCAACCAGCCTGGCAAAAACCGCATCATAACCAAGGTCGTTCGCCCCAGCCGTCATTGCCGATGTATCGGTTGAGAGTGCAATAGCCGGAAGTGCCGGACGCTGAACACTGCTGCGGTACCTGATAGTCAACTCCGTCGCAAGATGCTGGGCATCAGCAGCACTCCCTCCATTACCACAGAGAAGCACTTTTCCGCCCGCCTCAAACGTATCGGCAATCATTTTTGCCATCGCAACAATAACCGCACTATCCTTCCGCGCCACACTCTCCTTGAGTCGTGCACTGTAGAGCATGGTATCGAGTACGAGTTCCTCTAAACGAGTCCGATCGGTCAACCCGTCGGAACACCGACATTGCCTGGTCATAAATACAAGGTTAAAAAAATGTGAATACCGGCACTATTATTAAATATAATCACGAGTACCATACCTTATGACATAATTTCAATCAAAACAATAAAACCAACACCCATTTTTCCGCTTCAATTAAAATGTGATTTTGGAACAATGGGTTTGGCCAACTTTTCCACTTGAAATGAAAGCAGATCTTCCCCACTCCGGGGCCCATTCGACTCAATACAATACAACTGCAACTGTTTTTGTTTTTAATTGAGACGGACTATTTTCCCGGCTTGGCAATTTCTTAAAAAAATCATGCAGGTTAAATAACCAGCTGCAATAAATCAGTATGATAATAGACATCATTCCATTAGTCTGGACATCCATAGAGGTTATCTGATTCATGATGGCGCAATAATTGCAGTGAATATTTAAGGTATATTTTCAAAATCCACTGGAACTGGGGGAAATATGAAAAAGATGATATATGGATTAATGGTCATAATTATGCTGATGTTTTACGGCACTGCTCTTGCGGATAACACTGGAGCAGACATTGGGGGAAATGCTAATACAGTGAGTGGCGTGGGTAATGGGGCCGGAGGGCCAGGTAATGTCAAGGTCCAGGAAACGGTGCTGGTCAGGGCCTTGGGAATGGTAATAATGGATCAGTTGTGTCACCAGCCCCGGAACCACCAATTATGGTGCTTTTGGGCGGAGGCGCTCTTTTGGGGGCATACTGGTTGAGAAAGAAATCTCTTATTTCTGCTGCACAAACATCATAATGTCGTTGCAGTAGTTTTATTACCTCTTCCTTTATTGCGCCATGCATTCGGGTAAGGATTTTGATAGTTGATAATTACGTATCCGCAGGAGCAAAGCGCATATTTAATGAGGAGTGAACATTTAACCTGAGCCGGTCAGCTGATTATGCTCTGAAGTGTAATGCTGTTTCATGATGGCACAATAATTGTAGTCTATGTTTAAGGGAAAAATTCTAAAATATCATACCCTCTTACTATACACTTGAACTGGAGAAAATATGAAAAAGATAATGTATTATGGATTAACGGCACTTGCAATGCTGATGTTTTACGGCAATGCTCTTGCGGTTAACACTGGGTCGGGCAATGGTCAAGGTCAAGGAAACGGTGCTGGTCAGGGCTCCGGGATTAGCATTAATTCAGTAGTTGTATCTCCAGCGCCAGAACCACCAATTATGGTGCTTTTAGGCGGAGGAGCTCTTTTGGGGGCATACTGGTTGAGAAAGAAATCTTTGAGATCATCGGCACATACATCTTGATGTCGTTTCAGTAGTTTTATGACTTCTTACCCGATTACGCAATCGGGTAAGAAGTATGATCTTTGCTTATCCGCAATAGTTAAGTGATCATAGTGGATTTTAATCGTTGTCAGCGCAAACATAATTATTTTTCGCTTATGATTTTCAGGCCACGTGTATCATGGTTTCCATGGTTGGTTTTTTGCCTGCTTTTCACCTATTCGTTAGAAAGATATATCAGATTTTACCCGCCATCTCCCGAAAAAAACGATCAGGCATTATTATACGCTGTTATTGCAATTGTTTTATGGTCAGAACATAAGGCTATCGCAGCATCCTGGCTTGGCAATGGTACAGGTTCTGTCTTTTTCGGTTCCGTTCTTATCATTTCCGGTTGTCTGGGTTATGCTGTCGGTCATCCTTACGAATCTGTGACTATGGATGTGTGGAGCCTGTTTCTCCTGGCAGCCGGATTGCTGGCGGCATTGGCACCGCGAGAATATATTCGATCTGCATACTTTACAGCGTTTGCAGGTACCGTTGTCGTGATGATCGGGTGGGTTGCGCCAAGTATTCTGTCTTCTGAACTTGCTCTCGCAATCGCATCCGCTTGCGCAACAGTGTTGAACGCGACACTTTTTCCTGTCGTCGCTAAAGGGGTCATGCTCTATTTTGGCAGATATTGCGTTATAGTCACAGAGGGATGTTCCGGAATGAATTCGATTTTTTCATTGACAGCCCTCTGTATCATTTACCTCAGGGTAGGTGCACGACGTACCATTTGGCATATTGCGTTGTTAGTTGCCTTTATTATTCCTGTTGCCGTATTGAGTAATCTGGGGCGGGTGATATTGCATGTGCTGGCGATTCAGTATGTCGGAGTCGGTTTTGCCGAGGGACTTTTTCATGAAACAGCTGGGTTTATGGCGTTTGTTTTAGCTCTTTTCCAGCTGGCAGTTATCGATCGTTGTCTTTTTTTCGCCTACTCCAGCATCAAATCTCCAAAATTATCAACTGATGCGGATAAGTAAACATAGCTTTCTTTCCCTGACACTGGGATTTTTGATGCTGTTTTCGCTGCTCTTGGGCAGAGTTTGGATTAATTTAAAAACAACACCTACAAAACCAGATCTTGAAAGGCTTGTCAGCCAGCATCCCCCCGGGTGGAAGATGGTCGGCCATCAGCGGATTGATGATTTCTCCTGGGGCCAATCGGTTTTGTCTCAACACGATATCGTGGCGACAAGAACCTACCAACATACCGATGGCAGGAAGGTTTCGGTGGTCATGGCATGGAGCGGAAACGGGTTGAACTTTCAGAAGATCCACGAGCAGCAAGTGTGTTACAAAGCCAGCGGATTTGAAGTCAGTCCATTGCACATTGTTTCGATATTGACTGGGACTGGCAGCATAGAGGCGAGGGCTTTTACTGCCAGCCAAGATGCCAGAAAGGATGATGTGGCATACTGGATGGTTATTGATGGAATACGGGAAAGAGATATTGACAAAAGAAACCCGATTGTTCGTCAATTTCTCCAGTTGTTGTATCTGCCCAGCTTTTTTCGAGGAGAGCTGCCCGACATCCTGATGGTGAGGGTCTCATCAGTAAGGCTAGCAAATGGCCAACCCACAACAGCTCATATCGATTACATCAAGGAGTGGCTGAAAACAATTTCATCCGCCGATCGTCAACGAATTACCGGCTGGTAGCTTAGCAACAGGCGAAACCACAAATAACAATAACCCGGCCTTATGCATAACATAAGACCGAGTCAAGAGGAGGAAAAGAAGACTGATACGCTTAGTGGTACTGAGCGCTCTCTTCTTTAACGAATTCCACGAGCAGCTTCAGATGTTCGGGATCCATATCAGGCAGGATACCGTGACCAAGGTTGAAAACATGTCCTGAATGTTCGGTGTGCTGACCGAAAGATTTGAGAATTTTGGCAGCTTCTGCCTTGATTCTGGCTGGTGTACCATAAAGCACGGTCGGATCGAGGTTACCCTGCAGAGCAACGCGATCAGCGGTTTCAGCTCGTGCCTTGCCGATATCAATACCCCAACCAAGACCCATAGCATCACAGCCTGTATCAACGATGTCGGAAAGAATGGTGTTGCAATCCTTTGAGAAAACAATAACAGGAGTATCAGGATGTTTGGCTTTGATCGCCTGTACTGTCTCCTTGATGTAGGGCAAAGCGTATTCGCGATAGTCATCCTCGGAAAGAGCACTTGCCCATGAATCAAAAATCTGGATGGCATCTGCTCCTGCTTCGATCTGCTTCAGCACATAAGCGGTAATAACGCCTGAAATTTTGCCAAGAAGCGCATGGGCCATTGCAGGCTCACGGTACATCATCTGCTTGGCATAAGCGTAGTTTTTTGAACCTCCGCCTTCAACTGCATAGGTAAAGAGTGTCCAGGCTGCTCCAGTAAAACCAATAAGAGGAACACGGTTATCAAGTTCTTTTTTGGTCATACGGAGTGCATCCATCACATAGCCAAGCTTTTCATCGATATCAGGAACAATAAGTTTATCGATGTCGGCCTGCGAACGGATCGGAGGAGTCAGTCTGATTCCTTTTGATTCGATAATTTCGACATTCATGCCCATGGCTTCATTAACGACAAGAATATCAGAAAAAATAATAGCTGCATCCACACCCATCAGTTCAACGGGCTGAATAGTTACCTCTGTTGCCAGCTCTGGGGTTTTACAGAGGGTTAAAAAATCTGTTTTTTCTCTAACAGCACGGTACTCCGGTAAATAACGTCCGGCCTGCCTCATTACCCAGATTGGCGTCCGGGAACATGGCTGACGCTTTAATGCCCGGAGAAAAAGATCATTTTTGAGCATGCAATGCAATAATTTGATGGTTTAAACAAACAAGATCCCCCTCATAACAACCGGTAAATTACCGGCTGAGAGCAAAGTAACGTGCAAAGTTACGTTTTTTCAACCTTTTATTAAAACTTTCCGGCAGATCAGTGATCAATACCTCACTCTTTCCATCGCATCAATCCGTTTCAGCAGACAATATGCCTTTTAATACCAAGCTGCTTTGCTGTGTAGCCTAGAGCCAGACCGACCATCTCTGAAATATGAAAAACAGGAATTGAGCTGTCGATGTTTGCCTGTTTGAGCGCTTTTGACTGATAGCCATCAAGCACGGTATGACAGAGCGGGCAGGGAGTTACAATAAAATCAGCTTTAGCATTGATCGCCTCTTCAAGCGCTTCGGCCGCAACATTGAGGGATTCTTCCTCTGCAACCAGAAGGGTGTGAAAGCCGCAACAGCGGTTTTTATGTTCATAGGGAATAGTTTGTCCACCCAGAGCCTCAATCAACTGGTCAAGTGAGCTGGGTGCAAGGGGATTATCCCTTCCGAGAACTGTTGACGGCCTGAGAATATGACAGCCATAAAAAGGGGCGATCCGGTAATTTTTCAGAGGAACAGTTACCTTGGCCTTTATTGATTCCAGACCGACATCATCAACCAGTACCCACAACAGATGCCGCACCTCGGAAGTCCCACGATATTCAAGCCCTTCTTGTTTCAGAATATCATTGACCTCTTGTTTTAGTGCCGGCGTCTCATCAAGTTTTTTCTTGGCTGTGCGGATTGTCATCAGACAGGTGTTGCAGGAGACGATAAGATCAAGGCCCATTTTTTCGGCAAGTGCAATATTGCGTGCATTGACCAGAGCAAAATGTTTCGGGCTGACATAGTCAAGATTACTGCCCCCGCAGCAGGTGCCTTCATGGAGTTTGACAAACTCAAGCCCAAGGTCTTTCTGCCAAAAATCGATTGAACGGTCCAGCTCTTTCGTCATGGACTCATTGATGCAGCTCAAATAATATGCATATCGCTTCATCCAGCAGTTCTCCCTTATTATTTTTTATGAGATTTCTGATGATCCTGCTTTACATGTTCGGTCATTTCCCTGAACATCGCCCTGAATATCTTTATACCTTTAGCAGATTTCACAAGCGGCGGAGGCGGTGGCGTTCTGCGTTTCACAATCATCTTCATAGCCATGGGCAACAGGTTCCGCAGAGTCCAGATCATACCGTTGGTTCGTATTGGAAGGGTAGCTTCGACCAGCTTGCCTTTCTTTTCAATATCCTCCATAAAGGCTTCGGCATGTTTAGCGCCGCTGGTATCTTTCGGCCCTCTGCACTCAAGGGCATCTTCACGTATAGCGTGAATTGCTTCCATAATAGGAATACTTTTCACACACGATTCCTGACATCGGTAACAGTGCGTGCAGTCCCAGACTCCATGATCCTTGACGAGTTCGGCCAGGCGTATATCATGAATTGAATCCCGGCTGTCGACATTCATACGGTAGGATTTCAGCAGTACAGCTGGAGATACATACTCTTTGTTTGCCCTTAAAATACTGCACTCTGAAACACATGATGCGCACAGAATACAGTCGGTTGCCTTATCGTACCGATGAAACTCCTCTTCTGAAACAAGAAATTCTTTTTTTCCCATTTCATCAAGTGGCATGGTCGACTCGATCCAGTTCGCATAACGCTTCATTTTATCGACGAGCGGATCCATATCGACAATAAGATCCTTGATCATCGGCATACTGCGCAAAGGTTCTACCTTGATGATACCTGGCTCCCGGCATTTATCGAGCTCTTCCCAGACCTGGCTTGTGCAGGCAAGCTTTGATATTCCATTGACGCGCATACTGCAGGAGCCGCAGATTCCGGCCTGACAAAAGGCTCTGAAGCTGAGCGTAGCGTCAACATGCTCTTTGATATAATTCAATGATCTGAGCACCGTAATACCTCTTTCAGCCGAAATGGTATAATCATCGAAGTACGGCTTGCTGTCGACCTGTGGATTAAAGCGAAAAACTCGAAAGGTTACATCTCTTTTCCCTTCCTGATGCTGATCTATTGTTTCCGTCATGAGAGAGAATGATTAATAAGTTCTTTCCTGTAGTTCATAGCGTCCCATCGTTACCGGTTTTTCACCTGGAAGGACTTTACCGTCAACAAGGGTTGCCAGAGTATGCTTGTGCCACTTTTCATCATCCCTGACAGGAAAATCTATCCTGGTATGAGAACCACGGCTTTCCTCACGGGCCAATGCGCCAACGGCAACTGTTTCGGCCAGATCAAGCATATTTTTCAGTTCAAGCACCTGCATAAGATTTGTGTTGAAAACATCACTCGAATCAAAGACACGGACTTTTTTGAATCGTTCTTTAAGCCCTGAAATATCCTGTATACCTTTATGCAGCAGGGAAGACTCTCTGAAAATACCGACATTTAAAGCAAGCGTCTGACCAAGCTCTTCACGCAGTGCGCCATACCTTTCATAATGACCGGAAGGCTGCATGCGATTTCTGAGTTCATCGACACTCTCTTTAAGTTCTAGCTCCGAAATTGTAGCGGGAGCAAATTTTCCAGCTTCTTCAGCCGCCGTGTGACCAACAATTCGTCCGAACACAAGAATGTCGAGCAGAGAATTTCCGCCAAGGCGGTTTGCTCCATGGACTGAAACACAGGCACACTCACCTGCAGCATAGACGCCATCCATTATCGTACGTCCGAAATTATCAGTATCGATTCCTCCCATTGAGTAATGCGCGGTAGGTCTGACGGGTATCGGTTCCTCAATAGGGTCAACTCCTTCAAAGTTCAATGACATCTCGCGTATCTGCGGAAGCCTCGACTTGATGAGATCCGCTCCGAGATGCCTGAGATCAAGATGAATATATTTACCAGCCGGGCTGTCAAACCCTCTTCCTTCAAGAATTTCCGTTTCAATCGAGCGTGAGACTAGATCCCGCGGACCAAGCTCCATCTTTTCTTTAGCATATCTGACCATGAAACGCTCACCATCCTTATTGATAAGGTAGCCGCCTTCACCCCTTGCCCCTTCAGTAACAAGCAGGCCGCTCTTTCTCAAACCTGTAGGATGGAACTGAACAAACTCCATGTCTTTCATCGGTATGCCTGCCCTATATGCAATGGCCTGGCCATCGCCTGTATTACCAGCGGCATTGCTTGATCGATTCCAGTACATCTTGGCATAGCCGCCGGTTGCAAAAATCACCGTTTTGGCAGGAAAAGCCTCAACCTTCCCTGTCTTCATATTCATGGCAATCAAACCCCGAGAACGACTACCATTGACTGAGAGGTTCAGTGCAAAATATTCATTAAAGAAAAGTACCCCTTTTCTCAGACACTGTTCGTAAAGTGTCTGAAGAATGGTATGGCCTGTTTTATCTGCGCAGTAACAACACCGGGGACGACCTGCTCCGCCGAAAGGCCTCTGTGCAATGGTATTGTCCTCCATTCTTGACCAGGGTGTTCCTATATTTTCAAGTTCGCGGATAATTTTAGGAGCTTCAGAGCAAAGAACCTCAACAGCATCCTGATCAGCAAGATAGTCACTGCCCTTGATGGTATCGAAAATATGCATTTCAATGGTGTCGTCCTTTGCCTTATTACCAAGCGCGGCATTGGCTCCACCCTGAGCTGCAGAGGTATGCGAACGGTTAGGATAGACTTTGGAAAGAACAGCGATATTCAGTGCAGGATTGGTTTTCATAGCCTCCATAGCGGCATACAGTCCTGCACCCCCGCCTCCGACAATAACAATATCAAATGGTTTCATACGCTCAAATCTCTTTATGAAGCTCTAAAGGATGCCTCACTGATTAAACAGAAGAGCACTGCTGCGGCAGTGCCCCGCTCGTTGAAATTGTCTTTCTGGTATTACTGAGGAATGCAGTACATGAGAACCTGACTGCCAGAAATTTTATAACCCTGATACGAATTTGAGTGCATTGAACAACGTTGCATCCTAGCTTTTACTCAAACCGTTTATGACGATGTACAGAGTGCTCAGATAGCGACATGGTCGTCATGAATCGGAAGCTCCTCGACAGCATGAAGCACATCAGTCATGTTAAGGATACCCAATACCTTATTGTTTTCCATAACGGTAAGACGCCTGATATTGGTTCTTTTCATCAAGCGTAGAGCATACTTAATCCTGAGGCCGGGATTGACACTGATAACCGGCTTGCTCATAATCTGAAAAACAGGCGTATTCCAGGGATCTCGGTGAACATCCTCGCCAGGATCGATTACTTTTTCAAGAATATCTTTTTCTGTCACAATACCATAGCAATCATCCTCATTCCTCGGCTCTACAACAAGGCCGCTCTCGTTAGTCTTTTTCATAATCTGAAGCGCTTCAGCAACAGTACAGCTTCCTTTAATAATTTGAAAATCCTTCTGCATGAGTGCAGATACCGGCAGCGTCCGTAATGTAATAAGCTGATCCATAATCGTCAGGTTACTTAAATATTATAAAAACACCGAATGCCACTATTAATGCATAAGTAAAATCACAATAATAGAGCACCTATATTATTTCTGAAAGCTGAATAAGGCGGGATCCGTCAGCCAGCACCTGTAAAACTGGCATAAACATTAATTTATAAAAAAAACAATAAAATTGCAAAAACCGCCTGCTCAAAAAAGGAATCAGGCAATACCATGAATTGTTTTATAAGCCGCCCAGTTCTGTTTCAACAAGAGAAATGCATTGAAATCTTTCTGAAGAAGAAAGGGATTTGATGAGCGCTCATAGCCGATGGAAGAGACTGGAGAAACACCGTAATCGTGTCCTGGATAAACTTTTGTGAGGTCGGGCAGCAGCATGAGTTTGTCATGCAGTGACTGGTATTCCATTAAAGCCTGCTCTTCGGTACCGGTTCCCCCAACCTTTCCCGTAAAGAGGGTATCACCAGTAAAAAGAGCATCCCCGATATAAATGCAGAAAGAATCCTTTGTATGCCCTGGGGTATGAATGATTCGGGCAACAAGAGCACCAAGCGGAAAAAGAGCACCGTCGTCAACCCTGATACCTGTTCGGGAACAAGTATCACCATAGAGAAGGGGAGCGATACCTGTCAGATGCCTGATTGCGTCATTTCCATTAGTATGATCGTCATGACCGTGCGTTGAAAAAATTAACCGGATGAAAAAGCCATGGTCAGCAGCAAACCTGACAATCACGCCGGGATTAAAAGAAGCATCGATCACCATAGCTTCGCCGGAAGCCTGATCAGCAACAAGATAACCGAAGTTCCTGTCACCGCCTGTACGAAACTGTTCGACAATCATCGGGTATTTGTACGATTATTGAGTGTTTTTTCAGCCCGTTTAATAAATGAATAAAAGGCACAACTACAAGCGGTAAAAATGATCGGCACAGGTTTTATTCTGTCCGGATCATTCCTTTTCCATCCGGAAGCGGAGAGTTATGGTTTTAGTGCCTGGTAATAAGTTTTAAAATCTTTTCTACACTTTTCGAATCGTCCTGACTCAAGCATTCCTTCAGATTGCGCTGTAGTACAAGCGAAAAGGTATTATCAAGAGCAGCCTTTGCCGCCTGAAATTGCGTAATAATCTGGGCACACTCTTCCTCCCTTTCTATCATCCTGATCAATCCCTCAACCTGCCCCCCGACCCTTTTCAACCTAAGAATCACGTCGACCATAGAACTTCTTTCTGTAACCATCATCGTAGTATTCAAAGTGAAAACTATACCCTATACAGGTATTGCGATCTAAAAAAAAATGAACAGCAAACAGATTTATATTCTGTCTGGAACATTGCACACGCGACAGGAAAGGCAAAGAGTTATTTCCCGCCGCCTGCAACGGCCATATCAGCCGCAGAGCAGCAGATATCAGACTTCACCTGACAGAGCATGCTTTCGGTTGCCTTCTGCATGATCTGCGACATGATGGTTTCGGTCATGAACTTGAGGATACCTTCCGGCATGAGGTTCAAAGGAAAAGAGAGCTCAAAATCAAGAAAAATATCGGTATCAAAATAAACGGAAGTCCGATCATCTTTTTGATGAAGAAGACATATTTCGGAACTCGCCTTCCCGATAAATGTATTGGGGCTGTCTGATACAAATTCAGGATATTCATGAACAGGACTCCACCGGATCCGCTTTGCTTTAGCATGGAAGTGTGATCCGTTTTTCAACTTTGCAACAAAATTCTTTCCATAGTCATCTGCGGGATCATCAAGAGAAAAAATCTCCTCCTGTTGACGAACAAAAAAAACAGCAGTAATCGGATTGTTTCGTGGATCGGCCACCTGAAACACCCATTGAAAAATATCCAACTCCATAAAATACTTCACATTAGTGCAATAAGGATTACACTTGATCAGTTTTTCATGATCTGCAAAATAAATGCTTGACTCGTGCAAGCAAGAGTCAAGAACAATGTGCGCATTGCTTTTACCAACAACTTCCATAATTTTAATAATAATTATAAGCCACAAATGAACTGTGGATTTTTAACGTTTGCTATTGGCAGAGAGTTCCTGCTATAAACCTTGAAGTAGGTAACAACCGGAAGTTGAAAATATCATGCATGTTATCGTCTCAAACCTTTCTGCTGTCAACCGCCAAATTCACCTTTGGCCGATTCAAGCATTTCACAGGTAATTTCCTTATATCCCATTGCTTCAGCATACTTCTCAGCCCCTTCTTTAATCTTACCCTGAAGAAAGGAAGGGACACTATCAAGCCATTCCTGGGCTTCAACTGTCCATTTAGCCAATAAAAATCTGGATTTCAAAGTTTTATTATACTCATGAAGAACATCGAGCACAAACGAATCGATAACAATATTCTCAGAAAGGACATTAGATGGAAAAATTTTTTCGACTAAAATTTTGTTACGGACTAAGTGAATTTTTAACTGAGGAAGATAAAGAACCGTTGCCATGGATTCAGGACTGCCGCATATCAGAAACAACGCCACTTTTTTCCTCAGCAGATTTTGTTTCAGATTCCCATAATTCAAGGCACCCAATAACTGTGATGAAACGAGAAAATAGTAAACCGGGGCACCAAGAATAACAAGATCAAAATCACGGAGGAAGCTGTAATCTGCCAGTGCTTTACATTTTGCCTTTTCCACATACACCCCGCTTTCCGCCAGTTTCAGCCCCATGGTATCAATAATAGCTTCTGTAGAACCACTTTTCGTTCTGCTATCATATAAAATAACAGCTTTCATTTTATTTTCTTGAGAGAAATTACTTATATCATTATTTTAATAAAACTTAGAACAAATAGAACCCCTTACTATCAGCCACACCTTTACAAATATTTTACAAATTTCTCAATAATCCCTTTTTTGAACCATCTATATTTTATTAGGTAAGTTAAGAAACTGGCGGAATAGTTTTTTTTGAAGTGTGAAAATATTTGTCTCAAGACAGCATTATGCAGTATGGTTGCATACAAATCAGGGAAATTGCCCGGTCTCTCCAGGCTTAACCTTGATATATTCAGGAAGTCCGAAGGGTTCAATCTGAACTGACAGGAAATATTTGTCGATTTGCTTGTTCACGGCCAATCGGCTTTCCGGGTGCTCTGTCAATCAGTCAGCATTTGAGGAGTTCGGTTATCAGATTCAGGAGTTCGGTTTTGTTGATGGGTTTGGTAATGTAGGTGTTGCAGCCGGCTTGCCGGGCTTTTTGTTTGTCTTCTTTGGAGGTGAAGGCTGACTGGGCGATCACAGGGAGCTCGGGACGATGCTGTTTAATAGCTGTTGCTGCTTCATATCCGTTTAAGAGCGGGAGTTGGAGGTCCAAAAGGACAAGACTTATTTCGGGATGGTGCCGAACCTGATCGATTGCTTCTTGTCCATTGACGGCTGTGAGAACGGTCATATTTTCTCTCTGCAGGGTTTTTACAAGAAGAACTCTGCTAACCGCATCATCGTCTACTATGAGAATACAGGGTTGAGTGCCAAGTCCTGAAAGTTTAGGGTTGAGTAGTGAGGGCTGGACAGGAGATGAGAGATCGGATGTCTTCACCGGGTTATACGGCAGGGTGAACGTGAAGATGCTTCCTGCTCCCTCAGCTGATCGGACACTGAGTTTGCCGCCAAGCATTTCCACGT
>JABDHL010000006.1 GCA_012972825.1 Chlorobiaceae bacterium
TCCAAGGTTTCATAATCAACCAACTCCAGATCCCGCCATAATACGAGCGTTTTTTCGCCTGTCGGGAGCAAGCCTGTTACCAGCACAAAGCCTTTATCGCGCTGCATATCAATATGCTTCACACGCAAGCCGATGAGGTAGTTGAAGGTTTCAACCAGATCAATGGTTCGCTCTTCATAAGCGCCTGCCGAATCCACCGTAACCTTGAGCTTGCAGTCAAATGGCTTGTTGAAGTGCTCCACTGAAAGAAGCGATCCCCGGCTTTCGATGTCGAGCAGATAGCGCAGGAGATACTCCTCCTGTGCTGATTTCGGCAGCGTGTCGAGCAACTCCTGTTGCTTTGGGGTGCGGCGAAGATGGAGATTGTTCAGCGTATCTTCATAGCTCTCTATTTTCAGCACCTTGAAGGCGTGAGAGATACCGGTCTGCGGAGCTATAGCCTTGCCATCTTTCCATTCGGCAGAGTAAACCACTTTCTGGATGCGGGGTTTCAGGACGGTATCGAAGTATTCGCCTTGTTCCACAAGAATATACTTGCGTTTTCCCTTATCCTGGCGATTGAGTGCGATAACTGCATGACCACTTGTGCCAGAACCTCCAAAATAATCAAGAACGAGGTCTGATTTCTCAGCAGTAATCTTTATAACGTCTATTACCGCAAAAATGGACTTTGGGTAATCGAAACAATTTTCACCAACGATGTCTTTTAGAAGATTTGTTCCATTGAATTCGGATTGGTACTTCTTATCTATCCATATATTTTTTAACACCTGTTGTTCACGATATTTATGGTATATCACAACATCATTATTTTCCAGCTTAGCAACAAAGTAATTTGCCTTATTTATTGCATTAAATGTTTCACAGATGTTTTTCCACGAGAAGTCACCCTGCTTGGTACGAGGAAACACCTCGTAATAGTTATCGCAATAGGTAGATGTAATATGTTTCAGATCTCTGCTAACGTAAATTGGATACCAGTTTTTAGGTTTATTTTTTCGTGACCATACTGTTCTCGCACGCACATAGTTCTCATATCGAAATTTCCCTTCTTCATCTTCTAAATCAAATGTTGATGCAACCTCATCGGCAATTGCCACTTGCCTGAAATCTGAAGACACAGGATCTTTTGCGTAGAAGAACATGTATTCAGTATTCTCTGAAAAAAACTTTGATTGGTTTCGACCTTTAGGATTGTGCTGAACTGTTACAATTGCCAGCCGTCTATCCTCGCCATAAATTGTATCTTGAATTTTTCCAAGATTAAAACATTCCGCATGGTCAATCGCTGTAACTAAAAAACCTTTGACATCTACCAAGGTATCAGCCATTTGCATCCTGTCTGAAATAAGGCTATTCCAACTGCTATGTTTATAACCATTTTTATAAACAATTTCACTTGCATCCGTATTATAAGGCGGGTCAATATAAACGCACTTCACCTGCTCCCGATACCTCTCTTGCAACAAATTCAGAGCCTGAAAATTATCCCCGTGTATCAACAACCCATCAAGGCTTTCATCTAGATTATCAATCGCTGCGAGTAGAGCCTGTTTGAAAGCGGCATCAAAAAGTGCAGTATCAACCATCAGGAATGGGTGCGCCTTCAGGTACTCAACACTGCCAATTTTCGGATTACTGAACAGTCCCGGCTTGTCAACGGCAACAGCATCAAGCATCCCGAGGCCTTCCCATTGTTCCCACTGCTTTGGATTAGCGGCAATTTCCAGGTAGAGGCTTTCCAGACGGTCGAGCGTCACGCAGTAGTGTGCGGAAACAACAAACTTCTTTTTCAGCCAAAGCTTTTTCTGGAACTCTTCGAGCTGGACAAGGAAGGTGATCAGGTCGAGTGCAATGGAGCGCAGGGTCTGAATCATGCGCAGGCTTTTTTCGATGTCGGCAAACTTTTCAGCATTTTGCAAGTCATCGAGGTGCATCACTTCGTTCTTGATGTAGAAGTCAAGTTCACGGCGCATAAAGCCGCCTAAATCCTTGTGGATAAAGTAGTCGGCGCTGTTTCGGGTGGTATAGTTGGTGATGCATTTTTCGAGCAGGGTTCGCTGCGGGTTTTTCTCCGTAGGCTCCCGCTTGCTCAAATCCAGCCAGTGGCTTTTCACCGTTTGGTCATCCAGAACAGCCCTGACAGCCGCAAGTACCAGTTCCTCCTGCTTGGTTCCTTTCGGCATGGCCTTGTATTCAAATCGCAAAACCAGCTCTCCCTTGACCACTTCGACCGGCAGCAAGGTCTCTTCATATTCATCGCCTTCATCGTCAACAAGCGTGCGGGTGTGCGGTTCGATCAAGGCAAAACGGCGCTCCTTGTCATTGTCCTTGCGGTTATCCTTGGCGGTATCGGCAGTCACAAGACGAAAGCTGACCGTACGGCCATCGTCAAGCTTGAAGCCGTAGTTTGAAAAGTTTTCGCCGCTTTTGGTATAGTATTGATCCTTGTTTGCCCAGTGCAACATCACCTCTTCACCTGCGTAGGGTATGGCGTAGGTATCGCCTTTGTAACGACGCTGGCTGATAAAGTCCCCTTTGTCGTAGTAGCGGGAGAAAAAGGTGAGCAGATGTGTGAAAACGGTATTTTCGTGCTCGGATACGCCGGTGCCATAGTCAGCAATCTTCTGGCGCAACGCAAGTACGCCGGGAACGGTTTCAGGAACCATGCCGTCGGCAAGGTATTGTGCCTCTTTCTTGCTCAACTCAGTCTGAAGAGCTGCTATGGAGGCGGCACCAGATGCAGCAAGGCTTTCGTTCACCTTTGCTTTCAGGCGATTGTCGAGATAGTCGTTGATCTCAACCACCCGTGAATTGAGAATACGGTATACCCCAAAATCCAGTTCGGGCCGGTCAATCTGGAATATCTCTTTCAGCTTTTTTACAAGATCTTCGTATTTGCTCATGGGGTATCTCTGAATAGGTTCAATTATTTTACCGCCCAGTGAATGGTAAAAAGCTCCTCGGTAGTCGTGTTTTGAGCGAGTCGGCGTTCAAGCGATGTGATCAGGGAATCGCGTTTTTCCATGATCTCGTCTTCTACCTTAAAAATCTCCTGCCGCTGTCTGCGTTGCTGCTTTTCAAGTTTTTGTATCTGCTGCTGAATCGAGTGCTGTTCATCAAGAGTAACTGCCAGCCTTGCCTGACGCCGCTGTGCTTTGATCTGCTCTTTTGTATCGGTAAGGGCTTTTTCGGCTGAAAGCACCATGTCGTCGGCCCACTTTTCAAGCTTTTCACGGGCATGGTTGAAGTGGACACTATTCTGTTCGAGTGAGCAACTATACCCGCCTCTATGGTTTTTCCGAGACCGACTTCATCAGCAAGAATAACACCCTTGGATAATGGTGACTGTAATGCAAAAAGTGCAGACTCAATCTGATGGGGATTCAAGTCAACGGCAGCATCAAACAAGGCCATGGATAAACGATCCATGCCATTTGCTGCGCGACGTGTCAGATCATGAGCGAAGTACTTGCTGTGATGCAGCGTGATGCTCATCGGCTATATGCAAAAATCATGAGGTTCACTTTATTGAAAGTGAGTAAGGTTTAAATGTAAGCTGGTGTTACACGCTCTCATGTTCTTTTATTTATCATTTATTCACATCAAATAAAAGATACAAATAGTTTAGAGCATAAGATTTATGATTTGAATATACTGCCGGTTATCGGTCATAAACTGTCTGCGGTAAGAAAAACTTTAACTTTTCAGCGACCGGTAACACGATTTTGCTGTCTTATAGAAAACTTCGTTTAATGAGACACCAAAAAAAAGAATCACGCCTGATATTTCCGACTAAACTGAAAAGCTTAAGTACCCGATATCTCCTGTGAACAATCCAAGGTGAATAGGCCCACTCGTTTCAAAAATCCCGCGCATTTTTGTATCTTCGCTCGAACTTTTTTCTTAAGAAACTGAAAATGCACACACCACAATGGAAAGAACGCTTACTATCCTGAAACCCGATTGCGTCCGCAAACAGCTGATCGGCGCAGTCATCGACAAAATTGAACGCGCAGGCTTCCGTGTTGTCGCCATGAAAAAAATCAAGCTCACCAAAGAAACAGCCGGCGAATTCTATGCCGTCCACCGCGAACGCCCGTTCTACGGCGAACTCGTTGACTTCATGTCATCAGGCCCATGCGTACCAATCATCCTTGAAAAAGAAAACGCCGTTGCCGACTTCCGCACCCTTATCGGCGCAACCGATCCAGCCCAGGCCGATGAAGGCACCGTCCGCAAACTCTATGCAGACAGCAAAGGCGAGAACATTGTCCACGGCTCCGACTCAGAAGAGAATGCAGCCATTGAGGCGGCATTTTTCTTTTCAACAGCAGAGGTTGTCAGCAGCAACTGATTCCCAGTAAAATATAGCACAATAAAAAAAGCGACCGAAAGACCGCTTTTTTTATTGTGCTTCCTGATTATTCGGCGTTTCCCTTTTTCATCTCCGAAAGGAATGAACTGAAGGTTTCGCCGTACATCTCCCATACCGTCATAAAAAGCGCTGCAACAATCGGCCCGATAATAAAACCGAATATTCCGAACAACCCTATTCCACCGAGCGTCCCAAAAAAAATAAGCAGAGCGTGCATCTGTGTATCCCGCCCGACCAGAATAGGGCGGAGAATATTGTCGATCTGACCGACAACAAGAGTGCAGAACAAAAGGAGTCCTAAAGCTTGAGGATAATGACCTGTCGCAGCAAGATAGATGCCCGCCGGAAACCAGACAAGCCCGGAGCCGATAATCGGCAACACGGAAATCACCGACATAATGGCACCCCAGAATATTGCACTCTCAATACCTGCCAGATGCATGGCAACTCCCGCAAGAACACCCTGCAGAATGCCTATCACCATGCTCCCCTTTATGGTCGCACGGGTCACAGAAAGAAACTTGTCGAGCAGTCGATGCTGATCGCTCTCTGTCAGGGGAAGATATGAGAGTACTTTTTCAAGAATCAGCCTTCCATCCCGTAAAAAAAAGAACATGGTGTAGAGAAAAACAAAAATCAGAAAAAGATCATTAACCGCAGAGTAAGTAAATGAGGATACGCTTTCAAAGAGCATCGACCCCGCTTTGCTTACAAGCTCACCGGCTTTCTGAAGAATATTTGCACGATAGAGCTCAAGCTCGGCATAATAAGGCAAGGTACGAAGCTGCTCGTTGAATGCTGCCGGCTCCTTGAACTGCTGCTGAATCCATGGAACTGCAACACTCACGATCCTGCCTGCCTGCTCTGCAACAATACCAAGAAGAACAACTAAAGGAATAATCACAATAAGAAGCAACGTAACCATGGTCATTGCCGCGCTCAGGCTTTTACGCCCTCTGAACCAGCGCTCGAACTGATTGAACACCGGCATGGCTAGAGCTGAAAAAATAGCCGCAAGAACAATAACCATGAGAAAATAACGGATCATGGCAAAAAAAATGGCGGAGATGAACAGAACAATCAGAAGAAGGATCACCTGGTTTGCTTTTATACTGTTCATAGTCTTTTATGTTAGGTTCTTCCTTTCATAACAATCGCCGGATTTAAAACCATTCCCGACACTCTTCACCAAGAAGTTGAGCACGGACAAATGCAACAGCAAAAATCCCGGCTGTTTCTGCCCTGAGAATTGTTTTTCCAAAAGAGATGTCGGAAAAGCCAGCGTTTCGGGCTTCCAGCACCTCACTTACAGTGAAACCGCCTTCACCACCGATCAGAAAAAGTATGTTTTTTCCTGAACAACGCACTCCGGGAGCTTCTTCTGAACCCTCGTAAGGAATCAATTTCAAATCGTAATTGTTAAGAGAAGTAACCTGTTTGAACGAGAGCGGCTCACCGAGCTGAGGCAGGTAGCAGCGCTTTGACTGCCGGGCCGCTGAAAGCAGAATGGTCCTCCATCTGTTCAGCCTGCCCTGAACTCTTTCACTCGTTGGCTGACTGACGGTACGTGCCGTAATCATGGGAATAATGGCTGACACCCCGAGTTCAGTGGCTTTTTCCAGAAAAAACTCAAACCGCTGGGGAGCCTTCAGCAGGGAGAGAGCAACGGTAACTCCTGTTTTCGGCTGTTCAATCAATGCATGATCGAGAATTTCCCCTTCCAGTGATTGTTTGCCGACATCCAGAATCCTGACGTCACACCGCAAACCATTACCATCGGTAACAAGAATTGTTTCGCCCGTTTTTTTTCTCAGAACCCGGACAAGATGATGAAACTCATCACCGTCAATAACAAGCCGGGCAGCATCGAGAGTGATGTTCTCTGGTGAGGTATAAAAGAGTTCCATTCGTTCTTACTCCTTTACAGCTAAAGCCAGCGCTGCAAAAGAGACTTTTTCAACCCCGGTCTGAAGCAATGCAGAGGCTGCAGCGGCCAACGTTGAACCGGTTGTCACTATATCATCAACAAGAAGCACATGACGCACCGTAACACTTTTTGCAACATAAAAGGCACCTTCAGGATTTTTTTTTCGTTCCGCAGCAGAAAGTCCGGTCTGCGAAACAGTGTAACGCTTTCTGACAAGAAGTTCAGGCATGACAGGTTTTTGAAGCGTTTTACCAATGCCTTCAGCAATTTTCTCAGACTGGTTATAGGAACGTTCAATTTTTTTCAGATGGTGAAGCGGTACCGGCACAATGCACTCTATATCTCCAATATCACCACAGGAAAGCATCCATTCGCCTAATTGACGTCCAAACATGGTACCAAGAGTAAACAACCCTTCATATTTCATGGCATGAATCGCATGCTGCAGCGGGCTTTTTTTATGAAACTGGTAACGACACCAGCCACGCTCAAAACGAAATGTTTCGCCAAAATTTGAAGTAATAACATGACGCAATACCTGTTCTGCCTCTAAAGAGTTATTAAACGGATCAAAATCGGTCATGCACGAGCTGCAGCAGCCCTTTTCTGAAGGAAGCAGAAGTTGCCTGCAGAGCACACAGACATTTGGGAAAAGCAGGTGAAGAAGCTGTTCAAGCACAGGAGCCTCCTTTTTATTGTTAGCCAAAGCACAATGCGGCAGCGCCGTACATTCCTGCTTTGTTTCCAAGCAGTGCAGGTACCAGTTCGAGCCCGTCATGCATTGAAGGAAGCGTCGATCGCTTTAGCTGATCAAGGGCTGGACTGAAAATAAGGTCTCCGGCGGCTGAAATACCACCCCCTATAACAAATTTTCTGATATCCATAAGCGACACAACGTTTGCAAGCCCCACACCGAGAATGGAGCCAATCCTGTCCCAGACAGCAAGGGAAACAGCATCCCCCTCCTTCGCGGCATGTTCCAGATGACGCGGCGAAAGCTTTGTATAGTCATTATCACAGAACCTGCCGACAGATGAGCCGGAAGGAGTAGCCTCAATCATCAGGCGGGCAAGCTCCACAATACGCTTTTTTCCGATAAGACCTTCAAGAGTCCCCTTGATACCCGCATGAGTGCTGGATCCTTCAAAATCAATAATCATGAATCCCACCTCGCCTGCCGTACCGTTAGAACCGCGATAAAGCTTTCTGTTCAGAATAATTCCTCCGCCCACACCTGTACCCAGGGTCACCAGGAGAAAATCTTTAAACTCGCGCCCTGCCCCGTACAACGCTTCACCTAAGGCTGCGGCATTAGCATCATTGTCAACAAAAACCGGTATCGACAGTTCTTTATGCTGCTGCAGATAGTGCAGTACATTGTCGCGCAAGGGAACAACAGCCCAGCCTGGAAGGTTCGGCGGATAACTCAGCGTTCCTGTTTCAGCATTGACCGCACCTGGAGCCCCGAGCCCGATTCCTGCACAATCGAGGGGATCTAAAGTCAGGGAAGCAACGCGGTGAAGATCGGCAATAATACCTGCAAGCTGTACAACAATCCCTGCCGGTCCTGAAGCCGTATCAGTTGGAATCGTCCGGTCGGTTATTATTCCACTCTTCTCGTCGACTATCGCAGCCTTGATTGCCGTGCCGCCAAGGTCTATGCCAATTGCCCATCGGGACATGCTTTGGGTCTCTTTATCCTCAGTTATTGAATACTTAGCTGTTATTAGCTGTTAAAGGGCCTTAAAAATTTCCTGCCATACGATCCTGAGGCAAAAAAGTCGAGAATTTCGATAATTTCCGGTTCCTGAGGCAGTTCCGACGTAATCTTTTCAAGAGCATTATTGAGCAGAAGGCCTGACTGAAAAAGAATCCTGTAGGCACTTTTAATGAGAGTTATCTTTTCAGAACTGAACCCCCGCCGTTTCAACCCAATGGCATTGAGACCCTCGTAACGGAAAGAGTCGTGCCCACCGGCCATGACAAAGGGAGGTACATCAAGCGATGCTCTTGCAATTCCACCGACCATTGAAAACCGACCGATCCGTACAAACTGATGCACACCGGTAAGCCCACCGATAACAGCATAATCGCCAACTTCGCAGTGCCCGCCGAACTGCACAGAATTTGCGATAACGACGTGATTACCAATGACGCAATCATGCCCGGTATGAACATAGGACATAATCAGATTATCAGAACCAATGACGGTTTTACCACTTGCCTTAGTCCCCCGATTAAGGGTGACACACTCCCTGATGACCGTCCTGTCTCCAACATAAAGATAAGTTTTCTCCCCTGCGAACTTAAGATCCTGAGGCTCGGTTGCAAGAACAGCACCTGAATGGATCCTGCAGTCACTGCCAATCCTCGCACCCGACGCAATATGAACGTGGGGAAATATCAACGTACCGTTTCCTATTTCAACATCGTCCTCAATAACCGAGAAAGGTCCAACGGTTACGCCTTCTCCAAGAACGGCACTCCTGCCGATCACTGCAGTTGCATGAATACTGCTTTGCATATTGTTTATTCTTTCAATGTTTCAAACTTTTCCACCAAGCCGGGCTGCTTCAACTTCCTGGCAAGCAATTGAATAACACGTTTAGCATCTTCTTTCCTGCCGACGTTCCGGTATGCTCTTGCCAGGACATAAAAAAGCCGTGGATCGGCTCCTGGCGAAGCGTGTTTTGTCAGTTTTTCAAGATAATCAATATACTGCGTCGCTTTCTGCTTTTCACCAAGCCGAACATAAAGGGCCACTACCGAACCGGCAAGTTCCGGGTTTAAGGGATACTGTGCAGGAGGAAGAAGTTTCCCCGAGGTGTCGAGCACCTGCAACGCCAGCATTCCCCGCGGTACATCACTGAAGGAACCTGAAGCATCGGGTATGTTAAGCATCCCCTGAGGATCACTGGCCAGTTCAAGAGCCAGCCTGACAAAGAGAGGTGAGTAGTTGCCGCACAGCCTCCTTGAGGTTTCTTCAAGAAAGACCTTCTGATTATTAATATTTCTAAACCTGTAAACATCCATAAGGTTTTTATAGAGCAGTACGGGATCCACATAGCTCATAGGATCAGCGCTTTTAAGGGGCACCACCTTATAAACAAGCCCGTCAAGCCGAAGATAACTCTCAAGCCCGATCATGCTTTCGGGATCGACGGTCAGGGCAAAATAAACCGGACGCTGTGAAAAGTTGTTCATGAGAATCTCATAAACGGCAATATCCTGAGGCCTGAAATATCCCTGCCCATTATAGGTCATTCCAGGCTTCAGCAGCCATGTCATTGTATCAGTCGGCTCCGAGGGCAATGCATACCCATGAAGACGAGACTCGTCCACAAGTTTCTGCCGGGCAGAAAAGGCCGGAAGCACTGCATCAACCGAATCAATAGGCATATAGGTGATACCAGCTATCTCACCGTCGCTCATGCTGAACACAACCGGTTTTGCTCCCCTTGGCCGGGTATTTTTCAACTGTTCAAGATACCAGCCGGTATTGGCAAGGCTGAGGTTGACCACGCGTACATCGGTTCTGATGCCTGTAACCTCCTGAAGATACCATAAGGGAAAGGTGTCGTTATCACCGTTGGTAAACAGAATAGCATCTTTTTCACAGCTCTGCAGCATATTCCATGCCCAGTCCCATGGAACATAGTTGCCCGACCTGTCGTGCACCCTGTAGTTTACCTGAAGCATCCTCGCATTGATCAGCAGCAAGCCGGCAAGAACCGTCAGCACGGCAAGAACAAGCTGGTGCCTTTTACCGGTAACCTTCAGGCGCTCTCCAAGCCAATACCACAGGCTTTCGATTCCTATCCCTATCCAGAGGGCAAAGGCAAAAAAACTGCCGACATAACTGTAGTCACGCTCTCTCGGCTGAGGTTCAGTCTGGTTAAGATAGATCACAAGTGCTGCGCCGGTCAGTACAAACAGCGCGGAGACAACAAGCCCCATCTTCCATTGTCGCCGGAAATGTGAAATCGCTCCGGCAAGACCTACCAGAAACGGTATACCCCAAAGTACCGACCAGTCAACTCCCGCGCCTTCCATGTCATGCTCACGCCCGATAAACTGCCAGCCGAAATACCGGAAGTACATCTTCTGCATCTGATAGGTGAGAAAATAATCGAGATCACTCGAGTACTGCTGGTAATAATACTGATGGACCGGTTCAGGGGACCAGCGTCTCGGCCAGAGGGGCATCTCACCGTACTGCTCACGGTTGACATACGAAAAAAAAGCCTCGGGTGTGGAAGGATTATTTTCGTTCAGGGGTGGCCCTGCCTGCGCACGAACATAGATCAGGCTATAGGATGTATAGCCGATAATGATCAGAAAAAGCGAGATGAAGACGGTATTCAGAAGCGCCATCCTATGCCTGTGGGAATACCAGGTACCATAACCCAGCACCCCTACAAGCAGAAAAAATCCCCACCATGAGGTCAGATGAAGGAACACCGGAAGACCCCTGATAACCCCTATATAGATCAGAAAAAACAATCCTACAGCCGTCAGAATAAAAAGCGAGAAGGATTTAACGGTTACCTCGTATTTTTTAACATAGTAGACCACTGCAACAGCAAACAATGCAAGAAGACTGAGCAGATGCACTCCAATCGAAAGCCCGATCATGTACATCACGAGAAGGAGCCAGCGCTCGTGCCCGGGTTTGGGATCCTCTTCATACCAGCGAAGGATCAGCCAGACGACCATGGCCGTAAAAAACGATGACGAGGCCCATACTCCTGCTTCAACGGCGTTAAACCAGAAACTGTCAGACACAGCAAGTGCGAGAGCACCTATTATGGCTCCACCATAGGCCGATACCTGTTCAGCCGGACTCCAACGGTCAGGATCGGTTTTACGGTACAGAATGATAAAGCGTATGGTGATGAGATAGGTGAGCATCACGGTTGCTGAACTGACCAGAGTACTGATCAGGTTAACCCGGGCACCGATATCACTGAAAAACGGAATCATTGAAAACAGATGTGCGACCAGAAGAAAAAGCGGTGCTCCCGGAGGATGAGGAATCCCGAGGGTATAGGCCGTAGCGATAGACTCTCCGCAATCCCAGAAAGAAAATGTGGGAGCCATGGTACGGAGATATAATATTCCAGCGGCCAAAAAGAGAACAGCTGCAAGAGTGCGGTTAATTGTCCGGTGTGTCATAAAAAAATATCAGTTCAATGGGCCTGTTACCCGAAAATAAAATCCCCGGCAATAAGATCGGCAAACAAAAAACCTTTCGGTGTCAGGTAAAGACGCCCTTCATGCTCTTCTATCCATCCTTTCTGTTCAAATCGGACAATAGTCTGTGAAAGTCGAAGTCCTAATTTATTTTCTTTTCGCAAAAACTCAACATCAAGACCGCTGTTTATTCGAAGTGAAAGAAAAACCTGCTCGGTAAACCGCTCCTCAGCTGAAAGCTCTTCACGAAAAACAACTGCACTCCCGGGAGCCGCGATATATCGGGTAAGGCTTGAAACATTTGCTGAACGGATCTCCTGCCCTCCGGAAACAAGAAAACTGTGTGCGGAAGGGCCAAATCCAAGGTATTGCTCTCGCTTCCAGCTTGCCAGATTATATCGTGAATGGCAGCCCGGCAGTGAAAAGTTGGATACCTCATAATGTGAATATCCCTGAAGCACCAGTTCACTGATTGCATGTTCATACAAGGAAGCCTGCGCTTCATCATCAGGGACGGTGATTTCACCACGTGCAACATTACGGAAAAGCCTGGTCTTCGGCTCCACAGACAGCATATAAACCGACAGATGCTGGGGCCGGAGTAAAAGAGCCGCATGCAGATCAGCCTCCCAGAGCGGAAGATGCTCTCCGGGAACCCCGCAGATGAGGTCAACGCTGACTGACTCAAATTTCCGGAGCGCACCCTTGGTTACCTCTTGTGATTCGTGCGCCGAATGCGCCCTGCCGAGCGCCTGCAGCTTTTCGGCTGTGAATGACTGAACGCCGAGACTCAGCCTTGTTATCCCTGCTGCACGGAGTTCACCCATGGCATTACCGCCAAGATCCTCGGGATTAGCCTCGAGGGCAATCTCAATATCAGGCGCAAAGCGACACAAGGAGGAAATCTCGTCGAGCCATTCTGCAAGATGGCGCACAGGAACCATCGAAGGAGTACCACCTCCAAAATGAATGGCACTTATTGTCTGTCCTTTCAGATCGGACGATCGGGATGCAGTTTCTATGGAGAGAGCCTTAAAATATGCACCGATATGATCCGTGCGCGTCACAAGGTAAAAATCACAATAGCTGCAGCGGTTTTTACAGAAGGGAATATGCACATAAAGACTCAGCATACTCTGAAGAAGGTGGCGTAAGGAAGAGGATTACAATCTTTAACCAGCAAGAATATACTCCGTAACAGCTTTATAGAGATCATCAGCTATAAATTCAGGAATGATGTTGCGCTGCATACAGAGTTCTTCCTCATTGTGACCTGTTCTTACCAGCACCGACCTAAGTCCCGCACGTATACCGCATTCCACGTCAAGCGTTTTATCACCGATAAAAAACGATGCTCTTCTATCAACAATAAGCCCTTCTGCAAGAAAATCTTCAATGGCACGCTCTACCATACCCGTCGCCGGTTTCCGAAATTCAATGAAACGATCGTAATCCGGATGAGGATACTCGGGATGGTAAGGGCAGTAATAACAACGATCGAAGCCGGCATTTTTAAGCAGAAGCAGTTCATTCAGATAGTCGTTCACCTCCTCAACCTGCTCGACCGTAGCTATGCCCCTGGCAATACCTGCCTGATTGGTCACAATGACAATCCGAAACCCGGCACTCTTTGCGAGAGCAATAGCTTCGTCTGCCCGATCAATCAGAAGAAGCTGTTCTCTGGTGTAAATGTAACTCCCGGTATCCTGATTGATCGTCCCATCTCTGTCAAGAAAAAGAACTTTTATGGTCTGCACCATCATCCCCTATTTTTCAAGAAGTTGACGATACAATTGATCATACTCTCCGGCGGAATTTTTCCAGGTAAAGTCCCTGTTCATGGCTGCAGTGACAATCTGCTCCCAGCTCTCTTCGTCATGAAAGCATTCAATAGCCTCATTGAGCTTAGCAAGAAGCGAGTCGGAGGTATAGTCATAAAAAATAAACCCTGATCCTCTTTCGTCGGTAAAATCGTCAATGGTTTCAACAATCCCGCCACCGGCATAAGCCACAGGTATGGTTCCGTAATTCATCGCAAACATCTGGATCATCCCGCATGACTCAATCATACCGGGCATAAGCAGAATGTCCAGCCCTGCTATGATAAGGTGGAAAAAACTATCGGAAAATTCAGCTTGCAGACTTATCTGCTCAGGATGCGCAACCGCAAAATCCTGAAAAAGCTTTTCGTATTTCTTGTCGCCGGAACCACTGATTATAAGCTGAACATCAAGAGCGGCAAGCTGTTCAAGGCTTTGCAGAAGCAGTTCAGCTCCCTGAAATTCATCAAAATTGGCAATAACTCCGACAAGCGGTACACCTTCACGATACGGAAGGCCTGCATCCTCAAGCAGAGCTTTTTTATTGTCAAGCTTGCCATCCATATTTTCAAGACCGTAGCGCTTTTTGATGAGCTTGTCAGCCGAAGGGTTCCACTGTCTGCTGTCAATACCGTTAAGAATGCCATAAAACTTTGCCTGATGCTCTTCAAGAACCGGAGCGAGTCCAAAAGTCTGGGGGCCATCCTGTACAATCTCCTCGGCATACCGTTTCGAAGTCGTGGTAAACAGGTCGACATGTTCAACACCGGTATAGAGCATATTCACCTCGTCATTGGTGCAAAAAAGTCCGGAACATACTTCATCGGGAAGCAGCTTCTGGAATGACTTATAGGGAACAACACCCTGACGGTAAATATTATGAATGGTAAGTACTGTTTTTATATCTTTGAAGAATTCGTTCGAAGCGTAGACTGTTTTCAGCAAGAGGGGAATAAGACAGGCATACCAGTCATGACAGTGGATAATATCGGGTTTCCATCCAAGCCGCTGCAAGGTTTCGAGAACACCTACATTGAAAAAAACAACTTTGTCGGCGCTTCCCTTGAGATCATTTCCACTGTACAGGTCGGTAAAAAGACCATTACGCTTAAAATATTTTTCGTTATACAAAAAATATGTCTGGATCTTGCTCGAAGGTAATGCCGTCACCTTGACGTTCAGCAAGTCTGTTTTCTCCTTCAGATGAACCTCTATGTCGGACAGACGCAAAACATCATGCAACCTGAACTTCCGGTCATTTATAGTGCCGTATTTCGGCATCATGATACGTGCCTCGAACCCTTCTTCCTCGATAGCCTGGGGGAATGATGCCATAAAATCAGCAAGTGCGCTGATTCTTACAAAAGGAGAAACTTCACCTGAGACATAAAGAACTTTAATATTTCGTCTGGCCATCTATATCACAATCAATCTATAATTTTTCACGAAAAACTTTCATAGAACTACTTTAGTTTTTAATTTACGAATTTTCACAGACACATACAATCAAGCCTCTTTTCCTGAGAACCGGACCAGAGAACCGAAGGATTTTCATGCAGAGTTTCTACCGTTTCATGAAGATGTTCTTCATTCTCCTGTTATGGCTTTACGGAGGCTGCGCTTCCGATCGTCCACCGACGGGCGGCCCTGTCGATACCACTCCATTACAGGTGGTTCTTTCCAATCCTGCGCCCTCATCCGTCAATGTATCCACAGACAGAATTCACCTGACCTTCAACCATTATATTTCCGGAAGACAATTGCTTAATGCACTTTTTTTTTCACCTTCCATCGGCGCATACGACATTGATGTCAAAGGAAAAGAGGTGGAAATAATCGTGCAAAAACCTCTTGAAAAAAATCGCACCTACGTCATCACTATTGACAAAAATCTCAGAGACTACCGTGGACGTTCCTTTTCAGCTCCCTGTACCTTTGCATTTTCCACAGGACCGATTATCGATACCGGAATAATCAGCGGCAACGTCATCAACGCAGACTTTTCACCAGCCGCAAATGCACTGCTGCTGGCTTTTACCTACCGACCTGAACCATCGCCATCAGGAACTCTGCTGACAAGAGAACCGGACTACCTCATACAGGCAAATGCCTCAGGCGCCTTCTCTTTCAATCACATCGCTTCCGGATTGTACAGTATTATTGCCGTCAACAACCGAAACAATGACCTGCGCTATAACTATAAGACAGAAGAGGCAGGCTTAAGCACCGTTTCCGTTGTTCCTGCAGGCTTTTCCAACCTGATGTTGAAGATTGACGCTCTACAAAGCAATATCGATGGACTTGTATCCTGCTCGCCCCTTGAACAGCAGCTGCTTGAAATAAAATTTGCCCGTCCGCTCAACATAACCTCATTCGACCCCGAAAAGCTTGAGATTCGTCACCCTGTAACACATACACTGATTCCCGTTGTTACCTGGTTCAGTAAAAACCGCTCATTGAATGAGAAAGAATTTATTATTGTGACCGATAAGCTCCAGCCGAATCAACCATACCTGATCAGCTACAATGCTCATGACGGAAAAGGTGCAAACAGAGCAATTCCATTTTACGGTTTATCCCGACATACAGGAAACCGTCTGTTTTCGGTAACCCTCTCTCCTGAAAACAAAAGTGAACCTGCATACCTTGATATGGCCTGGCCGTCACTCGGCAAGGTTGTTGTGATCAAGTTATCAGCTCCACTCCCTGAATCAGCGTTCAGCAAGGCAATCACTCTTTCAGAAACAGGCACCGGCCAAAAAGAGCCCATTCATTTTTCATTGATCACTATTGATCCCCGCACGTTTGCCCTGAAACCAACAAGTGGATTTCAACCAGGCCGCACTTACAGCGTCAGCGTCAATTCTTCTGCAACCGACACATCTGGAAAGGCAAAACCGGTAGTTTCGCAATTCAGGACAGCCGAGAAAAAAGAGACCGGAAGCATTTCCGGAACAGGCCATGCTTCAGGAAAGTATGTGGTCATTGAGGCAAAATTATCAGGATCAGGTTCAGCAACGACTTACAGCACGTCAGTACTCTGTGACAAGAATGGAACCTTTCGCTACGTATTCCCGGAACTCCCGCCAGGCAGCTATACGGTCAGTGCATTTATACATTCCGGCAGTAAACCACCTGCCCCATACCAGCAATGGGATCCAGGAACAATTGAGCCTTATAAGCCTGCCGAACCATTCGGGTTCTATACTGAACCAGTCAAAGTACGTGCAGGATGGACAACCGAGCACATCGACCTACAAATCATAACATCCCGATAATACAACAGATTTTTTCCCACAATGAGTAGTACACCTTCAAAAATCGGACCTAATTCCATTATCCAGACCGTCGCAGCTCTTGAAGCTAAATTCGGTAAAAAAGAAGCTGACTCAATACTGAAAAAAATTGGCCAGGGAAACTTCATAGGCAACCTGCCGACAGAGATGATTGAAGAGTCAAAATTTCATGCGATGGTTACCTCTCTGCAAAAAGAACTTGGCGATAAAGCTACTGCCGGCATCCTGAAAGAATCCGGAGAACGCACAGCCCGATACCTTCTCAAAGTCCGAATCCCCGGCATCTTCCAGAAACTGGTGAAGCTCCTGCCCAGTCGCCCGGCATTCCAAATTTTCCTCTTCGCCATCAGCAAAAACGCATGGACCTTTGCGGGCAGCGGCAAATTCAGCTACACCATGAGCCGTCCGCCGGAAATAACCGTGATTGTAACCTACCCGACCAACCCTGTAGTCGGCAACTTCTACCTCGGCACCTTCACAGCCCTCCTGCAGGAACTGGTCAACCCGAAAACAAAAATCAAGGCTGACATTCGGCAGGAAAACAAGACTATCCGGTGCAAGTACCGTTGCGAGATTTGAAGGAAGAAAGCTGTTGGTGCCTATAGGACTTATATCAATCACAGATGGTTTGAACTTCGCTTCTGTATCTTTGATTCAAGGCCGGCTTTTTTTACAATCCAATATGTTGAATCGTTGTTACCGAAATGGAGGTGGTCGGGATTGAATGTGACCTCTTTATAAAAAAAGAGGTTGTGGGTAAAGATGAATAGTTGCTTGATGTTGCCAAATCCACTTTGTACCTCTTCGTACAACCCTTTAATGAGACTGCTGACAATTAACAGGAGCTCTCTGTCAAGACTGGATACCGGGTCATCAAAGACAGCAACGCGATCCATAGTCATGCCCGACTCCGTGTTGCTGCCTTTCAAAAGATGAAAAAAGTAGAGTAAGGAAACTAATGAAGATTCGCCTTCACTCAATGTTTCTTTTGCATCTGAACCATCCCTCCTTATTAGCTTATAACCTGTTCTATTGTATGCCATTGCAAGTGAGAAACACTCAAAACCGACTGATATCAGCAGTTCATTTATTTCATCAATCGTGGGCTGGATACTTGTCGTACTCTTTTCAAGAGCCCTGATTTCTGCGACCTTAACTCTCTGGGAAATTGTTGCAGATTCAATTTGCAGTGTTACGTCCGCAATAGCTTTATTCAAACCGTTGCGCTTAGAGTCGTAATCCAGCAAATCAATTTTCAGCTCTTCTTCAAGAATATACTTCCAGACCTGCGCTGTCAGATTGCTTCGTTCGTGACCGAGATTTTCAACCATTTTGTTATGCTCACTGTTCAGAGCATTTGCAGCATCGATAAGAGCTCTTATCGTCAACACAACATCACTGATGGATTGCAACTCGACTACCTGGCTCGGCTCCTTCTTTTTCAATGTCAGCCGCTGAAGGTTTATTATCACCCTTATATCCAGAAGTTCCTTTTCTATTTTAAGCTTTTCGACATCAAGAAACTTGCATGGTATTGCTATGACTAATGCAATCTGTCGCTGAAGTCGAGCAGAATCGTCCATATAGTTTATGTAGAGATCATCAATTGACCTACTCTCTTCTTGGAAAGCCTCATCGAAATACCTGTTCAAACTTAGTGCGAATGCATCAGTTGTGTTTTGTTGGCAAAATGGGCACACCGTCTCGTTTTCATCATAATAAAAGCGACCTTCTCTTACCCAGTCACTGTTGCCCAATTTCTTAATCATTGCTGCAATATCAACGTCTTCCTTGCCAATCACTTTCTTCTTGAGAATGGCGCATGATTCATGGGAAATCGTTTTTGCGGGATCTATGGAGGGAAGTGCTTGTTGGTAAGTCGGTGCTTGGCCAAAGATTGTCTCCGCTATTTTTTCGAGAAATGCTAACGACTTTATTGTTGCTGAATTGAAAGCCTGCTCCCTTAGAATCTTATCTTTGAACTTCTCTCAGCTGCCTCGCAACCCCTCAAAAGCAATACCCAGTTTTTCTTTGTGCTTCGTGTAAGAAGACCAGCACTTCGCTCTGAATTTTTCATCGAGGCCTGCTAACTCACCCATCTTGCCTCCTGTGCCATAGTCGCCATGCAAGATATAATGCATGTTCTCGATTCTCCTGGTTATGGCATCAAGTTCAGCTTTTGCAACAGCAATCTCTTTGAGTATATCAATATTCTTTTCGCCAAGAGTGAAAATACCCTTGAGTTCAGAAGATTGGCTGAAGTGCTTTTTGACAAAATCCCGATTGTAGACCATCGTCTGCAACTTTGTACCGTTCCAGGTCACGCTGCAGGTCGGGAATCCTCCATCATCCGAAATCACTCGGGAAATCGTTGTTTTCCCTGATCCATTAGAGCCATAGAGAAAATTAAATTTTGATAAACCGCTTAAAAACTCCGGAGTGTTGCTATAACTTGCAACACATGCTATTCTGATAGATTCAATCATTGATTTATTTCCTGGTTCGCGAACCAATATTTTTTAAGCAAACACGACTTGTACATACGATTAATATAAAAGTATTATAATTGAAATAAAATACTTTTAATAGCGTAATTATAAAATTTAACCAAAAATAGGGCTTATAGGTCTTATGGTCCTATAGGACTTATAAGAAATAGAATTGATCAAAAAAAAGCGGATCAGTTGATCCGCTTTTTTTTGGTGTATGTTATAATAGCTTGGGTTTACTGCCAGCCGCCGACCATGGCAAAGATTTCGCGGTCGCCGATCGGGACGGGAACTGCGGCTACCGGATTTTCCTGGATGAGAAAATCGGCTATATCGTTGTAGGGGACAAGGCACTCTGCCTTGTCGGGGGTATCGTCCATGGCAAACATGGTTTTGCCTGCAAAGCGGCTTTTGCGGATCAGTTCGTGATAGGGCACTTTGGCAAGGAGACGTGTTCCTACTTTTTCTGCAAACTGGTCGAGCATGTTTGTACCTCCACCGGTGGTGTAGTCAACACGGTTGGCAACAATACCGGCGAGTTTGACCTTGTAGCGAACGCTTTTCTGCTGGATAGCCATGCAAAGCCTGTTGGCAGCAAAGATGCTGTCGAAGTCGTTGGTGGCGATGATAATGGCATAATCGGCATAGTTCAGCGGAGCGCTGAAACCGCCGCAAACTACGTCTCCAAGGACATCGAAAAGGATGACGTCATATTTATCATAAAGGCCGAGTTCCTGGAGCAGGGTGACTGATTCGCCGACAACATAGCCGCCGCATCCGCTTCCTGCAGGAGGACCACCAGCTTCAAGGCAGTCGATACCCGCAAATCCGGTTTCGATAATATCCTCAGCACTCAGCTCTTCATGATGAAAATCAACCTCTTCAAGAGCCTCAATAACAGTTTTCTGCAGCTTCCCGGTAATGGGAAAGGTGCTGTCATGCTTGGGATCGCATCCAATCTGCAGTACCTTGGCGCCTTTGAGGGCAAGTGCTGCTGAAATATTGGCGCTTGTTGTGCTTTTTCCTATGCCGCCTTTGCCATATACGGCTAATACTAAACTCATAATGGTTACAGAGAATATGATTGATAGAAAAACCTTACCCGCCCAGGGACTCTTTTGCTTTTCGGAAAACGTCTACAGTAACAATGGATGCGCCGATGCTTCGGGCAAAGGTGTCAGTATTCTTCCTGACCTTTTTGCGAACAAAAAACGGCACTTTTTTAAGCATTGTTTCGGCATCATCGGACCACTTCATCTCTCCATCTTCAGTAACGGCAGCGGCCTCTTGTTCAACTTCAACCTCTGGTTCGATATGCATGTTACCAGTGGAAAGATCAACCTCAGGCGATGCAGCGACTCCGTTCTCCTCATATTCCAGACCGGCATCACCGAAAAAGTCGATGAGATGCTTTTCAAGACCGAGCTTGCATGAAAGATAGACCCTGTCTGCAATGACATCACAGCCGTCAAAGCCGAAAAACGGATAATAACCGAGAAGATGGTTCTCGATATGGGTCGGAGGGCAAATCACCATACAGGGAACATCAAGCTTGCGGCAGCTGTGGCGTTCCATCTGCGTACCACATACCAGATCAGGCATTTCATCGTCAATAATTTTTGCAACATCCTGAAACCGGTCGGTTACGATAAGTGCGCCTGGAAGGTAACCCTCCAGCTCTTTGCGTACCCAATCTGCATGGCGCTCCATATAGGTGCCTGCACCAATAATCTTCATCCCGAGTTCATCACGCAAAAACTTCACGATCGCAACGGTATGCGTAGCATCTCCAAAGACAAAAGCCCGTTTATTGCTGAAGCTTTCCATATCAGCCGTCCTTGCAAACCATGGGACACCGCTTGGAGCACTCAGGCCATCAAGCGAGAATGCACTGAGCTTCGGCAGGGTGATTGGCGGAACCCCCCTTTCAGCACCTGTTTTATTAAGCTTTTCTATGACAGAACGAAGCCATGCAAGAGTAGGTTCAACTCCTATCGGCGCTTCATAGATTGCCGGCATGGCAAACGTTTCAGCAAGATATTCTGCTGCCGTTAAACCGATTTCACGGTACGGGGCAATATTGAGCCAGGCTGCGGGCAGTTTTTTAAGATCTTCTATTCCGGCTCCCCATGGAGCAACGACATTGACCGCAATGCCAAGCGTCTGCAGCATGCGCCGGAGGCTTGTCAGGTTAGCTCGCAAATGAAAGCCAAGGGATGTAAAGCCGAGGAGGTTTACTGAAGGGAGAGCCGTTTTCTCCAGAGGTGCGGCATATCTTTTCACCAGTTCGGTGAAGAGACCATCAGCCGCCTCATTTTCAGATACCCTGAAAGGATTCAGTGCATAGACAAGCGTTTTTTCCAGCGGTAGACCTGAATGTACTGTAAGCTGCTGGAGGTCTTCCTGCAGAAGCGCTGTACTGCAGCTCGGCGCGATGACGGTAAGATCGGGATGGTAGTGGTGATCAACCTGCTGCAGTGTTCCGGGAAGTCTTGAAACTCCCTGTGCAAGGTCTCTTCCCCGAACCACGCTGATCGACAATCCCGGAAAATCCGGGGTTCGTTCAAGCATGCTGTAGGTGGCCGTAATGTAATCATCACCCTGAGGGGCATGATAGACAGTGTGAACCCTTTTCATACTGTTGGTGACTCGGCTGATACCATGGAGAGCAGTTCCCTCATAGAGCCAGAAAGCTAAGCGCATACTCTGTAACGTTAGTTATTGCATTTCCTTGCGAGAATTATTCAGCGCTCGGCATGACACCTTCAAGCCATACCTCCTTGTCAAAGGCAGGCAGCCTGCTGCGACGATGGAGCGGTGAAACAAACAAATTAGCCAGTGGAATGACCCCCGACCAGCTATGAATAGGCATAAGCATGAACTCCATACTCCATTTGACAACAAAACCATGGCCTGCAAAAGGGTTGGCGGTCATCAACGACGTAACAATCAGGTCCGGCTGAATGCGCTTGACATCCTCAAGCTGACGATGAAAGTTAGGCTGCTCGACCACTCGAATACCGGCAAGAGCTTCAAGTTCACGAGCATGGAATTTCTTGTTTATATAGGCGCTGCTGCATTCAACAACATCAGCACCGGCACTTTTAAGAAAACGTGCAAGAGGCAGCTCCATCATGGTATCGGCAGTCAGAAAAACCTTTTTGTCCTTAAGAAGGTCGGTCTGTGTACGAATTTTCTCCCATGCGGCTTTTTCGCGGTCGCGAAGGTCAATGGTGATACCAAATTCACGGGCAAGATCCTCCCAGAAAACCCTCGATCCGTCTGGACCGAAAGGAAAAAGGGAGTGAAGGACACGTGCTCCCCGTTCACGTTCCAGCTTGACGGCAACCCTCGAAAGATAGGGCTGGATAGGAGCAAGCACGGTATCAGGTCCGATGGCGGGCATGTTATCAAAACGGGATTCAGGAAGAAAGCCGGCGACATGAATACCAAGCTCTTCAGCCTCCGCTCTGAGATCGTCAGCCGTTGCGTCATTGACTGAACCGAGAAAGACCACACTTTTCTGACCGGCAGGCGCCACGGGACAGAACGGCACAAGAGCGTGCAGCACAGAGTCCTCAGCCTGGGTGAAATTATAGACCAGACCACTGGCCGGGACAAAAAGCACCGGAACATCCGGTGTACTGAGATGATGGGCAAGACCCTTGAAATCAACCTTCATAACCTCTGGAGTACATGAAGAGAGAAGAAAAATTACGGATGGATTATGGTCGGCCTTGATTTCACGGATAATCTCCTCAAGAGTAGGCTCATTCTTGGAAAGATCACCTTCCTCCATGAGAGCGATGCCGAAGCGAGGCTTGGCAAAGATCATCATGCCAAGAGCATTCTGCAGAAAATGAGCACATGTATGCGTTCCAAGAATCAGAAAAAAACTGTCCTTGATCTTCTGATACATCCAGCCGACACAGGCAAGACCACAAAAACTGTGGGTAACGTTATCTTCCTTTATTATCTGAACATCTCCGGAAACCTGCATCATGAAGTGTTTCTCCTGATAATTACTGCCCGCAACAACTCCATCAGTGATGGTGTGCAAAAGCGTTTCAACGGCCAAACTTAAAGAATGTGAAGATAAAATATTTTCGCCAATCCCCCTACTCTGCAGAGGGGGCTATTTTCGCTTTGACGGAAGCAATCTTTTCTCCAAGACGGACAGTCCGATCCCGTCGATCATCAATTTTCATAACCGTATAGACTCGTTTGCCGCCTTTACTGAACGAATACTCATGAAGTTTCTGTGCAAGCTCAAAAAGCAGATGCGCAGGGCCCTCAACCGTCGTCCCCATATCATGAAGCCGGTAGCTGCATCCGCTTGCACTCAGAAGCTCCTGCAACCCGGCCACAAAACCACTCAGGCTCCCCTCTTTACTGTCGAGGGGAATAACAGCGATATCCATCAAAGCCATGGCAAAAAAACTCGTGGTTTATCTGAAAACAGTCTCTTCGCGTCCAGGGCCAACTGAAATAAAGGTAACAGGAACCTGCAGCTCATCCTCAAGGAAGGTCACATAGTTCCTTGCTTCGGGCTGCATATCGGAGAAGCTCCGAGACTGAGCGTTGGAAGCCTTCCAGCCTTTCAGGGTGGTATACACCGGTATTACCCTCGACAGTGTCTGATGATCGGTCGGAAAATCATGAATCTCCTTGCCATCAAGCATATATGATGTGCACACCTTGACCTCTTCAAACGTGTCAAGTACATCGAGCTTGGTAAGCGCAATTTCCGTAACGCCATTGATCGTCAGCGAATAACGAAGGGCAACCAGATCTATCCATCCACATCTGCGTTTTCTTCCTGTTGTTGCACCGAACTCGTGCCCGATCTGACCGAGAAGTTCCCCTGTCTCATCCAGCAGTTCCGAAGGGAAAGCGCCATTGCCGACTCTTGTCATATACGCCTTGCAGACACCGATAACCTTGCCGATATAGTTCGGAGCAATGCCGGATCCCGTGCAGGCTCCACCTGAGGTAGGGTTCGAGGATGTCACATAGGGATAGGTGCCATGATCGACATCAAGGAGACATCCCTGAGCGCCTTCAAGAAGCACCGTCTTTCCTTCCTGAAGCTTCTTGTTGAGATATAACTGGGTATTGGTCACATAGGGATCGATAATCTTGTCGAACTCCTCGTACTCGCGCACCAGGCTCTCCACATCGATCTCTTCCTTGTCATAAATATTTTTAAACAGTTTGTTCTTTGCCGCAAGGTTCTCCCGGAGCTTTTCCTGCAGCACTTCAGGGCTGAGAAGGTCTACAACCCTTATACCCTGTCGGGCAAACTTGTCCTCATAGCTCGGGCCGATACCTCGACCGGTCGTACCGATTTTCTGGTCGCCCTGAGCGGTCTCATGCAGGGAATCGAGTCGTTTATGGTACGGCATGATGAGATGGGCATTATGGCTGATAAACAGCCTGCCGGTCACCTCAAAGCCAAGTTCCTCTACCTTTTTGATTTCATCGAGCAATGCGGAAGGATCAATAACAACGCCATTGCCGATCACACATATACATCTTTTATGAAAGATTCCGGAAGGAATAAGATGCAGAACAACGGTTTTATTATCAAAACAGATTGTATGGCCGGCATTTGCCCCGCCTTGATAACGGACAACTATATCAAATTTGTCCGAAAGGTAATCAACGAGTTTTCCTTTGCCTTCATCACCGAACTGAGTGCCGACAATAACTGTTGCAGACTGCGAGGGTGTCCTGAATTTCTTTGGTTCCACGACGATTGTTTATTTAACAGATATAATGATCAAAATGAGCCAGAAGCTCACTCTTTCCCTTGCCGGAAAAAGATGAATAATTTACAATAAATTTGGCTTTCGCCGCGCAACTTTCCATTATATGCCGGGTCTGTACTTTCTCTTTTTGCGTGAGCTTGTCGTACTTGGTCAGGACAATTCCATAGGGCTTTTCATGAAACTCCAGAAACTCTATCATAGCCCGATCGGAGCGCATGGCCGGGTGGCGGGAATCAAGAAGAAGCACAATCAGTGAAATACTCTCGCGGTGTTCAATATAGGAGGAAAGAAGATTACCCCATGCAACTTTCTGTTCATGCCCGACAGCCGCATATCCGTAACCGGGAAGATCGACAAAAAAAAACTGGTTGTTAATGAGAAAATAGTTAATCAGTCTTGTTTTTCCTGGTGTTGAACTGGTTTTGGCAAGACCTTTAAGCTCAGCAAGTGAATTAAGCAAGGTTGATTTTCCGACATTGGATCTTCCTGAAAAAACTATTTCAGGAGATGAACCTTCCGGAAGACCGGAAAGAGCGGAGGCACTGATGTGAAAGACGGCAGAAGTTATCTTCATACAAATAAAAAGCGGTCGAACAAAAAAGAGCAATAAAAAGGAAGCTAAAAACCTTGCGTTAAAAACCCAAATGTTTAACTTTCATCGGGCATTTTACGTATTGCACCATCACAAAAAGGAAGAACAGCAGAAGATGTCACTTTACATATACAATTCCCTCAAGAGAGCCAAAGAAAAGTTTGAACCTTTGCATCCGGGGATTGTGAGCATCTATGTATGCGGCCCTACCGTTTACGGCCACGCCCATCTCGGCCATGCAAAAAGCTATGTATCATTTGACGTGGTTGTCCGCTGGCTGCGTCATAAGGGATACCATGTTAAGTACATACAAAACATTACCGATGTGGGCCACTTGACCGATGACGCCGATGCAGGTGAGGACAAGATATCCAAACAGGCCCGCCTTGAAAAAACAGATCCGATGGAAATTTCGCAGTTCTATACACGAAGTTTCTATGAAGACATGGACCAGCTCAACGTTCTCCGCCCGAATATAGCCCCTGCTGCCACAGCTCACATTCCAGAACAGATTGCCCTTGTAGAACGATTGATTGCTGCCGGTCACGCCTATGAGGTCAACGGCAATGTCTATTTTTCCGTTCAGTCATTCCCGGGATATGGAAAACTTTCGGGACGAACTGATCAGGAGGCTCTGCAATCCGGTGCAAGGGTTGAAACACGCTCTGAAAAACATCATCCGTCTGATTTCGCGCTATGGAAAAAGGCAGAGGAAGGGCATCTCATGAAATGGAATTCCCCATGGAGTATCGGTTATCCCGGATGGCATCTGGAGTGTTCGGCAATGTCGATGAAATATCTTGGCGAGACCATAGACATTCACGGTGGAGGTATGGAAAACAAGTTTCCCCACCATGACTGTGAAATTGCCCAGTCCGAATCGGTCACTGGAAAACCTTATGTCAGGTTCTGGATGCACAATAACATGGTGACGGTCAATGGCGTAAAAATGGGGAAATCCCTGAAAAACTCGGTCAATCTCAAGGATTTGTTTAAAGAGATCGATCCTCTTGTGATCCGATTCTTTATTCTTCAGTCGCATTACCGCTCGCAACTTGATTATTCCGAATCCGCCATAAAAGCATCGGCAACTGGACTCGACAAACTCCGTGAAACCCAGAGGAGACTCCAGGAACAAAAGCACGGGACGGCAACGTTTGACCTTGAACCATTTCTCCAGCGCTTTACCGATGCAATGGATGATGATTTCAATACACCTGTAGCTATAGCCGTTCTTTTTGACCTGTCAAAAGCCATTAATACAGCTCTTGATCACAGCGAAGGCATCTCGAAAGAGTCCCGGCAAGAAAGTGAAGCTTTTCTTCACACTGCAGGAACGGACATTCTTGGAATTTTAAACGGAAATAAACAAACTATCGGCAGAGATCCCATACAGTCAAGCCACAAGCTCGAAAAAATTATTGACATTCTCATCGACATGCGGTCTGAAGCCAGAAACAACAAGAATTTTGCACTCAGTGATAAAATCCGCGACAGGCTTCTTGCTGTCGGGATTGAAATTAAAGATACCAAAGAGGGTGTAAGCTGGTCAGAGAAATCAGGGGCTTAAAGGTAATCCTCAAGCTCATCACGCCGAAGGGCATCAACAACGTCACCCACCCTGCGAGACTCCCCTTTGTTGCAGATAAGAAGCGCATCATCGGTCTCGATAATGATGATATCACGCAACCCTATCGTGCAGACAACCTTCCCCATCGGCTTCCTTACAAAGACATTCTCACAATCAATCTGCACCAGCCGATCATCGGGAAGTTCTTCAGAAATGAGACTCCGACTCGCTGCAACTTTCAATACTTCATCCCATGATCCAAGATCAGTCCACCCGAATTCCCCTGTCAACACAAAAACCGGGTCAGCCTTTTCCATAATACCGTAGTCAATAGAAATCGGGTGAATCCAGGAATAAACATCTTCGATAACCTTTGGTTCCTTTTCAGTTCCCAGGCTGTCATAGATATTGAGCAGATCCTTGTATAAATCGGGCATTGATCGTTCAAACTCTCTGGATATCGCATCAATATGCCAGATAAAAACCCCGCTGTTCCAGTAAAAATCCCTGCTTTCAAGAAACTCCATTGCAGTTAGAGCATCTGGCTTTTCCGCAAACGCTTTTACTCTGAAAAGCATGAAATCACAACCGGCTGCAAATGCCAGAGGAATTGAAAGCTGTTCATCAACCTGAATATAACCATAGTCGGTTTCTGGTCTGTCAGGCTTGATACCGATAGTCACAAGGCCCTTTTTCCCTGATGCAATCTCAATGCCTGCCTCAACAATGTTAATAAATGCCTGATCGTCAAGCACAAGATGGTCAGCAGGAAGAACTATAGTTACAGCATCCGGATCCCTTTTTTTTATATGAGCTGTTGCAAGAGCGATACAGGGCGCTGTATTGCGACTGGAAGGCTCAACAATAATATTGTCCGGCCTGAAACCAGTTAGAGAAGCATACATCAGCTTCCTTCCAAGTTCACTGGTAATAATAAAAATATTGTCCGCAATTACAGTCCCGCTGATTCGCTGGAGCGTCCTGGCAATCATGGTACCTTCGTCAAAGAGATCCAAGAACTGCTTTGGCATTTTTTTTCTTGAAACAGGCCATAGCTGCTTACCTGTTCCACCAGCCATGATAAGCGCATAAACATGCTTGCTGTCACCTTTACTCATATCACTCTCTCTATTGTCAGAATTTTCAGAAACAGTAAATCTCATACGATTCCGAACCATCTTAATTTACGCAAATATCAAAGCCCATTTGTCATTCATCTTAAAAAGTCGTTTTTTGCGGTAAACAACTGAATAGAAGGATTGAAGGCATGGAACGACTGAATAATGATTTAGCAACTCTTAAAAGTTTATGTGCCGATCAGGCTATCGAGCTCGATGCATCAACCCTCAGGCAATTGGTACGATATGGCAGCTTGCTTGAGGAGTGGAACCATAAAACAAACCTTATAAGCCGTAAAGAAGACGCACCGGTCATTGTAAAACATATCTTTCATTCACTTCTCATCGCTATTTACCACCCATTCAGTAAAGGAGAACAGGTACTTGATCTCGGGACGGGGGGAGGACTGCCTGGTATCCCGCTCTCTATCTGCTTTCCCGACACTCAATTTCTTCTTGTTGACGCAACCGGGAAAAAAATTGCTGCCTGCCAGGCAATGATCAAAGAGCTTGGCATTAAAAATGCCATCGCTATGCATACGAGGATTGAAGAACTTAAGGGAGTAGTATTTGATACGGTACTTTCAAGACAGGTTGCACCTCTCAATCAACTCTGCGCCTATGCAGGAAGACTTTTGAAACCAGGGGGTATACTTATTTGCCTGAAAGGGGGAAATCTTGAAAAAGAGATAACTAAAGCCGTTGAGTCACGCAAGGATCATAAAGGATTTCCATCAAAAGTTGAACTGCATTCAATCAGCTCCATCAGTACATTTTTTACTGAAAAACAAATAGTCATTGCCAGCGGATAATAATATCCTGTGGGCAATGACTATCAATAATGAGTCCGAAAAAGAATAACCAGGAAAGGTTACTCAGCTGAAGCAGTCGAAGCAGAGGCCGGAGCGGTACTGGTCTTCTTTGAACCCTTGACTCTTTTTGCGCGATCCTGCTTGCCGGTTTTCTGATGTTTTGATGGAGATTCCGTGTAATCAACAAGTTCTATAACAGCCATTTTTGCTGCATCTCCGAAACGCGGCGCAAGCTTGATAACTCGGGTATATCCACCATTTCTTGTACCGACTTTAGCTACTATCTCTTCAAAGAGAGTTCTGATGGCTTGTTTATCTCTGATATCCTTGAAGATTTCGCGCTGGGCATGGACGGTTCCTTTCCGTGCTTTCGTAATAATTTTTTCAACAACCCTGCGGGTCTCTTTCGCTTTTGCTTCTGTCGTCTCAATGCGCTTGTATACGAGCAACTGAGTTGACAAATTGCTTAGTGTCGCCTTTCTATGGGCTGCGGTCCTTCCGAGTTTTCTAACCGGCTTAACTTTACGCATGAATGTATCCTGATCTCAATATTTCAAAAATAACGGTTACTATGTATTATTTCACCTGATATTTGGTAATATCCATGCCAAATTTCAGTTCAAACTTTTCAAGCTGCTCCTTAAGCTCGGTCAATGATTTTTTGCCAAAATTCTTGTAGTTAAGCAGTTCATCCTCTTTGCGTGATACAAGGTCACCGATAGTATCAATTTCGGCAAGTCTCAGGCAATTATGAGAACGGACTGAAAGATCAAGATCTTCGATTTTGGTATGCAGAAGACGACGCATGGTTTCGAACTCATCATCCTGCTGCTTGAACTCCTCTTCGGTGAACTCTTCCTCAGTTGGAGAAAAATTGGCAAAAAACGTAACATGTTCGGTGATAATCCTGCCGGCAAGACTGATGGAGTCATCTGGGGTAACGGAACCATCAGTTTCGACATCAAGGATCATTTTCTCATAATCGGTTCTCTGACCCACACGGGTATTTTCAACAGTGAACTTAACGTTTCTGATTGGAGTATAAATAGCATCTATGGCAATATAACCTATCGGCATCCCTTCCGGTCTATTCTCCTCAGCTGGTATGTAGCCACGTCCTCTACCTATAAAAAGATCAATTGCAACTGTTGTGTCAGCATTAATCGTAGCGATATGCATATCCTTGTTCAACACCTCAAACTCACCTTCCTGCGCAATAATATCTCCAGAAGTAAACTCCATGGGACCGACAAGAGTAAGAGAAGTCTTACAATTTCTTTTGCAAGTCGATCTAAAACGAACCTTTTTGAGATTAAGCACGATTTCAGGAACATCCTCGCGGACGCCATTAATCGCAGCAAACTCATGAAAAACACCGTCTATTTTTATCCCTGTTATTGCAGTACCCGGAAGTGAGGCAAGCAGGACCCTTCTCATAACATTTCCAAGGGTCACACCGTAACCACGCTCAAGCGGCTGCGCAATGAACCTGCCGAAACGATCAGTATGCGTAGTTTCGTCAACTTCTATTTTTGCAGGCATCTGCATCTGGTATATCATAGTATTGAAACCTTAGATTTCATTAAAATCACTTAGAGTATAACTCAACAACTAACTGCTCATTAAAAGGCTCCTGTATATCGACTCTTTCAGGAACAGCAAGAAAAACAGCTTTCTGATTAGCCTTATCAACCTGAATCCATGCAGGTATGCGGGATTCTGGACTTTTGTTTAGAGAGTCGGTTACCGCTCCCATATTTTTACTTCTCTGGCGGAACTCAATCAATTCAGAAGGAGAAACAAGATAAGAAGGAATATCCACCTTCTTCCCGTTGACAAGAAGATGACCGTGCGTTACAAGCTGACGGGCAGCTGACCTTGAAGGAGCAAAACCTGCGCGAAAGACTACATTATCAAAACGCCTTTCAAGAAGTCTCACAAGGTTATCACCGGTGACACCCCTTTGTGACGCTGCTTTTCTGAAATAATTCCTGAATTGCTTCTCAAGAATACCATAGAGATATTTCATTTTCTGCTTCTCCCTCAGCTGGAGAGCATATTCTGAAACCTTTCCTTTTCTGCCCTGACCATGCTGACCTGGGGGAAAGGGACGTCTTTCAAGATATTTTTCAGCTTTCGGTGCAAGCGCAATACCTAACCTGCGGGATACTTTTGTTATTGAGCCTCTAAATCGTGCCATATCAATTGCTTCATTGAAATTCGATGAATGAATAAAATCAGACCCTTCTGCGCTTTGGAGGTCTGCAGCCATTATGCGGAAGAGGTGTTATATCCTTTATAGTCCGCACATCAAGACCTGCGCCCTGTAATGCTCTTATAGCAGCATCGCGACCTGCACCCGGTCCTTTGATAAAGACATCGACATGTCTCATTCCAAGGTCATAGGCTTCTTTCGCAGCGGCTTCCGAGGTCACCTGAGAAGCATAGGGAGTATTCTTTTTAGAACCCTTAAACCCGTTTTTTCCTGCACTTGACCATGAAACCGTATTCCCCTGAACATCGGTGATGGTTACCATAATATTGTTGAAAGATGCCTTGATATGCACCGCACCTTCAGGGGTAACCTTAATTTTCTTTTTTTTCCTGCTTATTGTAGCCATGAACTTACACTCTTTAGTATCGAAGATTTATTGCCTATACACTACTACTTCTTAGCCGCCTTCTTCTTACCAGCAACAGTCTTACGTTTACCTTTTCTGGTCCTTGCGTTCGTCCGGGTACGCTGACCGCGGACGGGAAGTGAGCGCCGATGACGAAGTCCTCTGTAACAACCAATATCCATCAATCGTTTAATAGCAGTCTGCTGTTCTCCGCGAGCCTGCCCCTCTACCTTGTATTCTTCAGCAATAATTTCTCTGATTACATGCGCCTCAGCATCATTCAGCTCTGAGATCTTTCTGTCAGGCGCTATACCTGCTCTCTGAAGAATACTCTCTGCTGATGCTCTTCCAATACCATAAACATGCGTCAAAGCAATAACTGCATGTTTGTTTAACGGCAAATTTACCCCAGCTATCCTCATATGCTCTTAAAATTCTATTATTTTTTTTTCTGAAGATCAACCCTGGCGCTGCTTATGGCTTGGATTTACTTTGCAAATGACAAATCTTTTGCCTTTACGCTTAACAATTCGGCAGTGCTCACAACGTTTTTTTATAGAAGAATATATTTTCATAATAACCCCGACATGCAATAATTAATCCAACTAAACCCGAAATCTGAAAAGGCATGTAATGTAATAAATATAGATCAATAAATCAAAGCCATGAAGAGTTATTTCATCACTTATTTATACCGGTATGTAATCCGTCCTTTCGAGATATCGTAGGGTGAAATCTGGACTTTAACCTTATCACCAGGTAAAATCCTGATATAGTGCATCCTGATTTTACCGGAAACATGCGCAAGCACTTCAAGGCTGTTTTCAAGTTTTACCTTAAACTGCGCATTTGGCAGTGCTTCCAGAATCACTCCTTCAATCTCAATTGATTCTTCTTTGGCCAAATTATTTGCTCCTTTATATCGATAGTGATGCAAGCAGTTGATGAGTGTATATCACTCGTGAAAAGAACGGGTCAGCACTTCAGCTTTCCCTGGTCTTACAACTATCGTATGTTCAAAATGTGCTGATGCCTTTCCATCCTCGGTTACTGCAACCCATTCGTTTCTTCTGCTGACTGCTCTGCGGGATCTTCCAAGAGCAATCATTGGTTCAATGGCAAGCGTCATGCCCTCAACCAGCTTTACGCCAGTATGTTTTCTGCCATAATTCGGTACAGCAGGATCCTCATGCAATTCACTGCCGATGCCATGTCCAACCATGTTTTCTATAACGCTGAACCTGAACGATCGCGCATAATCTTCAATGGCAGAAGAGATATCGTGCAGACGGTTTCCTTCTACTGCCATGGCAATCCCTCTCTCAAGGCATTCGCTGGTTACATCAACAAGCTGCTGAACCTTGTCATCAATGACACCAAGAACAAAAGTCCTCGCCGCATCCCCATGATATCCACCCTTGTATACACCGCAGTCTACAGAAACTATATCTCCTTCCCTGAGAACTCTCTTTATATTCGGCACTCCATGAACTACCTCTTCATTAATAGAAATACAGAGAGTAGCGGGATATGGTGTAACGCCCGGATCACTTTTCGGAACATAGTTCAGAAAACTTGGTACAGCATGATGGTCTCTTATAAACTCTTCAGCCATCCTGTCGAGTTCTTTGGTTGTCATACCTGGCCTTATTTCCTGTTCAAGCAGATCAAGTACCTTTGCCACAAGTGCACCGGATACCCTCATCAACTCAATTTCCCTTTCGCTTTTTATAGTAATCATTTCTAATGTATTACCTTGACTGTCGACCGCGAGTCTTACCTGACTTCATGAAGCCATCGTAATGCCGCATCATCAAATGGCTTTCAACCTGCTGCAGGGTATCAAGGCCTACACCGACAATAATCAGAAGACTTGTTCCTCCAAAAAATTGTGCAAACCCCGGAGTAACATTGACAAACTTCGTCAAAAAGGTTGGAAGGATAGCAATTATTGCAAGCGATATAGCGCCAGGCAGCGTAATACGAGTCAAAATATTGTCAATAAAATCAGCGGTGCTTTTTCCAGGGCGAACACCGGGAATGAAACCTCCCTGGCGACGCATGGTATCGGCGACTTCTTTTGGATTAAACGCTATCGCTGTATAAAAATAGGTAAAGAAAACAATCATGGTGCCGAACATTAAAGCATACCACCATGAATCGTAGGACAAAACCGCGGCAATTCCCTGCATTATCTCATTTTCAGGGAAAAAAGAAAGAAAAGTACCGGGGAGAAACATGATGGATTGGGCAAAAATAATCGGCATGACACCGGCTGTATTTATCCTCATCGGTATATATTGTGTACTTCCGCCGTAAACTTTCCGGCCAACAACACGTTTGGCATGCTGTACAGGAATGCGACGCGTCCCAACCGTGAGTACTACAACAAAAGCTACAATTGCAGCCATCACAGCAAGAATAATAATCTCAATAATCCAGTTCTTGCTTCCTAGTGAAACTGAACGGAATTCAGCAACAAGCGCCTGAGGAAATCTTGCAAGAATACCGATCATAATAATAAGCGATATACCATTTCCTATTCCACGGTCGGTAATCTTCTCGCCAAGCCACATGACAAATACTGTTGCAGCTGTCAACAGAATAACCACAGTTACAGAGAAAAATATGCCTGGATCAGGCACAACGACTCTACCAAAGGAAGCTGGACTTGAGAGACTTACACTGACGCCCCATGCCTGAAGTGCAGCTATTACAACTGTTCCGTACCGGGTCATCTGGCTGATTTTCTGCCGGCCATCTTCTCCTTCTTTCTGCAGTTTCTGGAAATATGGAGTAACCGCTCCGAGCAGCTGAATGATGATAGAGGAAGAAATATAGGGCATAATGCCAAGAGAAAATATCGAAGCCCTTGCAAAAGCTCCTCCGACAAAAAGATCAAAAAGTCCGAAAAGATCGTTGGAGTGGGATTGTGATGCGCCTGACACTGCAGCCGCATCAACACCCGGGATGGTAATGTGTGAACCAAGTCTGTAAACAAATAACAGAAGAAGCGTGTAAAGGATCCGCTGGCGGAGTTCAGGGATTTTATTAATGTTCCTTATACTTTCATTAAGCTTCATAGTGTCCTTTTAACGAATTCAGGGCTTAGGAGATTTCTTTACTCTTTTTACCAAAGGAGCCTTTGGTTTCAAGAGAGCCTCTTCGAACGACAGATCCCTGACTTTTGAAGCTTCTTCAAGCGTACGGAAAGCCTTGATTACCTTTCCACCCGCAGCGGTGATTTTTGCTTCAGCACTCTTGCTGAATGCATGAGCAGTGATGGTAATCGGACCTGACAGCTCTCCATTACCAAGAATCTTAAAATAGTCAGCATTACTTGCATGAATGAGTGACTTGATATCCAGTACTGAAATATCACCTTCTACAAGTCCATCCTTTATCCATTTATCAATCTGGGTAAGATTGACCGTATTGACAGGGGGGGTGTCAAGAGGAGTAAACCCGAATTTCGGCAACCTCCGGTAAACTGGAATCTGTCCACCTTCATTGATAGGTCTTTTATAACCGCTTCGCGCCTGCTGACCTTTGTTGCCCTTGCCGGCTGTCGTTCCGTTACCTGAACCTTGACCGCGGCCAACCCGCTTTTTATTTTTTACCGCGCCTTTAGCTGGACGGAGTGAACTTAAATCCATGGTTTCAATTCCCGACTTTCTATTAGTAAAAAACTTAAACTTCTTCGACTTTTACAAGGTGCTGAACAACCCTGATCTGTCCTCTTGTGCACGGATTATCCTTTCTGTCAACCTGGTAGTTCGGTCTGCCAAGTCCAAGTGCCTTGATTGTCTCTTTCTGCTTTTTCGTTCCACCAATGATGCTCCGCACCTGGATAATTTTCAGTGTTTTCTCACTCATGATTGCATTCTATAATTTTAGCTTTCGAAAACCTCTTGAAGGCTCTTTGACCGTCTTTCACCTACATCATAGGCATCAGATATACTTCGCAATCCTTTTATAGCTGCTTTGACCACATTATGAGGATTGGATGATCCAAGGGATTTCGTCAGGATGTCGTGTATACCTGCCATTTCAAGAACAGCTCTTACCGCACCCCCCGCAATAAGTCCTGTACCTGGTGTTGCCGGCTTCATCATGACCTTGGCCGCACCATACCTTGCAATAATCTGGTGGGGTATCGTACCCTTGACAATCGGAACCTTGATAACATTTTTTTTGCCGTCTTCTATGCCCTTTGCTATAGCATCCTGAACTTCGTTTGCTTTGCCAAGCCCGTAACCGACATGACCTTCTTTATCGCCAACCACAACAATAGCGTTAAATCCAAAACGTTTGCCGCCTTTTACAACTTTTGCCGTCCTGTTGATATGTACAAGCTTCTCTTTCAGATTTAATTCTCCGGGCCTGATAATTTTAGCAGATGTTTTCGCCATTTACTTTCTCTTTGAAAAGTTGTTAAAAGATCAGTCCTGCTTCTCTCGCACCATCGGCCAACGCTTTGACTCTGCCATGATAACGAAATCCATTCCTGTCAAATATTACATTTGTTATACCCTCGGCAAGGGCTTTTTCTCCAATTTGCCTGCCGACAATGCGGCAAACTTCAGATTTTGTACCCTTAAGTGCCTTGTTGTCTTTTGACATCGTTGATGCTGCAATAATGGTTTTACTGTTCACATCATCAATGAGCTGCGCATATATCTGCGAAAGACTCCTGTAAACACAAAGTCTCGGCTTTGTCTGTGTACCCTGGACATTGGCTCGGCTTCTGTCCTTGATTTTCTGCCTCCGGGAGGCTTTATCGATTTGACTCATTCTCTTACACCGTTGTATAATTTTATTACCAGATTACTTGATCTCTGCATTCATATCTTTACTTACTTACCTGCAGCCTTGCCTTCCTTGCGACGGATAACTTCACCAGCATATTTGATGCCCTTTCCACGATAAGGTTCGGGCTTCCTGAATGAACGGATCTTGGCAGCAACCTGGCCTACAAGAGCCTTATCAATGCCGTTTATAAGGACAGTAACCTGATCAGGCACCTCGATTTTTATCTCATCCGGAGCCTTAAAATAAATCAAATGTGAATATCCGAGTGTCAGGGCGAGCAGATCATTTTTCAGCTCCGCACGATAACCGACGCCAGCTATCTCAAGTTTTGTCGTAAAACCCTTTGTAACTCCCTCAACCATATTGCTGATAAGCATGCGGTAAAGTCCGTGCTGTGCCTTAGCCTTCTTGCTGTCATCAATTCTCGTAACAGTAATACTGCCGCCTTCTTCCGAGACGTTTATCTGATCAGTAAGCCTCTGCTCAAGAGTGCCTTTAGGACCTGATACCCTGATGTTCAGGTCTTTGATCTCTATCTTTGCCTGATTACTCAGGGGTATGGGCGTTTTTCCTATTCTTGACATGGTATTCTAATGCTCTTTGGCTTATGGGTTAATAAATACGGAACAGGATTTCACCGCCAACTCCCTGCGCCCTTGCCTCTTTGTCGGTTATGACACCTTTCGAGGATGAAAGGATGTATAAACCGAGGCCTCCCAGATACTTTTTAATATCCTTTCCGTCATAAACACGCCGACCTGGCTTGCTTACCCTTGTAATTTCCTTTATAGCAGGATCACCGTGAGCTGTATACTTCAGATCAACCCGTATAAAAGGAAATTTTTCGGCTGTAATAACCGTAAAGCTTTTAATGTAACCTTTATCCACAAGCAATTGCGAGAGATTCTCCCTGAGCTTCGAATACGGGATATCGGTTGTTTTATTTTTTGCTCTTCCCGCATTTCTGATACGGGTGATATAATCTGCAATTGAATCCGTTACAGGCATAGCAAACGTTGGTTACTTTCGAAAATGATATAAATACCTCTCTTTAACTATAGCAAAGCTCACTACCAGCTTGCTTTTTTAACACCAGGCAATTTTCCTTCAAGGGCAAACTTACGGAACATATGCCTGCACAATCCATATTTTGCATATACACCTCTACCACGGCCAGTAAGAACACAACGATTACGAACTCTGGTTGCCGAACTGTCTCTCGGTAATTCGCGGAGTGCTTCGTAATTCCCTGCTTTAAGAAGTTCCGCCCGGATAACTGCGTATTTTTCTACAAGCTTGATCCTCTTCTCATTTCTTGCTATAACGCTTTTCTTTGCCATCTGTTTTCTGAATTATTTAGTTAATCTTCTTTTTGAATGGCATTCCAAGTTCCGACAGGAGCACATAAGCTTCTTCGTCTGTTGTTGCTGACGTTACAAAACTGATATCCATTCCAGATATTCTTGGTACCTTATCAATATCGATTTCCGGAAAAATAATCTGTTCCTTAACACCAACAGTGTAGTTACCGCGACCATCAAAACTGGTGTCGTTAAGCCCGCGGAAATCACGTATTCTTGGAACTGCAAGACTTACAAAACGATCAAAAAACTCATACATGGCCTTGCGACGAAGCGTAACGCGGCATCCTATTGCCTGACCTTCGCGCAGCTTGAAGTTGGATATCGCTTTTTTGGATTTACGGATCTGTGGTTTCTGACCAGTAATCTGAGCAAGTTCCTGCAAAGCAATTTCGAGCAGCTTGGGTTCTGCTGCTGCTGCTCCAACACCAATGTTAATTGATATTTTCTGCAGCTTTGGCACTTTCATGATATTTTTATACTGAAAGCGCTCAATAAGTTTGGGTGTTGCTTTTTCTTTGAAAAAGGTTTGGAGTCTTGCCTCTGCAGAATGTAAAGGTGTTACTTCTGTGCTCCGGTCTTTGTTTTTTGCCATCTTATTCTGTATCAGTTAATCAGGATGGTCTTTGTCATCCTGATATTGAGTGGAAACAATTAACTTTTCTTAACATTAGAAGCATGAATAGGGAACTCCCGCTCTATGATCGACCCTTGAGGCTGACCTTGTGCGGGACGCATATGGCGCTTCCTGATGTTAACACCTTCAACGATAACCCTGCTTTTTAAAGGAAATACTTTAAGTATCTTGCCCGACTTTCCTTTATCATTGCCACTTATAACGACGACTGAGTCATTCTTCTTGACATGCAGCTTAACCTTCTTAATCCCTGTTTTCATTTTTCACTGATATGATATTATTCATAAAAACCGGAGCGGGAGACGAGACTCGAACTCGCGACCAACAGCTTGGAAGGCTGTGACTCTACCAACTGAGTTACTCCCGCCTGAAGCACCTTACAACACTTCGGGCGCTAACGAAACAATCTTCATAAATTTCCTGTCACGAAGCTCTCTTGCGACCGGACCAAAAATACGGGTTCCCCTCGGCTCACCCTGAGCATTAAGCAGAACAACAGCATTCTCGTCAAAACGAATATATGAACCATCTTTTCTCCGCGACTCCTTGACACAGCGCACGACAACAGCTCTGCAGACATCTTTCTTTTTTACAATGCCACCAGGCACAGCTGCTTTGACTGATACTATAATCTGATCACCCAATGAGGCATAACGCCTCCCGGTTCCACCAAAAACATGGATGCAACGGACTTTCTTGGCTCCACTGTTATCGGCAACAACCAGATTTGTTTCTTTCTGGATCATCCTGTTTCAAACTTTATTAAATGTAAAAAAATCCTTTTATCTGGCTTTTTCAATAATCTCAACCAAACGACAGCTCTTTCTCTTGCTGAGAGGCCGACACTCTACAACCTTGACAAGATCACCAATACCAGCTTCATTCTTTTCATCATGAGCCATAAGCTTTGTCGTCTTCTTGAAATATTTCTTGTAAACCGGATGCTGCACTCTCCGTTCAACAGCGACAACACACGCCTTATCCATCTTATCACTGACAACCTTACCTAACCAGCTTTTTTTTCTTCCTCTTACCGGAACGTTCTGTCCCTGAGATGCACTGTCCATTTTCTGTTCTTCCATTTGTCAATAAACGGTTTGTTGGTTTACCTGCCCTCAAGCCTGGCTTGTTTCAGCAGTGGCAATTTGATGGAGCCGGTTTTTCATGCGCGCAATATCCCGTTTCGAATTGCGAAAAACCATTGGATTCTGCGGCTGCTCAATAACTTTAAAAAAATTGATATCGGCAAGTCTGTCTTCAAGCTCCTTGAGCCTGTCTATCAGTTCCTGTTTGCTTAATGCCGCAATTTCGTACTTTTTCATGATAAGTAACCCTCTTGTCGAATTATTTACTCGTTTAACCTTCGTAATCAGGACGAACTATGAACCTGGTCTTGATCGGGAGCTTCTGTGCAGCAAGGCGGAAAGCCTCTGTAGCAACTTCTTTCGGCACACCATCAGCTTCAAACATAACTCTTCCGGGCTTGACAACCGCAACCCAAAATTCCGGTGATCCTTTTCCAGAACCCATTCGAGTTTCTGCGGGTTTTTTTGTTATCGGTTTATCCGGAAAAATCCTGATCCAGATTTTACCATCTCTTTTCATAAATCTGGTCATTGCAACACGGGCTGCCTCTATCTGACGTGCAGTTATCCACGCACCCTCAATTGCTTTCAAACCGAAAGAACCGAAAGAAACATCAGCACCACGCCCGGCATTGCCCTTCATGCGTCCTCTTTGTGTCTTTCTATATTTAACTCTCTTTGGCATTAACATACAGGCAACTCCATTCTTTTTCTTTTTGTATGGTACTTGATATTAAGATCGTTTTATACGTTGGCGACGCTTTGAACGGCCGTCGCGATTATCGCGACCTCTTGGACCTGAGTCAGTGCGTCTTTCCTTGATTCTCTTCAACTCGTCTTCTTCTATTGCGTCAATACGCTGAACAAGCACTTCACCTTTGTAAACCCAGACTTTAATTCCAATGGTACCTGCAATGGTATGAGCTGTGCAGCTTGCATAATCTACATTGGCACGAATGGTATGGAGCGGAATCTTTCCTTCCTTGTACTGTTCGGAACGTGCAATTTCTGCACCACCAAGACGACCGCCACACTTTATTCTGACTCCTTCAGCCCCGGAGCGCATTGCCTGCTGGATCGCCTGTTTCATAGCTCTTCTGAATGACACACGATTTTCAAGCTGGTAAGCAATATTGTCACCGATCAGCTGAGCCTCGATTTCAGGTTTTACAACCTCAACAACATCTATTTTAACCTCTTTACCGGTAATACGGCTCAGCTCCTGAGACAGATTATTGATCTCCTCTCCCTTTCTTCCCACTACGGCACCAGGACGTGCTGCATAAATATTGATCTTGACATGTTTTGTTGTTCTTTCAATAATTATACGTGCTATTCCAGCTCTTTCCTTCTTTAAGCGGGCAAGAACATACGAGCGTATAACGTGATCCTGCTTAATTTTTTCTGAAATAACCGGACTATCATCGTACCAACGTGAAGACCAGTCCCTGATGATTCCGAGCCTGAATCCAGTAGGATTAACTTTCTGACCCAATGCGCTCTCCTTATTTTATTTTGTTACTGGATTTTTAACTTTATCAATGACTATTGTCAGATGATTCGATCTTTTGCGAATCCTGAATGCCCGACCCATTGGAGCCGGAAGCGTTCTTTTCAGTGTCGTACCTTCATCAACAAATATAGTCTTAACGAACAGCTCCTGATCACTGACCCTCTCATCCGGATTAAGCTGCGCGTAATTTGCTACGGCAGACTTAAGCGTCTGCATAACATTCCGTGAAGCCGCTTTGGTTGAGTTAAGCAGAATAGCCTTTGCCAGATCTACCTGTTTGCCACGAACGAGGCCTGCCACAAGACGCATTTTCCTTGGCGATGTTGGCGTATCCCGTAAAATTGCTTTTGCTTGCATGATATCTTTACCCTTTCGCGTTTTTCAATTTATTTTTTCCTTGGTGCTGCGCCGCCTTTTTCGGCCTTTCCACCACCAGCATGGCTGCGAAACGATCTCGTCGGGGCAAACTCACCAAGCTTGTGACCTACCATATTATCACCTACATAGACAGGAACATGACTTTTGCCATTATGCACAGCAACCGTATGACCGACAAAATCAGGCGAAATCATTGAGCTTCTGGACCAGGTTTTCACAACCTTTTTTTCACCCTTGGTATTCATATCAAGGATCCGTTTTTCAAGCTTTATATCAATGAACGGTCCCTTTTTAAGTGATCTTGGCATAGTTTCTCTGCTTGTTGTTGTTAACCGCTATAATTATTTGGCGTTTCTGCCGCGTACAATCAATTTCTGTGAAGCCTTTTTCTTGTTTCTGGTCTTCAGCCCCTTTGCAAGCTGACCCCATGGTGACATAGGATGTTTTCTACCTCCACCGGATTTCGACTTGCCTTCACCACCACCCATTGGGTGATCGACCGGGTTCATCGCCATACCTCTTGTCTGTGGACGTATTCCAAGCCAGCGACTTCTGCCGGCTTTACCTAAAACAACATTTTCATGATCACTGTTTCCTACCACACCAATCGTCGCCCGACACTCAACCCTGAGTTTACGGATTTCGCCTGAAGGAAGTTTAAGTGTAACATAATCACCTTCACGGGCTGCAAGTACAGCAAATCCTCCCGCCGACCTGACAATCTGACCTCCCTTTCCTGCTTTCATTTCAATATTATGAATATCAGTGCCAAGAGGAATATTTTTCAGTGGCATGGTGTTTCCTGCCTTTATTTCGACCTTTTCGCCACTTTCCACCTTATCTCCAACATTTACACCTTTCGGGGCGAGAATATAACGTTTTTCTCCATCATTGTAGTGCAATAATGCAATTCTTGATGAACGATTGGGATCATACTCAATAGCAGCAACCGTTGCAGAAACGCCATCCTTGTTGCGCTTAAAATCGATAATCCTGTAATGCCTTTTATGTCCACCGCCTCTATGCCTTGAGGTTTTCCTGCCTGCACTGTTGCGGCCGCCCGACTTGTTGAGTGAAACAAGCAAACCCTTCTCAGGTGTACTTTTTGTTATTTCATCGAATGCAGGGTATGACATGAACCTTGACCCTGGCGTTACCGGCCTTAATTTCCTTATAGCCATTTGCGTGTATGATCTATCCTTTTTATAATTTCTATCCTTCGCTCTTCTGGGTTGAACCTGAGTAGTAATCAATAGACTGGTCCTTTTTGAGAGTGATAACAGCTTTTTTCCAGTCACTCTTTTTTCCGGTTATCAACCCTCTTCTGGTATTCTGGCTACGGGATTTTCCGAGACAGTTAATCGTGCGAACAGACTTTACTTCTACTCCAAATTTCTTTTCCACTGCGATCTTTATATCAGACTTGTCTGCATCGGGTTTAACGATAAAGACGTATTGTCCTTTCTTTTCTGTCAGCCCTGTACTTTTTTCAGTCAACCAAGGACGCAACAACGGGTTTTTCATCTCTTTAACTCCTTTTTCTGGATAACTGCAATTACCCTAATGTATCTTCAATTGTTTTTAACGCCGTCTTCTGAACAAGTACCGTATGGCTATGGAGAATATCGTACGTTGATGCCTTATCAGCAGTCATAATATTAAGTACCTCAATATTTCTGCCCGATCTTGCAATGATCATATCATATTCAGGAGTAAGCATCAATGTCTTTTTCTCGGTGAGACCAAGATTTTTAAGGATATCGGCAAAAGGTTTGGTTTTGATCTTTTCAAATCTGAAATCTTCTACAACAAGAATCTGACCTGCCTTCGCCTTGGAACTTAGAGCTGAACGTCGCGCAAGAAGCTTTACCTTTTTGTTGACTTTCTGATCGTAGGCATGAGGTGTCGGCCCGAATATTGTACCGCCACCAATATTAAGAGGCGAACGGGTTGAACCCTGACGAGCATTACCGGTGCCTTTCTGACGTAAAGGCTTTCTGCCTCCACCCCTTACTTCGCCACGTGTTTTTGACTTGTGAGTCCCCTGCCTCTTGTGTGCGAGAATCGATTTAACATCGAGATACATCGCATGTTCAGATATTTCAGCGCCGAATATATCATCACGGAGCGTTACCACTTCCCCGGTTTCAGTGCCGCCGGTATTTAAGACTTTAAGTTCCATAGCTTCGCGTATTCAGCATTAACTTTTTTTTGTAGAAACAATCTTGACATAGGAATTCTTAGGCCCTGGGACAGATCCCTTTATAACAATAAGATTGGATTCAGGGATAATCTTAAAGATTTCAAGATTCCTGACCGTAATATTGTCTGACCCCATACGTCCAGCCATTCTGGTACCCTTGAAAACCCTTGACGGATCGGATGAACCACCTACAGAACCCGGCGCTCTCTGCCTGTCTGACTGACCGTGCGTTCTCTGCCCGCCACCGAAATTATGACGTTTCATAACACCGGCAAAACCTTTTCCTTTCGAAACACCGAGAACATTAATTTTCTCGCCTTCTGTGAACGATTCAACGCTCACTGAACTGCCAAGATGGAGTTCCTGGGTAAGCTCTGAAAAGTCAAACTCAGCCAATTTAAAGCCTGGAGCGACACCAGCCTTTTTGTAGTGACCATGAAGCGGTTTACTTACTTTTTTCTCGTTTCTTTCCCCGATACCAACCTGATAAGCATCGTATCCGTCCGTATCAACACGCTTAACCTGTGTCACAAAGCATGGTCCTGCCTGGATAATCGTGCAGGATACTGCTTCGCGTTTATCATTGAATAAACGGGTCATGCCGATTTTCTTTCCAAGAATCGCACCCATATTGAATTAACTGTTCTAATTCTTTAAGACTTAATTTCAACATCAACACCACTTGGAAGCTCAAGCTTCATCAACATATCAATGGTTCTGGATGTCGGGTTTATTATTTCGATCAACCTCTTGTGAGAGGAGAAGGAAAACTGCTCACGTGACTTTTTGTCAACATGCGGAGACCTGTTTACGGTATACACATGGGATTTTGTAGGCAGCGGTATCGGACCAAAGATAATAGCATCTGTCTGCTTGACTACATCAATAATCCTTAACGCCCACTTATCAACCAGACTATGGTCGTAAGACTTGAGCTTTATTCTGATCTTTTGCTGTACAGCCACTTGTCAACCCTGTTTCTTGTTATCAATAAAAAAAGGACGGGATTTTCAGCCCCGTCCCGAGACGCCATACAAACTATTATTCAATAATCTTTGTTACGGAACCTGCTCCGACGGTACGACCGCCTTCACGGATAGCGAAACGCAGGCTCTCATCCATAGCGATAGGAGCAAGCAACTCGACATTAACTGAAAGGTTGTCACCAGGCATGACCATCTCAACGCCTTCAGGCAATGTTACAGACCCAGTCACATCCGTTGTACGGAAATAGAACTGTGGACGGTAACCATTGAAGAACGGCGTATGACGACCACCCTCTTCCTTTTTAAGAATATAAACTTCAGCCTTAAACTTGGTGTGCGGCTTGATAGTCCCCGGTTTTGCGATAACCATACCACGCTCAAGTTCTGTCTTGTCGACACCTCTGAGAAGAAGTCCGGCGTTATCGCCTGCCTGACCCTCATCAAGAAGCTTCTGAAACATTTCAATGCCGGTAACAACAGATTTACGAGTCGGTCTGATCCCAACAATCTCAACCTCTTCATTGATCTTTATACGTCCTCTTTCGATTCTTCCAGTACCTACAGTGCCACGACCTGAAATAGAGAATACATCTTCAACAGGCATCAGGAACGGCTTGTCAATATCACGAACAGGCTCAGGAATAAATTCATCAACTGCATCCATAAGCTCCATAATAGCTTTTTCACCTTCCGGATCGCCCTCAAGCGCTTTAAGTGCAGAACCTTTGATGATCGGAATGTCGTCACCCGGAAAATCGTATTGCGTCAGAAGTTCTCTGAGTTCAAGCTCAACAAGCTCAATGAGTTCAGGATCGGCAATGTCAACTTTATTAAGAAATACGACAAGAGCAGGAACGTTTACCTGACGGGCAAGCAGAATGTGCTCGCGAGTCTGAGGCATCGGACCATCTGTACCCGCTACAACAAGAATCGCGCCATCCATCTGGGCCGCGCCGGTAATCATGTTTTTTATGTAGTCAGCATGACCAGGACAGTCAATGTGTGCATAGTGACGTTTTTTAGTCTGATACTCAACGTGTGCGGTTGAAATGGTAATGCCGCGCTCTCTCTCTTCAGGAGCTTTATCAATGCTTCCAAAATCGCGCTGCAGTGCAAGACCCTGCTTGGCAAGAACCGAAGTAATTGCAGCAGTAAGGGTTGTCTTGCCATGATCAACGTGACCGATGGTTCCTATATTGACATGGGGTTTATCCCTTTTGTAGGACTCTTTTGCCATAACTTATCTCCGTGACGGTTATCTTTTATTGATTGTAGTAGTTAAAACTGATAGTCTGTTGTCTCGCTTATTCCGAATCCTTGCTAACTCTCTTCTCCTGCAAAGCTTCCGCAATATTGCGAGGAACTTCGCGATAACAGTCAAACTCCATAGAATAATTTGCCCTTCCCTGACTCATCGAACGCAGATCAGTAGAATATCCGAACATCGCTGAAAGAGGAACCTTGGCATTGACAAACTGAGCACCCGCTCTCTGACCCATTCCTTCAATATGACCGCGACGGCTTGAGAGATCACCCATGACATCACCAAGATACTCGTCAGGTGTCACGACTTCAACCTTCATGATCGGCTCAAGAAGAACAGGATCAGCCTTTTTAGCTGCGCCCTTGAACCCGATGGAACCGGCAATCTTAAACGCCATTTCTGATGAGTCTACCTCGTGGTACTTGCCATCATACAGGGTGACCTTGATATCCTGCATAGGAAAGCCAGCTACAACACCACTCTTCATGGCCTGCTGTACACCAGCATTCACAGCCGGAATATATTCTCTCGGAATGACTCCACCTTTGACAGCATCAACAAATTCGTATCCTTTTCCTTCCTCAAGCGGCTCAACAGTAATATTAACCAGACCAAACTGACCTTTACCGCCCGACTGCCGAACAAACTTGCCCTCAAAATCAACTTTCTTTCTGATAGTCTCTCTGTATGCAACCTGCGGCTGCCCGACATTCGCTTCAACCTTAAACTCGCGTTTAAGACGGTCAACCAGAATCTCAAGATGAAGTTCGCCCATACCCGCAATCAGAGTCTGACCGGTTTCATCATCAGTTTTGACCTTAAAGGTTGGATCTTCTTCAGCAAGCTTAGCAAGCGACATGCCGAGCTTGTCGGAATCCGCCTTGGTTTTCGGCTCAATGGCGATTTCAATAACCGGTTCCGGAAAAATCATTTTTTCGAGAACAACCGGATTATTTTCATCACAGAGCGTATCACCGGTTCTTACATCCTTCAAACCTACAGCGGCGGCAATATCACCGCAATAAACAAAATCTATATCCTCTCTTTTATTGGAGTGCATCTGAAGAATACGACCAATACGCTCTTTCTTGCCGGTCATAGTATTCAGCACATAACTGCCGGCCTTCAGCACACCGGAATAAACCCTGAAAAAGGTCAGTTTGCCGACAAAAGGATCAGTAGCAATTTTAAAGGCAAGAGCAGCAAAAGGTTCCTCGTCCCGCGGCTCGCGTGATATCGACTCTTCGGTACGAGGGTGGTGACCCTCAACCGCACCTACATCAACCGGAGAAGCAAGATACTCTACAACAGCATCGAGCATAAACTGGACACCCTTATTTTTAAAGGAAGAGCCGCAAAGTACGGGAATAATAGTGACCTTAAGCGTTGCCTGGCGCAACACATCTCTCACCTCTTTCTCTGTGATATCTTCACCGTTCAAATACTTCTCAAGAAGCGTATCATCATGCTCGGATACAGCTTCAAGCATATTTATCCTCCACGTCCTCGCCTCGTTCTGCAGGTCATGAGGAATCTCGACTTCTTCATAGGTGCTGCCATCTTCCTTATCATAGATAATGCCCTTCATCCTGATAAGATCAACAAAGCCGGCAAAAATCTCACCCTCGCCAATAGGTATCTGGAGAGGAACCGGATTCGCACCCAACCTCTCCCTTATAGCCTTGACCGTGTAAAAAAAGTTTGCTCCGGTTCTGTCCATCTTGTTGACATAGGCAATCCTCGGTACGCCATATTTATTCGCCTGACGCCATACCGTTTCAGACTGAGGTTCCACCCCTCCCACCGCACAAAAAAGCGCAACAGCGCCATCAAGCACACGCAGTGAACGCTCAACCTCAACCGTAAAATCTACATGGCCAGGCGTATCAATAATATTAATCCTGTGATTAACACCGGTATAGTTGCCAAACTTCGGCATCCAGAAACAAGTTGTTGCAGCAGAGGTGATTGTAATGCCACGCTCTTTTTCCTGTTCCATCCAGTCCATTGTCGCGCCGCCCTCATGCACTTCACCCATCCGGTGCAGACGACCAGTGTAATATAAAATCCTCTCTGTCGTCGTCGTCTTTCCGGCATCAATGTGAGCCATGATACCGATGTTGCGCACTTTATCTAAATCAACCAGCCTTGCCATAACAATAATTTTGACCTTTTATCCACACGTTAAACAACTACTTAGAACCTGAAATGCGCAAACGCCTTATTAGCATCAGCCATCCTATGCACCTCATCACGCTTTTTCACTGATGCACCCTGCTCGTTCGCAGCATCCATCAATTCAGAAGCAAGCTTTTCCGCCATGGATTTGCCACCACGCTTAGCAGCATACATTTTCAACCAGCGGAACGCAAGCGCACCTCTTCTTGAAGCCTTGACTTCCATAGGAATCTGGTACGTGGCACCGCCAACCCTCTTACTGCGAACCTCAACAACCGGCGCAATATGCGACATAGCCTTGCGATACACCTCCAAAGGATCTTCCCCTGTCATTTTTTCGGCAATTATAGCAAAAGCATCATAAACAATTTTTGTCGCAACAGCTTTCTTACCGTCAAGCATTACAGCATTGATAAAACGGGCAACACTTTCATCCCCGTAACGAAAATCAACACCTATTCTTTTATAGCCACCTTTTTTCGGCATATTCTTCTATAAATTTATGATTGGACCTATCTGCCTTTACCCTTGACAGGAGCAGCTGCACCGGCTTTCGGCTGCTTGGCCCCATACTTGGAACGACTCTGCTTACGATCAGCAACACCGGACGTATCCAGCGAGCCGCGTACAATATGATAACGGACACCAGGAAGATCCTTTACCCTGCCGCCTCTGATCAAAACAATAGAGTGCTCCTGCAGGTTATGACCCTCTCCAGGGATATATGCCGTAACCTCAATCTTGTTGGATAACCTTACACGCGCAACTTTCCGAAGCGCCGAGTTAGGTTTTTTTGGTGTGGTCGTGTAAACACGAGTACAAACGCCGCGCTTCTGCGGACACTTATCAAGCGCCGGTGACGCTGTTTTTGTTACTTTTACACTTCTTCCGAGCCTGATGAGCTGCTGAATCGTCGGCATACTGAAACTCTCTTTCTATTTAAAAACCTCTGATTACAAAAGACGCAATCCTAAAAATCCATAAGGACAACCAATGTAAGAGAATTATAAAAAAAAACAAAACCTAAATCATCATTTTTGTTCTCTTGAGAAATAATCTTTACTTCACCCCTTACCCCCTGAATAGTGAAGTCTCAACACCTGCAAACTCTTGCAATCAAACTTCTCCTATCGAGCCTAAACCAATGTTTGAACTGACTTCTTCATCAACAAATCATAAACCGTATTATCGGTGCTGTTTAAAAAATCAGCAGGTAAATTTCATTTTGAAAAACTTCCACAAGGCAATGACCTTGCAAATCAGGGAATGAATGTCCATAATTGCATAGTTAATATTTATAAACAGTCTATCTTGCCATTATTTTCCGGGCTTTCGACGAAAACGGCCCTCCAACAGGCCCCCTGCAATTAGCAGCATTGCAGCGGTAAATGCGCCGAGAGATATCCTTCTGCCTGTTTCAAAGCCGCTTCTGTCGTACATGAAACGAACCTCTCTGCTGCCAGCAGGAACGACGACACCCCGAAGCAATCCGTTCACCCTGGCCATTGAGGCTGGCTTCCCATCAACTGACACTTTCCACCGCAAGGGATAATAGATTTCACTGACAACAAGAAATGCCTCGCCTGGAGCTGAAACCTTCAGGATCATTGATTCCGGTAGCGCGACAAGCGATGTAACCGTTGCTGCTGAAAAAGTTCGGCTCCCTGTCCAGAGAGAGCCATCAACATAGGCCTCACCTGAAGATGCATGGTCATCAAGAAGCCTGGAAAACAAGGCCTCCTCGCTGTTCAATCCTGAAACACGGCCTGCAAACCATGCCCTCGGAGTCGATCCCTTAAGACTATAGACATAGACCATGACCGGACCGTTGGCCAGCTGGAGTGAACCGGTCTTGACCGGTTCAAGTGACGGATGCGCAACTGGTTCAGGAGTAATGAGATAGGCGACATTAAGCATTCTCAGAATATTCAGACTGGCAAGGTTTCCTGTTTTTGCCAGAAACTCTTCATACAGCTTCAGTTTTGCAGGATGGTAGCCACCTGCCGACTCTATTCCGAAAAGAGCAAATTTGTTCTCCGTAAAAAGGGGCCCCGCAGGATAGATCCTGAACAACCCTTTCCTGGAAGCCAGAAAGCGGGTAATGTCATCATGGCGGAAAGCACTATCCATTACCCTGCTATCGGTAAATACCGGAGAGCGAAGGGATGCAGCTGATGGGTTAACAATCTGCATATCAAGCAAGATAAGATCGCCAAGTGCTATCAGAAGAAGCAGCGCAACCGTCAACTTCCGGGAGAGCATATTTTTCACAAGCAACCAGAGTACTCCGGACGAAAGAGTCAAAACCAGTATAACAACAAGGAAACTTTCTTTCAGGTTCTCCCACCTCACCTTATTAACCATAAAGGCCAGATTAAAACTCCCGACAGATGGATCAGGAAAAAGAGAACGAAAAAAAACCTCAATGCTCTGCTCAAACACAAGACAAAGAAGCAGCATCCCCGCAAGAGCAAGAACCCCTCTATAGAGAGGTTTTTTCAGTCGATCCCCCTGGCAATAAAGCAATTCGTGAACTCCTGCTGATGCAAAAAAAACCAGAATAAGATAAACCATGATAAGGGCCATCGAAGGAACTCTGAACCTGCTGAACAATGGCGCTGCATAATAGAAAAGGTTAAACACAGGACTGAAAAAACTCCCGAACGACATGAGCAGGAACAGCAGCAATCCTGCGACAAATAACCATGTCATCGGTTCTTTTCTGCGTAGTGCGGCCCCGCCAATGGCAAGCATGAGCACAACAATACCTGCATAATTGGGAAAGTCAGTAAAGGGCATAAAGCCCCAATAGGTAACCCCGCCAAACCCAAAGCACCCCGGAACAAGAAAGGTCAGAAGCTCCAGGGGGTGCATAGACCACAGTGTGGCATAGTCCCATGCAGCTCCTCCCCCCCCGACGGCCATTCCTCTCACCGAATATGCCGAGTACTGGGATGCCGGAAGATATATCGACGCTGACATGCCAACACCGCAGGCAAGGGCCAGCAGAAGGAGAAAAAAGAGGCGAAGGTTCTTATGAAGTGAATCTCTCCGGAAAATGACAAGAAACAAGAGAAGCAGCAGGGTGAGCATCCACGAATAGTATGCGATCTGAACATGAGCACGCTGCAGCTGAAAGCCTGCAACAAGAGCAAGAATCCCCGCCTCAGTCAACCCTCCACACTCAACGAGCCGCATAGCTGCCCAGAGCATCCACGGTATGTATGCCGCCGTCATGAGCTGACTTCCATGACCATGAACCAGCATTGCCGTCATATAGGGATTGAGCATGAAAACCGCCCCGCCGAAAACTGCAGCAATGGTTGTCAGTCGGCAGTTTCGCAGAAAGAGAAATACTCCGAAGCCGGCAAATGCCAGATGAAGCAGCTGCAGGAATATGCCATCGGGGTGGAAAAGGTTAAAAAACAGGTTGGGGTAGTAGAGTCCACTGAGATAGCTGAATGCCTCAACGGTCGGCATACCTGAAAATATCCAGGGCTGCCAGAGCGGGTAGTTCCCTGTTGCTTCATAAACCCGATCAAGCGCAATCGTTGAAGCCTGCGGAACAAGAGTATCGGGTGCAATCAGAATTTTCGATTGAAATACAAGCGGGTAATAGAGTAACACTGCCAGAACAGTATAGCCGGCAAAAACAATGAGAAACAGCAGGATGGTTTTCCTCACAACGGTATCACTTTGTTTCCTTGTTGATAAAAGGTATTAATCTGAAAATAATCTCTCGTTCCTCCTGTTCCAATTTCAGGAGAAGCATCAAGGCGAAATAACTGCAGACCGAGAGAAGAGCCCCCGCCAACAATCCGGCAAATACCGGAAGGCCAAGCAGCCATGGACGTGCAAACACGAGAAATAGTGCCGCAAAAAGACCTGCAGCAAGAGGCTTCCAAAGCGCTTTGCCGAAAGGATGAATCTTTAAAAGAATGAAAATCTCAGAAAGCCTGACAGCTGAAAGCAGAAAAAAAACAAGCAATGTCGCAAGCGCTGCACCGTTTATGCCCATCCGCGGTATCAGAAGAAGATTCAGGAGAATCTGCAACCCAAGGGCACCAAGAGCGTTGTAGAGACTGAGACGCGCATAACCAGTCATGGCTAATACTGTCGAAGAGAGCCCGAACGAGACCTGGAGGAAAGAAGCTGCCGTCAAGAGAACCAGTGCGTTACTCCCTGCAGTAAACCGCGTACCGAATATCCCGAGCACCGGTTCGGGAACCAGCATGAAAAGAATAACCGGCGGAACAACGAGCCCGAGAATCCAGCGTGTCACCATTTTAAAGATCCTGCCTATCTCCGCATTTTCACTCCCTGTATGCAATGCGGCAATCATCGGCGCTGCGATTCCGGCAAAAGCAAGAAGCACCGCACGAATAAGACCTGCGGTTCTGGCTGCCGGATGATAAAGCCCAACTGTAGCAGTATCAGTGAGCATGCCCAGCATCACGACATCGAGCCAGTATGTCATCATACTCAACAGCGAGACCACCATGAACGGCAATGCATAGACCATCATGTTCCTGTCAGCAGAGGCACGAACAATGTCCATTGGAAGAACGCCGCTGATTTTCGACAAATAAGGGCGAATCCAGAAAAATGCCATGGATGCCGATAGAGCAAATGGAAAAAACAGAGCAGCTTCCTGTCCTGCCGTGTAACGAAACAGCAGTGTTACAAGGAGCAACAACATCGGACTTACTACCTGGGTTGCAATAATTTTCGGCTGAAGCTTCTTGAAGCCCTGAATCGCATGTCCATAAAGCATGGTTGCCACATTGAAGGGGATGGCCGCAGCATAACAGCAGAGGGTAAGCCGCAGAAGATGGCTTCCATGCAGCATCGATGCTATGTGCCCAGAAAAAAAAAGCAGAAGGAGGGTTACAAAAAGTGAAAGAAACAGACTCGTTTTAAGTGCTGAACCAATCGCTGCCCTCTGACGGAGAGGATCGCTGCTGTTAATGCTCACAAAGCGCAGTAACCCTGAATCAAGCCCCGCTATGGCAAGCACTTCTGAAATCTGGACAACAGCAACAGCAAGAGCGTAAGTGCCGAGTGCATCGGGGTCAAGCACTCTTGCAACAAGCAGGTTAAAGCCGAAGCGGAAGGCCTGACCAAAAAGAAATCCGGCAAAGGAAAAACCTGCCTGACTTGCTATGACACTATTGCGATTCAAAGAGAGTGCTCCTTATAAGCGTTCTGCAATTCATGAACCATGGCAGCAGCAAGTGCATCCCAGCTATGTTGTCGGGCAAATAACTGCCGCGCATCACTCCGCTTGTCAGCTAGAGCCTGCGGTACCATGCGGACAAATGCTTCAGAGGAGGTAGCGACATGCACCACATCCTTCGCTCTCTCAACCGCACTGCAGTAGTTCATCGTAAGCACCGGTACACCCGAAGCACAATATTCATAAAGTTTATTCGGATGAGAAACCCCTTTCAGCTCATTATTAACCAGCGGCATCAATGCCAGATCAAAGTGCTGTACCCAGGCAGGCAGTTCAGCGTAGTCCACTTTACCTGCATAGTGCACATTTGACATCGTATTAAGAACACCCTGCTTTTTCCACCACTCCCGCTCATAAGCTGGACCGATAAGGAGAATAGAGTATTCTGGCCATGCCCGGGCTGTTGCCGCAACAAGAGCCGTATCAAGCCAGTCCATAGCCCCGACATAACCTAGAATCGGCCCCTTCATTCCGGAGAGTCCTGCCGGAAACTGGTGACTCGGAGCAGCAAAATGACTGAACTCAACACCATTGCCAAGGTCAATACAACGCACTCCGGACGGCACCCGAAGTCGGGACGTCAACTCCGGACTTACACTGAAAAGCAGCTGTACGCTTGAAAGATAGGTCTCGAGATATCCCTTCAGCCATTTCGGACTCCCTGGAAAGGCAAGATGATCATCATTGGCATCATAAAAGCGGCAACGACTGGGCAATAAAGCTGCAACCCTGCCCCAGTAGACATTACTCAGACCAATGATTCTTTCACTGGAAGCAAATCCGAGAAAAGCAACCCAGAACAGCATCAGCACAATTCCCGGCAGCGAGACCAGCAAACGCAACAGCGGGATATCAAGCAATCTCCCGATACTGAATGGCACACTCTTTATAAACGGTACACTGACGACCCACACCCGCCCTCTTTTGACTGGAAGCCAGTGATGGCGACGCCCCAGAGCATAGGGTTCAATAAAAAGAATCCTCCAGTTTTCAGGAAAACGCCCAAGGAGACGCTGTTTACGTGTCGAAAGAAAGTCCCACTGTATCTCAGAAAACCAGACAAGCCTGAAGGGAGTGCATGGCATACTCTTATTGAGCGGTAAGTTCATAAATCTGCACTTTTTCAAACACTGCCCGCAGAAGCGGTTTAAATCCTGTAAGATAAAACAACAGGGGGCGGATACGAAACTCCTCGCTTCTGACAATACTGAAACCAGCGCGGGTAAAAAGAGAGAGGGCAGATTGACGGCTCATTTCATGAAAATGCTCGGGGCTTGCAAGAAATAACGGCTTCCTGAGCGGCATCGATACATAAGCCCGCGCACTGTCGCCTTTCAGAAGGTGCTTGACCTCAAGCAATGCATGGAGTGGATTGTAAAGATGCTCAAGTACCTCAAAAGCAGTAACAACTCCAAACGATCCTACTAGCGATGCAAGGTCAAGATCAGCAGTTGTATTCTCGAACTCGCACCCGAAAAGTTCCTCAAGCGATGCTGTAAAAGGTGTACGGTCACCCAGATCAAGCCCTTTGGCAATAACAGTGGCTGAAACAGAAGAACGTCGGATGAATTCGATGGTCTTCTCCCACCGTACGCTGTTGGCAGGATCACTGAGATAGCTCTCGTCAATGACAGTTCTGAAAGTGCTCTGCATCCTTCACTCTCCCTGATTTGTGCTTCACTGAATGCTTCACGTTCATCACCTCCGGAAAACTGCGGACAAGGCGCAACGGAAGCAGAATAAGATAACATGCCATTCCGTTCCATGCCCGGTACTTTCTGAGAAGACGAAGTACTTCGAAACTTTTTTTCACCAGCTTCGATAAAGGACTTCCACGAAACGATGCCGATACTTTATGCCACACCCATGAAGAGGGAACATATTCAATGCTCATCCCCAATGAGCAAACCCGCAGAGAAAGATCAACATCTTCGGCATACATCCCGAATGTTTCATCAAAACAACCGACTGCCTGAAAATCCCTGCATCGCATGGCAAGGCAGCATCCTGTAGCGTAACCCGTTGCCCCGGGACGATTGAATTCCGGAGAATCTTTTTTCCTGAGCCCGACATGACTGATAAAACCGGTCGAAAGCCTGACAATTCCGCCGGCATACCAGAGAGTATCAGGTCGATCACAATAAAATATTTTCGGTACAGCAATTCCAGCCGAGGAGTTCCTCTGGAGGGTTTCAATAAGCGGAACCCAAAAACCCGCAGCTACATGAGTATCATTGTTCAAAAATATCACATAGTCAGCATGCAGCTCCATAACCCTTCTGAAGCCTGCATTGTTTCCTGCCGCATAACCACGATTTGCGGGCAAAACAAGCAGCTCGATATCACTAAAAGCATCACGGATCAGCTCTGCAGATCCATCGGTTGATCCGTTATCGACAACAAGCACCCTGCATGAAGGTGACCTGACCACAGCAAGAGAGTTGAGACAGACAAAAGTATCCTCTGCACCGTTCCAGTTCAAAACCACAATCCAGGTCAAGGGATGCATGGCGTTACCTCCTGGAAATTTCAGCTTCAAGAAAATCTCCTGTGGCCGCAGCAAAAGCCTCCCAGGAAAAATCGTGTCGAAACGTTTCTATTGCAGAACGCACAGACATCAAATTTTTCCTGTTTTCCAGAAACTCCCCGACCGCTGCAGCAACCCCACCAGACGAACAATCACGGGCAACCCAGCCGGTTTCACCGTGACGCACTATTTCAGGAAGTGATCCTGCCGGTGTGACAATAACCGGCAACCCGTGACCGTAAGCAAGCTGAGCAACACCGGACTGTGTTGCACTGCGATAAGGAAGCACTACAGCATCAGCCGCAGCAAAAAAAAGTGCCGTACGCTCTCTGGAAACATAACCGGGATACAGATCAACACTGCCAACGATACCCAGCTTTTCAATCAATCGTTTGTACTTCAACGGGTTATCAAAAAACTGGCCTGCTACAACAAGCCGAAGTGCTGGATCCCTCTGAAGAATCTCCGGCATGGCACGGAGCAGGAGATCAAGCCCTTTATAGGGGCGTACATAACCAAAAAAAAGGAGCACCGGAGGCTCTTCACCAAGATGAAGAGCCCGGCGGGAATCGTGCATTGAAGGGATTTCCCCTTCCGGTTCATAGATCGGATGAAAAAGCGGAAGCACTGGAATTTCCGGCATGGCGGCACTCACTTCCTGAAAAACTGTCTTCGAGAGGGTCACAAACCCATCTGCGAAAGCTGAAAGAAGCAGACGCATAAACGGGTCAAAAAAAAGTGATTCATGAGAAGACAGATTATGAAGCAAAACCACAATCCTGATGCCGGTCAAACTGTGCAGCACATAATAGAATGGCGCTAACACTCCTGTCCAGTAGGACACCAGCAGAATATCCGGGTTTAATGCTCTTATAAGACGGACAGTTCCAAACCAGGAAAAGGGGTTATAAAGTACCAGTCGAACCTCATCGGGAACAACAGTATCATGAGCATGAGTACCCTCAGCGGCGCCCTGCGATAAAAATTCAGGATAGAGTGCTTTGAAGGCAACAGAAACAACCTCATAGCCGCGGTCGCGAAGGGCATCCCTCAAAAGTCCGCTAAAGCGGGCAATACCGCCTTTCAGAGGGAAAAAGGGAGTGATGAATGCAATCCGCAACGGTTTCAATAACGCTCTTGGACAGTTTTCAAACTATTGTTCTCCAAACCCCTGTTCAAAAAAATCTACCAACTGACGGGCAGCCTCATCAGCATCCTCTCCATCAAGCTTGAGCGTCAACCGGGTTCCTTTCGGAGCAGCAAGGCTCATAACACCAATAATTGACTTTGCGTTAATCTCAACACCCTGCATTTCGATATAAAAATCTGATTTAAAACGAGATGCAAGTTTTACGACTGATGCCGCGGGTCTGGTATGGAGCCCAGCTTTGTTTTTAATAATTACTTCTTTTACGATCACGACTGTGCTCTACCTGTTTTGTTGATTAACCCACCGCACCGAAAGGTTACATGGAACTTAAAGAGCTTTCACCATAGCAATCTCATCGCACGCCATAAGCTTAGGGCAATGAGTGCAATCTCTCCATATTTTCTGCGGAAAATACTCTTTCTTAATATCAAGGTATCCGAGATGCCTGAAAAACTCACTGCTCAGCGTCAGGACAAAAACCTCTCCAACACCTTCCTCACGTAAAACGGACTCCGCCTTTTCAACCAGCAATCGTCCTATTCCATTCATTTTGTAACGGTTAAAAACTGCCAAAGAACGGATTTCAGCAAGCTTCAACGTATAAAATGCAATAGCGCAGCACCCTATCACTTCACCCTTATATTCAGCAACAAAAAAATTACGAATATTTTCAATAATATTATCACCGGAACGCTCCAGCATTATTCCCTGACGGGCATACTCCGCTGTAAGAGCGGAAATTGCTGCAGCATCAGCAAGACGTGCATACCTGACATAGAGTTCGCTGTGCTGCATAATTTACTCGATACCCTCTTCCAATGGTTCGTCAGCCCTGATACGAGCCGATACCTCTTTCCAGAGTTCATCTTTAAATTCCTTCAATCCCTGTCCGGAAACACTTGAAATCGTAAGTACCTTGACGCCTTCTTCCAAAACAGGAATCTTAAGATCCTCCGCAGCAATATCCATTTTTGTAATAACGGCTATCCGCGGCTTGTCAAGAAGGCCCTTGTTAAATTTCTCAAGCTCTCCGAGAAGCGTACGGTATTCTTCGGCAATATCATGAGCATCAGCAGAAACAAGAACAGCAAGTATTTTTGTTCGCTCAATATGACGGAGAAACTGCAGACCAAGCCCTTTTCCCTCAGCGGCTCCCTCAATTATTCCAGGAATATCGGCCATAACAAAGGATTTGTACTCATCATATCGCACAATACCCAGATTAGGTACCAGAGTAGTAAACGGATAATCGGCAATTTTTGGTTTAGCCGCACTGATCACAGAGATAAGCGTCGACTTTCCCGCATTCGGAAACCCAACCAGACCGACATCGGCCATAAGCTTCAGCTCCATTTCAAGCGTCAGCTCTTCACCCTTCTGACCTGGTTCAGCATAACGGGGTGCCTGACGAACAGGGGTAGCAAAATGCTGATTTCCACGACCGCCTTTCCCTCCCCTTGCAATTAACATTTCCTGATCTTCTCCAGTGAGATCAGCAATGATCTCATGGGTTTCAGCGTTGCGGACAATGGTTCCACAAGGTACATCTATAACAATATCGCCACCATCTTTTCCTGTTTTTCGTGCACCCTGTCCATGAACGCCACGAACTGCCACATACTTGTTTTTATACTTGAAATCCAAAAGAGTAGTCAACTGCCTGTTGGTTCTCAGCCACACATGACCTCCACGGCCGCCATCACCGCCATCAGGTCCCCCCTTGGGAACAAACTTTTCCCTGCGAAAACTCACACAACCATTTCCACCGTCTCCAGCCTGAACAAAAATAGAAGCACTATCAACAAACTTCACTCAAACACCTGCCTTTTGAATAATCTTTCTCTTTAACTATTTTCATACACAACATCTAAACTTGTAAACCACATGACATCAGCCCATTCCGGAAAACCCGCTATCGAAGAACTGATATCGAGGCTTGAGGAGATAACCCGGAACATTGAAAATCCAGAAACCGGCCTCGAAAAATCTATCGCACTCTATGAAGAGGGGCTTACCCTAGCCGATAATTGTAAAAAACGACTCCTTGAAGCACGAAAAAAAATAGAGGTCATCAATCCGGAACTTGCAAAAACCTGGCCCGATACTCCGCGCATCAAAGATCTTTTCGACAGCGAATCCTGAAATCGATCACACCTCAAGCCTCTTTAGAATAACCTCATTAACCATTTTGGGATTTGCCTTGCCTTTCATGCGGCTCATGCACTGCCCCACAAAAAAACCCAGCAGCTGAGTCTTTCCGCCTCTATAAGCAGCAAGCTGGCCAGGATTAGCCTCAAGAATATCATCAACAACACTCTCTATGGCTCCAGTATCTGAAACCTGGGCCAGTCCTTCCCGTTCAACAATCTGTAGTGCAGTGTCTCCATTCTCCTGCATCAGTTCGAACACCTGTTTAGCGATGGTATTACTGATCATCCCATCACCAATGAGACGCACCAGCCCCCCAAGTCTTTCAGGTTTAATCGAAAACTCCGCAATATCAAGATACTTTTCTTTAAGTGTACGCATCACTTCCCCCATCACCCAGTTTGAGGAAGCTTTTGTGTCTTCCGAAGCCATTACAGTCGCCTCAAAATAATCAGCGACCTCTCTATCGACGGTAAGAACCCCTGCATCATAGGCTGGAATGGCATACTCCGCGACAAAACGGCTTGCACGAACTTCCGGAAACTCCGGAAGTTCACTCAGCATACGGTCAAGCATCTCCTGATCAACAAGTACCGGGATCAGATCAGGATCAGGAAAGTATCGATAATCGTGGGCAAACTCCTTACCTCGCATCGAGCGGGTCTCTCCCTTGTCAGCATCCCAAAGCCGGGTCTCCTGCACAATAGCGCCGCCGCTTTCAAGAATTTCCTGATGGCGCCAGGCCTCATACTCAATAGCTTTTTCAACATTCCTGAAAGAGTTCATATTCTTGATTTCGGTACGGGTACCATATTCCGTTGCCCCGAAAGGACGCAGAGAAACGTTGGCATCACAGCGCAAGCTTCCTTCCTCCATGTTCCCATCCGAAATCCCAAGATATTTAACAATCTGCCGCACTTTCTGCAGATATGCCGAAGCCTCCTTCGGAGTCCGCATATCTGGATAACTGACGATTTCAAGCAATGGCACACCGCTCCTGTTGAGATCGATGTAAGTATCCGCACCGATATCATGAATCGACTTTCCGGCATCCTCCTCAATATGAATTCTTATCAGCCTGATAACCTTTTCACCCTCTCCGGCTTCAATGTGGAGAACTCCTTCACTACAGATAGGCTCTTCAAACTGAGAAATCTGGTACCCTTTCGGCAGATCAGGATAAAAATAGTTTTTACGGGCAAGCACCGAACTGGGCGCAATAGTGCAGCCCATGGCCAGACCAAGTTTCACAGCATCCTCCACCACACGACGATTAAGCACAGGCAGAGCTCCGGGAAGAGCGAGACAGACCGGACAAACATTACTGTTGGCAGGTTTTCCAAACAGTGCTGAACACCCACAGAAAGCCTTGCTCGCCGTATTAAGCTGACAATGGACCTCAAGGCCCACTACTAATTCATACTTCATTGCAAAAATTAACGTTATTGAAAAACACCGGCAGGTGTATACCGGAGACTCTCCAGCTTATAAAAAAAACATTCTCAGTAAGCCTGATAGGAAAACTTCTGCCCTCCCACTGTTGCTTCAGCCATAATACCGGCCTTCGGAAGCACAAAAACGGCTACACCATGAGAATAATCTATAGTGGTAGCCGCTCCCGTATTGGCCACAATTCCCTCTACCTGAGCATTAAGCTCGTAATTTTCTTTTTTGAAATTATCAAGCTCTGCCTTGTCCTTAAAAAATATGATTTCAGCAAAAGACTGACCACCAAGCTGCGGACCAACATTGAGCTGTGTAATCGTTGAATGCCCTACAAGATTATTAAGCTCATAGACATAACCATTACCATGTCCACCGCCGAGAATCATGAATCCCCCTTTGAAAACATCAGGAAAAACAGCATAACCATAGGCTTTTTCAAAAAAACGATCAAGCGCGGGAGCATTCTTCCTGAAATATTCCACAGCCACACTTGCATGATCCCGCTCAGCAGGATCCCACCCTGCATAAGCAGTACTAAAAACCATTCCTGCAAGCATTAATGCAAGCACACCTGTCCTCATCATCTTCATCATTGACGCTAATTTTTTGTTTTTATAAATTCACAGCATAGAAAACCTACAATGATATCCAGCCACTAATGTACAATTTTCACTCCAATATATCACACCTCGCCCAACCTCAGCCAGCCCATGCCGAGATGACCTCCCTGACAGTCTCCATCTATCATTTCGAATAACGCGAGAAAACTCTCCGGTATTCAACACAGATCCCTCCCTGCGGTCGGGATGACAAAATGCAAAAGCTCTCCAAGTCGTTCTCCTCTTGTCAGTCCAAACATCAGCCATGTCATTCCGTCTCATTCCTAACATAATTCTATGTCATTTCGAACAACGCGAGAAAACTCTCCGGTATTCAACACAGATCCCTCCCTGCGGTCGGGATGACAAAATGCAAAAGCTCTCAAAGTCGTTCTCCTCTTGTCAGTCCAAACATCAGCCAATGTCATTCCGTCTCATTCCTAACATAATTCTATGTCATTTCGAACAACGTGAGAAATCTCTCCGGTATTCAACACAGATCCCTCCCTGCGGTCGGGATGACAAAATGCAAAAGCTCTCAAAGTCGTTCTCCTCTTGTCAGTCCAAACATCAGCCAATGTCATTCCGTCTCATTCCTAACATAATTCTATGTCATTCCGACCGAAGGGAGGAATCTCTCTCACCTACCATACACCCTCTTCGCCAAGCTCATTCCAATCAGGGTTAATCGTAACAACAAGCATATCTTTCTTTTCTCTCCTCCACTTTTTTATCTCTTTTTCCCTAGCAATAGCACTCAGTACATCATCTGTTTCCTCAAAATAAACCAGCTTATCAACATTATATTTTTTTGTAAACCCCTCAATCAACCGGCTCTTATGCTCCCGAACTCGTCTCTGTAAATCATTCGTCATACCAACATACATCACCTTATTCGTCCTATTGGTAAGAATGTAAACGCAATAAGGCTTATCCCTGCTCATGGCTAATAGGCAAAAAATGGTAAGCATATCATTCCGAACATCAGCCAATGTCATTTCCAACATCGTGAGAAATCTCTTCGATATCAACTCAGATCCCTCCCTGCGGTCGGGATGACAAAATGCAAAGGCACTACCCTCCGGCTTCAAGCTCGCGCTTGAGAGCCTCACGCTCGATTTCGAGACGGCGAATCTCTCGGTTTATTCTGTCGAGCTCTTCAGGGCTGCTGTCTATTTCCAGCCTCAGACGCGAAGAGGCCTCGTCAATCAGATCGATAGCCTTGTCGGGCAGAAAACGGTCGGAAATATAGCGGTTCGACAGTTCGGCTGCGGCAACAATGGCGGCATCCTTGATACGTACACCATGATGTATCTCATATTTTTCCTTGAGGCCGCGCAGAATTGAAACAGTGTCATCCACGCTCGGCTGATCAACCACTACAGTCTGAAAACGACGCTCAAGTGCAGCATCCTTTTCAATATGCTTGCGATACTCGTCAAGCGTCGTTGCACCGATACAGCGCAGCTCTCCGCGGGCAAGCGCAGGCTTGAGAATATTGGCCGCATCCATAGAGCCTTCGGCAGAACCCGCTCCAACAAGCAGATGAATTTCATCAATAAAGAGAATAATTTCGCCATCCGAAGCCTGAACCTCACGAACAACAGCCTTCAGGCGTTCCTCAAACTCACCTCGAAACTTTGCGCCTGCAACAAGCTGAGCGATGTCAAGCGCTGCAATCTGCTTGCTCTTCAGGTTTTCAGGTACATCGCCAGCCACAATGCGTTGCGCGATTCCCTCGACAAGAGCAGTCTTGCCGACCCCCGGCTCACCAATCAACACCGGGTTATTTTTAGTGCGCCGGCTGAGAATCTGCAGAACCCTGCGAATTTCCTCATCACGTCCGATTACCGGATCAAGCTTACCCTTGCGTGCCTGGTCATTCAGGTTACGCGAATATTTTTTCAGCGAATTATAGGTCTCCTCTGCACTCTGACTGGTCACGCGCTGCGTCCCTCTTATGGTGGTAAGCACCTTGAGAATAGCTTCTCGGTTGATGCCTGCATCCTTCAGCATACGAGAAACATTGAGCCCTGCTTCACTCATGGCGATAAGCAGGTGCTCGGAGCTGATATAGTCGTCTTTCAGCTTTTCAGCTTCTTTCAAAGACACATCGAAAACCTTGCCGAGATTTTGTGAGAGATACTGTCCCGTCGCTGAAGCACCAGTAACCCTCGGAATTCTCTCTATTTCACGATCAAGCGCCGCAAGCAGCGTTTCCGCAGGAGCTTCAAGCTTCTGCGCTATCTGCACAGCTATACTGCTTTTATCTTCAAGCATAGCCAAAAGCAAATGTTCCGGCTCTATCTGCTGATGCTGCCGGCTGCTGGCAAGCGTTGATGCTGCCTGCAATGCCTCCTGGGCTTTTACCGTAAATTTGTTCGGATCAAACTGCATGATTCTAATTGTTTTATTTTTCAGTTCTTAACGTAGAGGTAAATTCCACAGGGAAACATACCGCAAGCCATAGCAACTACGTACTGTATAACAGTGCAAATGCAAAAAAAGTTAAGACATTCAACCAGACTGTGCGCCATACCGGAAAGAAAAAAAGGTTGCGACATTCTAATACTGCCGTAACCTTTATAAAAAATGTTAAAACGGGTTTTCCCCTCTCTCGACCTTGCCCATCCTTTATCCGGAATGAGTAGGATTTTCCTCGGGCCCTTTCGGCCAATTCTTTATGAACGAACTGAGAACCTGGCGAAGGATCTGCGCGCTGGTAGAAAGAAGTTCAGCTCCTTTCTCCTGAATGTGTCGCTGCGTATCAAGTTGATCCTTGAAAAGCTCAACACTCGCCGGATCATAATTCCCCTGACTGACGTAGGCATCAATAACCTCCTCAGCTTCATTAAAAGGCATGTTGAAAACCCTGAAACCAAGCTTAGCTCTCTCAAGAGAGTCAAGGACTTTCATACCAGTGTTCTGCTGCTCCATAACATTTCTGTTTTTCATCTGTAAAAAGGAAAACCACCATCAGACAATAACGGAAATATAATATTGTTTTTCAACAACTATCAGCAAGTCAGGTGCTATGGAACCAACACGGCAACACCGTTATATTCGCTTCCTTAAACCCTTTCCTGTCATGGTTTCAGCAAGCAGAAAAAAAAGACCTGCCGCAAGAAAATATTGAGCAAGAGGTACACGCTCAACTGGTTCCATCACCCAACGGGACGCCGCTGCAATGCGGTTAATCCTGTCGGATATTTCACTGTTCACACTATTATCTCCTTTATCGCGAAAATATAAACCACCCGTTTCATGAGCCAGCTTCTGCAGTGTTTCGTCCCTGAAACTCGTCATCACAGCTTTGCCGAGTTCGTCCATCTTGACGCCCCCCCCCTCCAATGGAATAACAACAGGAGAACTCATACCTACTCCAACCACAAACAGATGAATCCCATCCTTTTTTATCTTTTTAGCCTCAGCAAGAAAATCACCGTCATGATCCTCGCCATCACTCAGCATAACAACAATCTTCTCTCCTTTTATCCCTGATTCATTGATGTTTTCCATTTCAGTTTTCAGCAGTTTCCTTGAAAGCTCAAGAGCGGAGCGAAAAACTGTCCCCTGCTCCTCAATCAGATCGGGTGATGCCATCCAGAGCAAAGCCTCAAATGCTTCCTGATCAGTCGTAAGTGGACACTGAACAAGAGGAGCCGCAGCAAAAAGAAGAATAGCCCGTCGACCTCCCCTGACTGCACGACTGATGCTGAAAATTTCGTGTTTGGCCTGGCCAAGGCGATCTGGCGAAACGTCCCTTGCTCTCATACTACGTGAGATATCAAGCACAAAAACAAGATCGGCACCTTTACGCAATACCGGTCGTCCTCCACTGCAGAGCCGAGGGCCACTCAAAGAGAACAGTAACAGACCAATCCCGCAAAACAGCAACACTTTTTTCAAAATGAGAACCCACAACCGTGAGCCGGGCATCATGGTATCGGCCATTAACGGACTGGCAACGACCTCACAAGCCTGAAGCTGCCTGATAACTCCATAGCCGAGAAGCACGGCCAGTGGAATCAGAAGCAGCAGGTAGCCAATATTTTCTGGCCATGCAAAACTCATAGGTTTAATCCAGTCCTGTTGGCATTTCGGTTACGCCGATTCCATAAAAGATACATAGATTTCACAACGCTATGGTATCCGGAGTAACCGTGTATTTGATAAGAGGATTTCAAGAAACAGTAATGCAAGCACCATCAACAACAACCTGGTAAATAAGCCTGAACGGCGTTCGAACATCGTCCCTGACATACGTTTTTTCTCAAGCCGGTCAATAGCTCGCATTGTTTCATAAAATGCTGCCGCATCTTTCACGGCAAAATACCTGCCGCCAGTAATGCGGGCAATACCACGAAGAGACATTTCAGCCATCACCGTATTGCCACCGCTCTCCCCGGATACCTCAAAACGGTTCCCTGAGCTTGCAACACCAGCGTTAATCGCATATATCCTGATCCCATTCTGCGCAGCAAACCCTGCCGCCGTTTCCGGACCTACCTCTCCTGCATTATTTTCCCCATCAGTAATAAGAATTATAGCCTTATGCGGTGACTCCGCTGCCTTGAGCCTGTTGAGGGCAATAAGAATTGCAGTGCCAATGGCAGTTCCTTCATCCTGTATCACCCTTGGAGAAAGGCGGTCGATCAACATGGCAAGCACATCATGATCGAGCGTCAGCGGGCACTGCGTATATCCCTTTCCGCGAAACACAACAAGCCCGAACCTGTCGTTCGACCGATGCAGCACAAAGTTACGGGCAACTTCCTTTGCAGCATCAAGACGGCTTTCGCCGGCAAAATCCTTCTGTAACATTGATTCCGAGATATCAAGCACCAGCATGACATCGATGCCCATTGCTTCGGCCTCAGTCTGACGGTAGAGGAGGTGAGGCCCGGTAAGCGCAATAACTGAAAGAAAAAGAGCGCTCCAACGCAGCCATTGAGGCAGTAAGCGCAACAGGCGGCCAGCTGCAAACCCAGAGTCCCGTAACTGCTCAAGACCGGGGAAAAGAATTGCCGGACGTTTGCCCAGTCGCTCACGCCTCTCCCTGAACCACGCTGCCATAAAAAAAACCGGCAGCATGAGCAGCCACCAGGGCTCCGCAAGCTCAAGGCCTGGTATATGCGCAAACCACTCCTGCATAAGCAAAATATTTTACCACAAAGATGCAAAATCTCCGGTTAAAATCCCTTTTCAGCGCGCTTTTGCATTAACTAACGCTGATAACGAAAAAGCTCTTTTCAATGCCATGAATATTTTGACGACTAAACTTCATATCTTATTATATAATAAAGAGTATTACCACTGTAAGAGCCAGCAGACCGATGCACTCAAAGGTTGCCCCCTGAACCGCAGAACAGCACACGGCAATCAGCTGCCTTTTTATTACAGATAGGCAGGTATCACATGACACGAGGGATTGACATATGCATGAAAGTGAATGGAAAAAACGGAAAAACAGAATTGTTAAACATCTGGAAGGGGTTAATCCTGCTTGTGAAATTATCTCCCTGTTCGTGAACGGCAGGTTGCTTGATTTTCATACTGGCCACGCACTCACAGAGAGGTTCGCAAGAATACCAGACAAAAAAACGTCACGAAACGTAGAGTCAAGATGTATATTTTCGACGCTGAGGTATTGGAATCTTTAGACATAGACTTGAGTTCAAAACTTGCAAATACGTTAGAACGCGATACCGCGGCAAACCTTATATCAATCCTGTAAAGTACATGCTGAAAAAAAGCTTACTTCTTCTTCTTGTTGTATTAGGATGCGCTGTTCCAATGTTGAACGTTTACTCGAGAACAGCCGTACCTGTCAATACAGCGATTACCCTCAAGCCGACTTCGGCTGAAGAGGAGGCGTGCATTTATATCAGTCAAAATCTTCTGCAGAAACATTTTAGAAAGGTATCGCCCAACGATTCCCTTTCGCAGCAGATATTTAATCGATATCTCGACAATCTTGACCACAGCAAAAACTATTTTCTGGCAAGCGATATTGAAAGCCTTAGGAAGAGTTATGGAACACGCCTTGCCGCTGAACTTCTTGATGGTAAGGCAGATGCCGGGTTTGCCATCTATAACCTGTTCCTGCGTCGGGCAAAAGAGAAAATGCTGTTTATGAGGGCTGCCGTGGATACTGTTCACTTAACCTTTTCAAGACCAGAAACTCTCGACCTTGACCGAAAGGCTGAGCCATGGCCTGCAGACAGACGGCAACTCCTTGATCTTTGGAAAAAAGAGCTGAAGTACCAGTGGCTCAACCTTACCTACTCAGGAGAAAAGAACAAGAGCGTTCGCAGTGCCCTTGTAAAAAATTTTACAAACAGACTCAACCTTCTGAACCACCAGAAGCCAAGCGATGCTTTTCAAGCTTACACCTATGCAGTGACAACATCATTCGATCCTCATACGAGCTATTTTTCTCCCGATGAGTACGAAAATTTTCAGATAGACATGAGCCGATCTCTTGAGGGAATCGGCGCCAAACTGCAGAACGAAAGTGAATACACCGTTATTAATGAGGTTATCCCTGGAGGACCTGCTTTTAACAGCAATCAGCTGAAAAAAGGCGATAAAATAGTTGGCGTTGGTCAGGGTAAGGCAGCTGATATTGTTGATGTCGTGGGCTGGCGAATCAATGATGTCGTAAAACTCATCCGTGGAAAGAAAGGTACGATTGTTCGTCTGAAAATTCTTCCTGCGAACCAGGCTGGCAGGGGCCCTGCAAAAACAGTTCAACTTTTGCGAGACAAGGTTGATCTGGTGGAACAGGCGGCAAAGAAAAGCATTATTCAATCGGGAGGCAAAACAATCGGTGTTATTACCATACCTTCATTTTACCTTGATTTCGATGGTCAGCAAAAAAACATCAGCAATTATGCCAGCACAAGCCGTGATGTAAGCCGTATACTGAATGAATTGAATGCTGAGCATGTTGACGGTATCGTTATCGATGTTCGAAACAACGGCGGCGGTTCACTTGAAGAGGCAGTGAATGTTACCGGACTGTTTATCCCAAGCGGCCCTGTTGTGCAGATCAGCAATGCAAAAGGTGTCAATACAGTGCTCAACGACGAAGACAATCGCCAGCAGTATCGCGGACCGCTTGCCGTACTTGTCAACCGGTACAGCGCCTCTGCTTCTGAAATTTTTGCTGCGGCAATTCAGGATTACGGACGTGGCGTTATCATCGGTGAGAGAACGTTTGGCAAGGGAACGGTGCAAAGTATCACCAAGCTTGCCAGGCCGATTACTTTTTTCGAAAAGTCGCCTGACCTTGGAGAAATAAAGCTGACGATAGCAAAGTTTTACCGGATAACCGGGGAAAGCACTCAGCATAAAGGTGTTGAGCCTGATATTACCATGCCATCGATGATAGACACGTCCACTATTGGAGAGGATACCTATACCAGCAGTCTGCCTTGGAGTACCATAACGAGGGCATTGTATCAGCCAACTGCTGAAATCAGCCCTGAAAAAATCAGCATACTCCGCCAAAAAGAGGGTGAACGATCGTCAAAAAACTTGTTGTATCAAACCTATCTTCATGATCGGAACACTCTTGACCAGATCCGCAAAAACAAGGTGGTATCGCTTCAGGACACAGCTTTTAAATCGGAAATAGAAACAATAAAAAAAATAGAGAAGCAGTGGATTCAGGAGCAGGATGCAGCCACTGATATCAGCAAGGACGTACTGCTCAATGAGGCTGCAGGAGTTATGTCCGATTTGGCTGGATTCAAAACAGGAGAACAGACAACGTTGAAAAAATAGCTGTCAAAAGAATGGTCAATACAATAACTTGTATCAAGCAAAAATTTTCTTAAAATTGAAGAAATTATAGCCATCTAAACTGAAAGGAGAAAAGCAATGTTTGGACAAATGGATTTGGTGCTGATTGGAGGGGTTGCCCTGTTATTGTTTGGGCCAAAAAAAATCCCTGATCTGATGAAAGGACTTGGAAAAGGGTTGAGTGAGTTTAAAAAAGCACAGAATGAATTTGAAAACGAAATCAAGAACGTTGTTGATGCGCCCGAAGTAAAATCTACCAAAAAGGAATAAGGGGTTAAATTATCTCCCTGCACCGATCTTCCTTGGATTTATACTCTTTATTTAAAAATCATTGGTCTCCGTGACTGGAGCCATGCTTTATTCCCGATGAATGAAGAAAAGTTGCTATAAGTATCAACGAAACCAAACACTTGAAAACTATGAAAAATAAATATATTACCGGATTTATACTCTCTCTTGCTATGACAAGCATCTGTGGAACCGTCTCCTTTGCCGAAGACAATCAGGCGGCTGATACCAAGCAAGCGGTTACAACAGAAGCAAAAGCTGACGCGCCTGCCACCGAAAAAAATGAGTCTAAAACAGATGAGTGCTGCACTATGGGCGAGCTGAAGCCTCTGTAAGAAAAAGCTAACGCTGCCGCGAAAGCATTTCGCGGCAAACTGGCAGATTTTAATACCCAAAAACCTCTTTAAGGGTTAACTCCCTGACCGTACCATATTTTTGCAGGGTTTCCATATCAAGATTGCTTTTTTTACCAAGGACAAGCATGACTTGTTTTTTGTCGTGGAAATGTTTTCTGTGAAAGTTTGCGACATCGTCCAGACTCATTGCAGGAACATCGCGATAGATATCTTTTCTGATATCATGATGGTGTCCGAGCTTGAGTGCATCTTCATAATTGAACAATATTTCTGTTCTTGTCAGACGATTGGTGGTTTTATCCTGCAGAATGCCTTTTTTTGCCGAAGCAAAAAGTTTCGCCGATTTCGGCAGATCGGTCATGAGCTTTCTCATTCCTTCCAGCGCCTCGGGAAGCTTGTCAGACTGAGTTCCTATATAACTGACAATATAGTTAGGCTTTCCTTTCTCTTTCGGAGCCTTGTAACCGGAATAAACTGAATACGCAAGAGCTTTTGCTTCTCTCAACTCCTGAAACACAACCGAAGACATCCCGCCACCGTAATACTCGTTGAAAAGAGTGACGATCGGCACCATGGAAGAATCATAAATCTCATCCCTTGTCAGCATTATAACCTCAGCCTGTGTCATATCGTAATCCACAACGTAGACAAGGTTATCTGGCTGTTCCAGTTCCTGAAAAGAGTCGGAATTCGGTGGATTTTTGAACGACTGCGGATAATGACGTACCGAACGCAGCTCGCTGAGAACCTCTGCAGAGGAAGCCGGGCCATAATACAGTACACGGTGGCGGTATTGCAGAAAGTTGCGTACTTCATCAAGCAGTTCTTGAGAAGTTACTTTTTCAAGCTCCTCATTGCTGAGCACGTTGGTAAATGGAGAGATCGGGCCATATTTGCCGTAATTGATCAACCCCTCGAAAAGAATCTTGTTTTTCGACAGTTTGCCATCGGCCCTCTCTTTCATGATACCGGACTTGAGTTTTTCAAGAGCTTCTTCGTCAGGTCTGGCGTCGACGAGAAGATTTTCAAGCATCCTTATAGCTGCAGGTGCGTTTTTTCCGAGTCCGGAAAGCACCAAAGAAACATTATGTTCAGAGGTGGTAACAGAAAAGCTCACACCGATTTTATAAAGTTCCTTGCTGAACTCTGCCTGAGTAACTTTTGAGGTACCAAGATAGGATAGGTAACGCAACGCAATATCGAGTGTCCTGCTGTTGCTGCTGCCGATATCAAACACATAATAGAGCGAAAAAAGCTCGTCTTCACGGTTTTGAAGATAGTGCAGCTTTATCGATGAATTGACATCAAGAAAGGTGATATCCTTCTTGTAGTCAACAAACGCCGGCTTGAGTTTGTTGGATTTCAGGGCCAGTACTTTTTCAGCAAAGGGTGATGAAGTATCCCTGTTAACCTTCAGCGGAGTAATCTGGGGCTTCTGGATTTTTGCTTCGCTTATTGCTATGCCATTTTCCTTATAGACAGCGACATAATTTGAACCATAATGTTTTCGGGCAAAAACTGCAAGATCATTTTTTGTGATTTTCTGAAGCCGTTCAAACTGGCTGAGGTGCTGTGACCACTCCATACCCGAAGTATATGCATTCACATAAGACTCGACTCGACCATGATTGAGTTCATAGAGTTTCTGCTGTTCGATTTTCATATCATTGATTGTCGCGTCCATCAGCCAATCCGGAAAGTTCCCCTCCTTGAGAAGTTCAAGCTGTTCGAGCAAAAGCGTTCTGACCTCGTCAAGACTTTGACCTTTCCTAGGTTTTGCGGAAAGAATATGTACGGAGTAATCTTTCATCGCGGCAAGCGTTGAGCTGCCATCAAGCACCTTCTGTTGCTGATTCAGGTTGAGGTCAATCAGTCCTGCAGTTTTATTGAATAAAACCTTGTCAATAAGCGTCAGGTAATCGGTATCGGAGCTGTTGATGCCGTTAAAACGATATCCGATAACCAGTTCTTCAGCTTCCGGACCTGTCACTTTTATAATCGATGGTTTGGTGATCGGTTCTTCCACCGCCGGAGTGAAGTGGGGAATTTCTTTTGGCTTGAGGAGTGAAAATGTTTCATCAATAAGCTTTATCGTGGCATCCGGATCGAAGTCGCCGGCAATACAGAGAGCCATGTTGTTCGGAACATACCAGGTGTGGTAATAATCGATGACATTGTTGATCGAGGGGTTTTTAAGATGCTCTGCCTTACCGATAGTAGTCTGTGTCCCGTATGGATGTTTTTTGAAAAGTCCGGCAAACAGATTTTCCCATATTTTATTCTGGTCACTGTCCATGTTTCTGTTTTTCTCTTCATAAACTGTTTCAAGTTCGGTATGAAAGAGTCTCATGACCGGATTGCGGAACCGCTCAGCTTCGATGGTCAGCCATTGTTCAAGCTTGTTCGAAGGAATATCATTTAAAAAGACAGTCTGCTCAGTCCAGGTATAGGCATTGGTTCCCTGGGCTCCGATCGAGTTCAGAAGCTTGTCGTACTCATTAGGCACAGCAAATCGTGCAGCAACATTGGAAATGCTGTCAATATCCTTGTAGATTGCAGCTCTTTTGTGAATGTCCGAGGTTAACCGGTACTTCTCATAGAGCGCAGTAATCTTATCGAGCTCGACCCGTTCCTTTTCATAGTCAAGAGATCCTAATGCATCGGTGCCCTTGAAAAGCATATGTTCCAGATAGTGTGCAAGCCCGGTTGTCTCTGCCGGATCATTTTTGCTGCCGGCGCGGACGGCAATTGACGTGTAGATTCTCGGCTTGTCTTTATACGGACTCATGTAAACCGTCAGCCCATTCCTGAGCGTATAGATTCTTGTATGAATGGAGTCACCCGGAACAGAAGAATATGGATAATGTGTGACATGGTTCTTCATAGATCCGCAGGAGATTAACTGCAAAAAAAATATCCCGATAATGAGCATCGTGATACGGTTGTTCCTGCATACCTGAAAATTATTCAGCATAAAAACGGGGACTGTATAGATAATGTTATTCTTCGGAGATATTCGGGATACGTGCAGAACGGATGACCTCTTCGGCTTTGCGCAGGGATTGGCGTGACTCCTCAGCATCAGGACGACTGTCGGCAAATTTCACAAGATCAGCCTGAGCGAGAAGATTCATAATGCTTTCATACCCTGCAACACCAAGCTTTTTCAGATCACGCTCAATTTCCTGCGTCACCGCCTCAAGCGCCCTGATACGGTAATGCTTCTCAAGAAAGGTACGCATGATGTTGCTGAGTTCTTCGTAACATTCGGGAGGCGGCATACCAGCAGAAAGCCTCGAACCAAGTTTGCGAAGCTTTCTCTGGGCAACCTGGCAGGGATCTACCTTTTCAGCACTTGTACGCACTGAACGCTTTAAAAGAAAAAGCAGGAGCAGCACTAAACCGGCAACACCGAACACTCCAAGAACAACTGGTAACAGCAAAAGAAGAGGAATCAATGGCTTTAAGGGTGGTTTGATCGGCCTGAGTTCCCTCATTGTTGAATCAGTAAGCGCCCTCACAAATACAGCACTCGATGGTTTGCATGCCTCCCGGGTTATGACCTTTCCTTCGCTGTTGCGAAGCACAACAGTAAACGGGGGGATGGGCTGCCAACCACTGCCAAAGACTGCCAGCTCAAACACAAAACGCTCTTGACGGATACCCGGCAATGCAAGGGGAGCAGATGATTGTTTGCGATTGATCAGCGCAAAAGGCTGAACAGTAAGGCTGTCAATTCCTTCAAGTGAAACAACATCGTTTGCCGTATGGCGAACGCCAATGGTGCAATGGATCCTGTCGCCGACAAGAACGCTGTCGGGAGTAACCGTCACTGTTATTGCAGAAACAGCACCCGCAGCCGCATCAGGAAATGCGGACACCGTAAGCATCGGAAACGAAGCAAGCAGCAAAAAAAGAAGCCACTTGAACGAACCGGATGCAAACTCGTCAAACCTTCCGTTCACGATACCGGAAAAAAGAGTTCAGATCGCCGATAAAGGATCGGTCCGTATCGAGAAAAACGCTGTCAATGCGCATTCGCCTGAGACGCTGCCGGAGCTCTTCATGCTGCTTTGCCTTCTCCTGCCGGTAGCGGGCGATTTTCCGGCGACTGCCGGCATCAATCGTAAGACGTAACCCCGTTTCGGGTTCTTCAAGGTCAAGCAAGGCACTATGGGGAAGTGCTTTGTCGAGCGGATCACTGATGTGCACCAATATAAAATCATGACGGGAATTAAGCTGCTTCATCCCTTTTTCATAATCACCGGCCACCAGATCAGTTACTAAAAAAATGATTGATTGCCTTCTGAGCGTATAGCGGATAAAGGAGAGTGCCGGGTTGATGTCAGTGTAACGATGTTGCGGTTTAAAACGGTAAAGCTCTTCAAGAATGAGCAGCACATGATCTCTGCCTTTTCGAGGGGCAATAAAGGTTTCAACCTGATCTGTAAACACAAGAAGCCCCACCTTGTCATTGTTCTGGATGGCACTGAAGGCAAGCACTGCGCTTACTTCAAGTGCAAGCTCCTTTTTGCGGCGCTGACGGCTGCCGAAAAGCATCGAAGCCGATCCATCAACCACAAGCAGCAGAGTCCTTTCACGCTCTTCGGTAAAAAGCTTGACATACAATTCATACTTGCGGGCAGAGGTATTCCAGTCAATCGCACGGACATCATCACCGTACTGATACTCCCTGACATTGCTGAACTCTATCCCTTTTCCTTTGAACGAAGAGTGGTATTCGCCACTGAACTGCTCACTGGCCATCCGTTTAGATCGAATTTCAACACGCCTTATGATTTTCTGAAGCTCTTTCAGATGATCGTCATTCCTTTCCATTAATAACTCCACTCATTGTTCTGCCTCCAACAGCCCCTCATGCAGAGGTCAGGGAACCTGCACGTGCTGAAGAATCTGGCGGATAATATCATCAGGCTTAATGTTGTCAGCCTCAGCTTCATATCCTGGTCTGATACGGTGCCGAAGGGTATCGTAGGCAATTGCCTTCACATCCTCAGGTGTTATGTATGCTCTGTGCTGCAGAAAAGCATGAGCCTTGGATGCAAGAAGAAGAAAAATTGAGGCCCTTGGGGAGGCTCCGTACTCAATCATTGCTTCAAGAGAGGCGATACCGTACTGTGCAGGTTTTCTGCTGGCGACAACAAGATCGACAATGTAACGCTGCACTCTGGGATCTACATAAATAAGATCAATCAAAGCTCTTGCTCTGGCAATATCGTCAGGCTGCACAACCGGAATGATCGGTGCCGCGGTTGCATTAGTGGCAGACTGCAGCATGATCTCAAGCTCTTCGTCGTACGTTGGATAATCGACCAGAACCTTCATCATAAACCGGTCCACCTGAGCCTCCGGCAAAACATAGGTTCCTTCATGTTCAATGGGATTCTGGGTTGCCAGCACCAGAAAAGGCTCCTGCAGGGGAAATGTCTGTGTACCGATCGTTACCTGACGTTCCTGCATGGCTTCAAGCAAAGCAGACTGCACTTTGGCTGGAGAACGGTTGATTTCATCAGCAAGGATAACATTGGCAAAAACCGGTCCTTTACGAGGGTAAAACTCCAGGTCTTTTGGATTATAAATCATTGTGCCGATAAGATCGGCAGGAAGCATATCCGGGGTAAACTGTATCCGTTGAAATTTCAGGTTCATTGCTGCAGCAAATGTCCTGATAATGAGTGTTTTGGCAAGTCCCGGCACACCCTCAAGCAATACATGACCGTTAACCAGCATAGCAATAAAGATCCTCCTGATCACGACATGCTGGCCAATAACCCGACGCGATAGCTGTGCTTCCGCCTTTTCAATAAAACGGGAGGCATCCGTAATCCGCATTCCAAGTTCTTCCAGTTCAACTGCATGTTTCATTGCACCTCCTGATCTTATGCCTGTTATGTAACATCTTTTTCGTTTATCCTCTTGCTGAACTAACGTTACAGCTTTTTATAGAGGCCGTTAAACCCATAAATCAGTATGATAAGTCCACCAATCATTGTCGACCATGCATAGATATCGGGGAGAACAAGAATACTGTTAAGAATTCCGTAATCAGGTGCAAAAAGAAGAATCAAGTCTGCGCCAAGCAGTATCACAAGAACATGAAAAACGCTTACCTTGACGTTCGGTTTGCTATTATTGCCCGGTTTGTTAGCTTTGCCCATATCTCTTTACAAAAAATTATACCATGAATATCCTAGGCATTGAAACCAGCTGTGACGAAACATCGGCCGCTGTACTTCGTGACGGCAGGGTACGATCGAATATTGTCAGTTCACAGCTCTGTCATTCAGCCTTTGGTGGTGTTGTACCTGAACTGGCTTCGAGAGAACACGAACGGCTTATTGTGTCGATTACGGATTCTGCCGTAACTGGAGCCAATATAACTAAAAATGAACTTGATGCCATAGCAGCTACTGCCGGACCAGGTCTTATCGGTGCCGTCATGGTTGGTCTTTGTTTCGCTCAAGGCATCGCCTATGCGCTTGGAATACCTTTTATACCGGTCAATCATATTGAAGCTCATATTTTCTCGCCCTTTATCAATGAGGGTGACTCCCATCAAGCACCTGAGGGATCATTTGTTTCTCTGACCGTTTCAGGAGGACATACCCTGCTGAGTGTTGTAGCGCGGGATCTTTCCTACGAAGTCATTGGCCGGACTCTTGATGATGCCGCGGGAGAGGCTTTTGATAAAACAGGAAAGATGCTCGGCCTCCCCTATCCGGCAGGCCCGGTGATCGATAAGCTTGCAGAGAAAGGAGACCCGGCTTTCCACAAGTTTCCCCGTGCGCTGACCTCACAATCACAGACCAGCAAAAGCTACCTGGGCAATTTTGATTTCAGCTTTTCAGGCCTGAAAACCTCTGTACTCACATGGCTGCAAAAACAGACACCGGAGTTTATAGAGTTCCATCTCCCCGATATTGCCGCATCGATCCAATGGGCCATCGTCAGCGTACTGGTTGAAAAAACCATATTGGCCGCCAGAAGCCGTGGCATAAAAAGCGTGTCAATTGCTGGAGGAGTCAGCGCCAACTCAGCACTGAGAAAAGCCATGAAAAATGCCTGCGATAAGGATGACCTCACCCTGCATATCCCCGGCACTGTCTATTCTACAGATAATGCTGCCATGATTGCCACTCTTGCAGGAGTAAAACTGTCGCGAGGCATGAAAGCGGAACGTTTCTACAACATAGCTCCTTACGCAAGCTTTGCCGCTGGAGCAAGGAAGGCAGGATTGAAATAGTGCTATAAATACATTACATTGTTGATCATAAAAAAAAGCACTTACGTTTTTATTTAAATATCACAACGCTCCTATGAACAATCATATACACTCTATGTTCCTTTTCGCTTCTCCAGCAGGAGGCCAGACACCGAACCAGTTCATTCAGCTTGTCCCGCTTGTCCTTATCTTCGTTGTCTTTTACTTCTTTATGATACGCCCGCAGCAGAAAAAACAGAAGGATAGAGAAAAAGTCCTCGACAGCTTGAAAAGGGGAGACAAGATCGTAACCATAGGCGGTGTTCACGGTACTGTTGCAGGGATCGATACCGATAAAAAAACCGTTCTTGTTCAGGTATCTGATACAACAAAAATCAAATTTGACCGCACCGCTATTGCCAATATCGACAAACAGGAATCAGGGGATAAACTCACGACCAAGGAGTGAAAAGTATAATGCAGCCAAGACCAGCTAAGTTAGTACTGGAAAACGGATCAGTCTATAACGGGAGAGCATTCGGGCATATTGGTGAAGCAACCGGAGAAGTTGTTTTCAATACATCGCATACGGGATATCAGGAAATCCTTACTGACCCTTCGTATGCCGGTCAGATGGTCTTGATGACCTATCCGCTGATAGGAAATTACGGTATCAACCCTGCTGATAATGAATCAAAAAAGATATGGGCTTCGGCCTTTATAGTCCGTGAAGTTTCACGCGTCTACAGCAACTACGAAGCTACACAGACTCTTGACGCCTGCCTTAATGAAGCGGGGGTTTTGGGACTTGCCGGCATCGATACCCGCAAACTTGTTCGGGAGATCCGCGAAAAAGGTGCCATGAGAGGCATCATTTCTACTCTTGATGCAAACAATGAAAGTCTGAAGGCGAAAGCTCTTCAGGTACCTGAAATGAGTGGCTGTGATCTGGTCAAAACCGTTACCGCCACTGAAAACTATACTCTTGAAAGAGCCGATGCCCGTTTCCATGTCGCAGCGTTCGATTATGGCATCAAAACCAATATTTTGCGGATGCTGCAGGAATCCGGATGCCGGGTTACGGTACTGAAGGCAGGAACAACAGCCGAAGAGGTGATTAAGCTCAACCCTGACGGTGTCTTTCTGTCAAACGGCCCTGGCGACCCTTCTGCGGTAGGGTATGCAATAGAAACAATCAGAAAACTTGCAGAGTATAACCGAACAACCAGGCAACTCCCGATTTTCGGCATCTGCCTTGGTCACCAGCTTCTTTCGCTGGCTTTCGGTGCTGAAACCTATAAGTTGAAATTCGGCCACCACGGAAGCAACCATCCGGTAAAAAACCTTTCCAGCAGACAGATAGAAATAACATCACAAAACCACGGCTTTGCGGTTACTATGGAGTCACTCCCGGAATATCTTGAAATGACTCATCTTAACCTCTACGATAATACCGTTGAAGGTGTCAGACACAAAGAGCTGCCTTGCTTTTCAGTACAGTATCATCCCGAAGCCGCACCGGGACCGCACGACTCGCACTACCTGTTTGAACAGTTCACAGCGCTTATGGAACAGGCGAAAAACTAATTTTATCAGTATCTCTTTAATCTATTAAAACCACTTTCTGAAGAGATGAAAAAAAGATTATTCACACCAGGGCCAACACCAGTACCCGAAAATGTCATGCTTCGCATGGCCGCCCCGATTATTCACCACAGGAACCCTGAATTCATGGAGATTCTGACACGGGTTCATGACGATCTCAAATATCTTTTCAGAACGACACAGCCCGTTGTTGTCCTCAGCTGCTCCGGAACCGGCGGTATGGAAGCCTCTATTTCAAGTATTTTCAAACAAGGCGACAAAGTCATCACCATCAACGCCGGCAAGTTCGGTGAACGGTGGGGAGAGCTTGTAAGAACCTTCACTGGAAACTGTATTGAGGAAAAGGTTACATGGGGCAGTGCTATTCAACCTGAGCGATTGTTAGAACTGCTCAAAGAACATCCGGACGCCAAGGGTATCTGCTTAACCCATTCAGAAACATCAACCGGGACTGCAGCCGATATCCAGACTCTCAGTGGTCTGATTCGTGAACACTCCGAGGCTCTTGTACTTGTTGACGGTATCACTGCTGTTGGAGCTCATGAGTTCCATTTTGATGACTGGGGCGTCGACATCTGCATTACCGGTTCCCAGAAAGGACTTATGATGCCTCCAGGGCTTGCACTGGTTGCCATTTCCGAAAGAGCTCAGGATATAATTAATGGCCAGAACGGCAAAACTCAGTACTACCTGAGTCTTAAAAAAGCCTTGAAAGCCCATGCCGGTGACGATACACCCTTCACACCAGCCGTTTCTCTGGTTATCGGCCTTGACGAAGCCCTGCAAATGATAAAGGCTGAAGGCATTGAAAATATCTGGAAACGTCACGAAAGCCTTGCCAATGCCTGCCGCCAGGGTTGCAACGCACTAGGGATGAAGCTGTTCAGCAACTCCCCTTCATTTGCCGTTACTCCAGTATGGCTTCCCGAAGGCGTTAAATGGTCGGCATTCAATAAAGCACTGAAAATCAACAACGGAATCACCGTGGCCGCTGGCCAGGATGACTATAAAGACAGGATTTTCCGTATTGCCCATCTCGGATACTACGATGAACTTGACATGCTGACTGTCATCGGCGGCCTGGAAAGGGCTTTGAAGGAGATCAACTTTGATTTTGAAATTGGAGTCGGGGTCAGCGCCGTGCAGAAAGCATTTTTGGGAAACTGAATGTGAAAAAAGTTTTCATATTGAAACATCCGCCCTTCGGGGCGGTTTTTTTATGCTCCCGGAACTCTTTTTAGTGCCACATCTTTTCTCTTTCTGACTTTGAGCTCAGGTTCCTATCTTTCTGAAAAAGTACTTGTGTCATGATCAAACTGCCTGCACTTCTGCTTATCATCACCTTCGTCTCTTCCATGCAGGAGATGCTGCGGGACTATCGTCTTGAATTGCAGGCCAACACCTTTTATGAAAAGCACGATTACAGCAGAGCGGAATTGACATTACGACAACTTTTAATCAACCTTCCTGAAGGGAAAAAAACAAGATCAACCACCTTCAATCTTGCCTGTACCCTCTACATGCAAGGCAAATATGCAGAAGCCACGGACATGTTTGCACGCAAACCAAAAACGACAAGCGAGCTCCATGACTTAGAATTACAATCCCTTTACAACGAAGGGAACTCACTCGCCATGGAAGCTATCGAAACCACAGTGAAATCACGCAAAACAGCACTTTTCCGGTATTCACTCGATCGCCTCAAATCAGTTCTGCTGAACAACCCTGATGACGGTAATGCAAAAATCAATTACGAAATTGTCAGGCGTTACCTTCATGAACTTGAGCCACCAAAACTCTCTTCTTTGTCAAGAAAAGAAAACCACAGCAATAAACAGTCTAAATCCGACATCAGTCAGGATATGGCTAAACGTTTGCTTGAGCATGCACAACTGGATGAAGCCTCAGTGATGAAGCAGCTTCCCCGAAATAAATCAACAGCGGCAAAAAGCGGCATCAGCAAAAGGGACTGGTAGAGAATGCATTCATCAAAAAAAGTGCTGCTGGTTTTTCTTCCATCTGAAAGCGGTGTAGACGGAGCCCGGTCACTCTACAGCGAAAATGATAATATCTCGATATTGTCCTGCTTCAATTATTCGCTTAGAACCATCATCAAGCAAAGCCAGTTCGCTATTCCTCCGCTCTCACTTATGATTCTAAGTTCTATTGAGATGGAGGGCATTGAACAATCGATCTGCGACATGCGGTTCGAAGAGTTCCCTTTTCAAAAATCGTGGGATCTGGTGGGCATCAGCGTCCAGACCGGAATGGCCAAAAATGCCTTTGCACTTGCTGACACCCTTCGTTCACTAGGTATCTCAGTGGTACTCGGAGGCCCCCATGTAACACTTTTTGCTGAATCGTGCAGACCGCATGCGGATGTTCTGGTCCTTGGAGAGGCAGATGATCTTTGGAAAAAGGTACTCACCGATTTAACAACTGGTACCCTCAAGCACCTTTATCAATCCGACAGTTTTCCTGACCTGGCGCTGTCAAGACCAGTCATGAAGACATCACTGAGAAAAAACCGCTACTTTACCACTAATCTTATCCAGACAGGGAGGGGTTGTCAGCATAGCTGCGACTTCTGTAATGTGCATGTGCTCAACGGTCATTCCCTGCGCAGACGGGCAATCTCCGACATTGTCAATGAAGTCGTCCGCTTCAAAATGGATGATCGCAGAATATTCTTTTTTGTTGACGACTCTATCAACGCTGACCCGATCTACGCTCTCGACCTGTTCCGGCAACTCACTCCCCTGAAAATTCGATGGTTCGGCCAGGCCACCACAACCCTTGGGCAGCAGCATGAACTGCTTGAAACTTTTGCACGCTCTGGATGCCAGGCCTTGCTTGTCGGCATAGAAAGCATAGAAGCAACCAGTCGGAACGCCCACAAAAAGAACCAGAACAAAGCCGGTGAACTCTCACTTGCCATTAAAACCATCCGAAATGCCGGTATAAGCCTCTACGGAAGTTTTATCTATGGACTTGACGGTGATACGCTCGAAACTCCTGCGGCAATCCTTGACTTCATAAGTGATACTCGACTTGATGTTCCTGGAATCAACATCCTTCGTCCTATTCCCGGAACAAGGGTTTTTGAACGACTCAGAGAAGAGGGGCGACTGCTGTTTGATCCACTCGATATAACCGCATACCGTTATACCTTCGGCCAGGAAATGCTCTATAGTCCCAAAAATATTCCGCTTGATGCTTTTATTGAAAGCTACTCATCCCTGACCCGAAAAATATTCACCATAAAAAAATCGATAGCAAGGGGTATAGAAGCTCCCCGTTCTAAACCTGCTGTCTTGCTTTTTAATCTTTTCTATACCCATCTTTACAACCTCTCCCGTCATGACTTGCAGCAACAGCTAAAAAGGAAGCCTATGGAAAAAACCATTTTGCCATACGATGAATAATTTTTAAACTGTTGGTTATAAATTTCTGAACTATACACGGTACAACAACTAAACCAGTACTAAGAATATGAACATGAAACCTTTCCTGCCTTGTTTGACCCTGGGTCTTGTTTTTCTCGGCGCATGCGGACTTGAAAAACCACCTGCCAGTCTTAAATTCCCTGAGGAAAAGAAAGAAGCTGCTGCCCCGGCCCCTGCCGCGCCCGCTGCACCTGCAGCTGCACCAGCTGCACCAGCTGCACCAGCTGCGGAAAAAGCTCCTGCAGACCCGAAACTTGCTGCAGGGAAAGCTGTGTATGATAAAAACTGTGCCGCATGTCACGAAGCCAGTATGATGGGAGCCCCGAAACCAGGTGACAAAGCTGCATGGAGCGCACGTATCCCTCAAGGTGTAGAGACAATGGCTAAAAAATCAATAGCAGGGTTCCAGGGTAAGGCTGGCGCTATGCCGCCAAAAGGAGGAAATGCCTCTCTGACCGATGAAGAGATAGGCAATGCTGTTGCCTTCATGGTCGATAAGTCTAAATAACTGGACCAGAACATTGATATTAAAAAACACACAACACTCGTTCCCACAAACCTACAACCATTATAAGGGAGGAATATCCATGTCTCGTTTTCTGTCAGCTGCACTCTGTGCACTCTTTGTTTGTTCAATGACCTCTACCGATGCCAAGGCCGCCAGTGATGCCAAAGCAGGTAAAGCTATTTATGATGCCAACTGCGGAGCCTGCCATAAAGACGGCGTTATGGGTGCACCGAAATTAGGCGACAAGGCTGCATGGGCACCACGCATCAAACAGGGTATTGCTGTATTGAACAGCAATTCCATCAAAGGATTCAAGGGTAAGGTGGGGATGATGATGCCAAAAGGCGGTCATCCGAATCTCACTGACGCACAGGTTATCGACGCAGTGACCTATATTGTTCAGCAGAGCAAGTAAGAGCTTGAGCTTTTTTAACCCTGAAAGGCGGGACGATCTCCCGCCTTTTTGGTTTTCTGCAGTAAATCACCCGCTACCCGATCATTATGTATCAAACAGAATACATTGGTTATGCCGCAGGAATTATTACTACCCTGGCGTTTTTGCCTCAGGCTGTAAGGATTGTCAGAACAAGACAGACTCGCGATATCAGCCTGCTCTGGGCTTTTGCCATGAATCTCGGGATTATGCTCTGGCTTTTTTATGGTATCGAAAAAAACGATCTGCCTATCGTTGCTGCCAACAGCATCACATTAATACTTCTTATAATCATTCTTTACTGCAAAGTACGCTACAAATAGAGATTGAAAGCTTATCCCCTGGATGGGAAATCAGCTGAAAAAGCGTACATATCTATACAAGCTATTCATTTTAATAAATACGGCATTCAATGAATTATCTTCATATCGGGTTTATAGGAACAGGACGAATTGCCCGGGCACTTATTGCAGGACTCAGTGAGAAAAAAAATACAGTCATTTCCGGTTTTGACAAGGAAGCTTCAGCTCTTGCTTCCGTATCTGCTGATTACCCAGTTCAACCCTGTCTTTCAATCGAAGAGATCGCCATAAGGGCACAGATCATCATCCTTGCCGTCAAACCCTATCAGATCGCAGGTGTTCTTGAGAAACTGAAGCCCTCACTTACTGCTGATCACCTGCTGATCAGCGTTGCTGCCGGAATTTCATCAGAGTTTATCTTAAATAACTCAATAGATACCCTGAGGGTTATCAGGGTAATGCCCAATACCCCTGCATTCGTTGGCGAAGGAATGACCGCGGTCAGCAAAGGAAAAATGGCTTCAGACGATGATGTCGCCCTTGCCTGTGACCTTTTCAGTTCGATCGGCCGAGTAGCCATTCTCAATGATTCGCAGATGGACGCGGCAACTGCACTTTCCGGCAGCGGCCCTGCCTATATGTTCCATATTCTTGATTCACTTGCAGAGGGTGGCATTAAGTGCGGTTTGACATCCAATGAAGCCCTCCTCTTAAGCGCTCAAACCATGCTTGGTGCGGCTAAAATGGTGCTTTCCGGAGAGAAAAGCCCGGAAACACTTAAACGGGAAGTCACAACTCCGGGTGGAACCACAGAAGCAGGCCTGAAGATTCTTGACGAAAATAATATTCGGCAGATTCTGGTTGAAACCGTTGCTGCCGCTGCAGCACGATCAAAGGAACTTATGAAATAAACACTATGATGAGAGGTGTTGTTCATCCCCTGTACCGAGTCGTGTTCATGCTCGTTATAGTATTAACTTGTGCTCCGGCCACAGTCGGTGCACAAGTTAATCGAGGGCACAAAATCTTCCTTGTCTCATCGATAAATAACAGCACCCCTTATACAGGCCAGGAAATACTTCTCACGTATACCCTCTACTTCAAAGACTCAGCACCGAAAATTTCCAATGAAACTGCTCCGATGCTCCGGGGTGTATGGTCAAAGGAAACGGTTCCTGAGCGTTACATTCAAAGCAAACAGACATTGATTCAGGGTGAGCCGTTCAGATTCGCTGTAGTCAAGCAATTCCGGCTGGTGCCTCTCCAGAGTGGTAAAATCATAATTTCAGGATACAGCATTTTATGTAACCTGCCGCATGAACAGGGTATTGGAGGACAAGAAGCTACTGACACCCGCATACGAATTACAGCGCCAGATATAGTTGTATCCACTTTTGCCCTGCCCGAACCTGTTCCTGAAGGATTCTCAGGTGCAGTCGGCACCTTTCAGCTGGAACTCTCCGCAGATAAGCAGAATGTTAAGGCCGGCGAACCTTTGTCACTGAAGCTTTTGCTCGCGGGATCAGGAAGTCTGCTTACTCTTAAACTGCCGGATCTTCAACTTCCTGAAAGCTTCCGTCAGAATCCTCCCGAAATAACTTCAGTGTTACAAACAAACTCTGTGCCCACGACCGGCTCGATAACGGCAATAATTACTGCATGGCCACAATCGGAAGGTGACTATCAGATTCCTTCCCTGCACATGGTTACCTTCAATCCCGAAACCAGACAATACTGTACCCTTTTATCAAAACCGCTCTCGATAAAAGTAGCACAGGCTCCACAAGCAACAAAGACAACAAGCAGCATATTACCTCTCAGCGCTGTTGCTGAACAAAACACCAATCTCTATCTGCTTCTTTTAGTTACAACTATCGCATTACTTTTTCTGATGACCCGTGCAGTAACATTACTGACAAAAAAAAACAAGATGAACGCTGGAAATGTTCATACTGACAGCGATACATCACCGGCAAACCTAAAACAACAAATTTTTGTGGCACTGGAAAAAGCAGGAATAAAAAGTCCCGGGGGCCTGACAAGAATGGAACTGAACAATGCCATGCAGGATATCGGACTCCCCGATGATGTTCAATCGGCACTCCCTGCAGTTATTGACTCATTGGACAGAATCCTCTACAGTCCCACCGACAAAAAAGAAGACAGAACACCTGACACTATTACTGCGAAAGTTAACTCACTTCTGCATGCATTGAGAGCCAGTACCGGTTCATGATCTACTCTGAAGCCTCATCCTGCACACCAGAAAGGGCAAGAGCAAGCTCGGGATAATCGGTAATAATACCTTCAGCTCCAATCTGCTTCATCTTCAGCATCTCATCCCTGCTGTTCACCGTCCAGGGGATCATCCCGATCCCCTTTGCATGGAGATATTCAGTCAACTCTCGATTAACAAGAGAAAAATGGGGATTGACAAATCGAGGTAAAAAACCGAGTGCTTGCAGAAACTGTTCCATGCTTTTCGTTTCTTCGATCAGCAGCCCGTAACAGAGCCGGGAGTTAAGCTGCCAGGCTTCCCGAATCAGACGGTAATCGAAAGACTGAATCCTGACACGACTCCATAATCCGGCATCCTCGACCACACGAAGAACAAGTGCTGCATATCGATCTGGTGCTGGATGATAGATTCCATCTTTATCAGGCCAGGACTTGATTTCAAGATTATAGATCATCTTCCCATGCATCCCTTCTGATGCCATATAGGCCTCAACTTTTGCGAAGATGGTTGAAAGAAGAGGTTTGGAAGAAGCAATGCGCTGCTGAAAGGGAAATAATGGATGCCGCAGCCCGCAATCATAGGTCGCAATATCACTATATGCCATATCATACATACGATATCGCAGCCGATCTTCAGCACATAATGGCTGGCCGAACTGATCCGAACAAAGAGGCCCGGACAGCCATGGATCATGAGAGACAACAATCTCATGATCTTTCGAAACAACCAGATCAAGCTCCACTACCCTGACACCAAGATCAGCTGCCTTGCAAAATGCACGAAGGGTATTTTCAGGAAAAAACGACCTGGCGCCTCGATGTGCCTGTATTTCAAAGCACATTCTGCAGAGATAAAGAGAGCGTCATCTCACTGTTCTGGGAACCGTACGCTAAATTATTGGATAACAATCCAGTGTTTGAAACCTTCAAAAATTTTGTCGAAAACGCCTTGAGCCTTTATATCAGGCGAAGAAACCTGCTGGCCCTCATAACCAACAATGGTAAAATAAATTGCCTTTTCGTAAAAGTAATTTAACTGGTGTGAAAATTCGATAGCCCGGTTCAAATCGACCCCTTCTGTTACGATACCTTCATCAAGAAGGTATCCCCAGAGAAGATCCCGTTCAAGCATGAACGAATAGACCATTTCACTGATTTTAAGGCCTGATTTCGCACCCTGAACACCTATTTCACAAAACTGCTCAGCAATTTCACGATCGCGCCCCTCTTGTTTGCCTAACCACTGTCCAAGTTTTCGAAAACGGCTGTAGACAATATCGTGAAGAGCCTCTTTTGAGAGTTTGCTGTATCCTGAAGTCAGGGGATTGTTACGGATATTGTTTACCCATTGTAACGAGAGAGATTCCGCATGATCTTCGATAAGACGAATAAAACGATTGATAAGCAGCATAGTACATAAGATGTAATTATGAAGGCGCCACCTTCGAAAGCTACGAATCTTCTTTGAAGAGTTCAAAAGCTGAAATATGACTGCACAATCCCAACCTCAGAAAAAACTAAGGATAAAGAATGTCGATCGCAGTTTCAGCAGAGCTGCTTACGCGTTACGTTTGCCGGAAGTGGAACGATATACCTTGGAGGAAGTCTTCTTTTTCGGTTTTCTTTTTTGCTGCAGCTTGTTGCCGTCGGCACTTTTTGATGCAGAACGGGAACCTGTACCGCTCACGCTGAAAAAATCGGAAGGATTTTTGCTTCTTCCTTTGTTAAAACGGTTTTTTCGATACTTTTTTTCAAGGTCAGCGTAAGGACTTGGCGGCTCTGAAGATGTATTGTAGTTATTAAAATTCGGTTCTTCAATGACCTCATCTACATCATCCAAAACCACTTCGGGATGAACTTTCTTTGGCAAGTTATTTCAATTTATGTTGAACAAATCTAGAGCATTATTTACTCACGATTATTCTGAAGGGATCTTAATTTACAAAATTCGCATAAAAATACAAGCAATACAATATTCAAATAGTGAAGAAATTCAGGATGATGATTATGCCTTGCTTGTTGTCAGTTTAAGTATTAAATTTTATTTATTTCATAAAAAGGAGATTGATATGGATATTCGCAGATTGCTTCTTGCAGTTATTCTTCCCCCTGCCGCTATCATGAACAAGGAAGCGGGAACCATTATGCTGACCGGACTTCTTACCCTTCTAGGCTGGTTGCCTGGTGTTGTTTTTGCCCTTTTCCTGATATCTCAGGAACAATGCAAATGTGAAGCAAAAGCCTGACACTTTATTTCTAACCGTCGTGCGGTTTTTTATAGACAATCGCTTTGACGTATAAACTAATCGTATAGAGGAATTGCTGTGTCGCAGGTTCGGCATGGATGGGTTATGCTTATAAATACTGACATCACGTTTATTTGAACCCACTGCGTCAAGGGAACCCTGATATGAAGCTTCTCGTTGCAATCGATTTTTCGGAACTTGCTAAAAAGATTATTGCTGAAGCCGAAAAACTTGCCAAAAATCTTAAAGCGAAAGTGTTTCTTCTTCATGTAATACCTCCACCTTCACCGATAATTGACGTGCCTCCTGATGTGGAAGCTCTTCTCCCGCCAGAAGAACTTTTTAAAAAAGAAAGCCTTCCGCCTCCCTTCGATCTCCCTGAATCCGTAAAACTTATAAAAATTGCCCAGCTGCTGCAGGAGAGCGGCATTGATACAGCAGTCATTGTTGCGCAAAATGACGAAGTTACTGCTATTATTGACGAAAGTAAAAAAAATGGTGTTGATCTGATCATGCTTGGATCCCATGGACACGGAGCACTTTTTCATCTTATCATCGGCAGTGTGTCTGAGGGGGTAATCCGTCGGGCAACCTGCCCTGTCATCATTGTGCCATCAGTCAAGCGCTGACCAGCCGACATGCAGGCACCATCATGCAGGGCAGACTTCTGCTTGACCATGAGTGCAATAGTCAACAGCGCAATAACCATCACTATACCTTCTGGGAAATAACAGCGGTAACAGATCGAAATCAAATCCAGTTACCGCTGGAAAAAATACAATCAAGGAAGCCTGTTCAGTGCACTGACCGTGGCTTTTATCGAAGCAAGGCTGATATTTGAATCAATTCCGGCACCATAAGAAACCCGTCCATCGGCACTGCCGATTTTGATATACGCTATGGCAAGAGCTCGGGCACTATGCCCGATAGCATGCTCAGCGTACTCGTCAACGCTGAATTCAAGACCACTCTCCTTGATAAAGCCTTTGACAAATGCATCCAAGGGGCCGTTTCCTCTTGCCTCAAAGCTAAACTCCCTCTCCTTCATCTGCACGATGCAGCTGATAACAGTAGCCTCTTCATCACAACGAAGAAGATCCTCATCATCCCAGCTGAAATGGCACTTTTTTAGAGTAACAGGCTCCTTGAGTTTCACATATTCCGAATGGAACAGTTCATGAATCTGCTCCGAGGTAAGTTCTTCGCCTGTAGTGTCGGCAACCGCCTGGACTGCTTCTGCAAAATCAGACTGCATCCATTTCGGTATTTGAAGACCAAAATCCTTCTCAAGCACGTACGCCATTCCTCCTTTGCCTGATTGACTGTTAATGCGCACAATCGCCTCATAGGTACAGCCTACATCCTGCGGATCAATCGGCAGATACGGAACGGCCCACAAGCCATCAGACAATAATAGATTCGCTTTCATCCCTTTGCTGATGGCGTCCTGATGAGAACCGGAAAAAGCTGTATAGACCAGATCGCCTGCATAAGGATGACGAGGATGAATATCCATGCGGGTGCACCGGCGATAAACTTCGCGCACCCGTGGCAAATCTGAAAAATCGAGTTCTGGATCGACACCCTGACTGAACATGTTCAACGCCATAATCACAATATCCATGTTACCGCACCGCTCACCATTTCCAAACAGAGCTCCTTCAATACGGTCAGCACCAGCCAGCAATGCTAATTCTGCAGTAGCTACTGCCGTACCTCGGTCATTATGGGCATGAACGCTAATCAGTACAGAGTCCCGATCCTTGATGTTTCCACAAAACCATTCGATCCGGTCGGCATAAATATTCGGCAGCGACATTTCAACCGTTGAAGGCAGATTAAGGATAATTTTTGCATCCGCAGATGCTCCCCATGTATCCATGACAGCATGACACACATCAAGCGCATAATCTAACTCTGTACCGGTAAAACTTTCAGGGCTGTACTCGAAACGAATACCTGCATTGCCAGACTGCTCCTTCAGGAGGCGAACAAGCTTGGTTCCTTCAACAGCAATAGCCTTTATCTCCTCCTTGTCTTTACGAAACACAATATCGCGTTGTAATCGTGAAGTAGAATTGTAAAGATGAACAATAGCTTTTTTTGCTCCGCTGATGGCATCGAACGTTTTTCGTATCAGGTGCTCACGAGACTGGGTCAGCACCTGGATAGTAACATCATCCGGAATGAGATTGTCCTTGATCAACCTCCTTACAAACGCATATTCAGTAGCCGAAGCTGATGGAAAGCCAACCTCAATCTCTTTGAACCCCACAGAGACCAGAAGCTGAAACATGGAGACTTTTTCCTCAACGCTCATTGGAACAGGAAGCGCCTGATTACCGTCACGAAGATCAACACTGCACCATATGGGTGCTTTAGTGATTGTTTTGTCAGGCCAGCTCCTTGCGGTAATATCAACCGCAGGGTATCCTGCATATTTTTGATAATTCATCTTTTTCATTGCCCTTCAGTCTCCTTTTTTCCTATTTACATGAAAAAAGCCACCAACCCTAAGAGGCTGGCGGCTTCAACAAAGTTCTTTCCATAGACAACAACGAACTAAAAAGCTACCCCCCTTAGAGCAATAATGCTCCGGAGCAGGTTCAGGGTAAGAAGAAGGTTTTCAGACGTCGTTGTGCACATAGTCATCAAAAAAATCAGCCTTTCCATCAACAATACTATAGTAAAAATACAAAAAATGCTAACGCTTGCAATACCAGCATGAACATTTTCTGATCCTCAGAACTGCCTGTACGATTTATCCTGCAGCAAACCCTTAAACAAAACTTATACCTTGACCGGTAAAATCACAAAGGGAATACCGTGGACATAGAGATTCTGCTGTACAGCAAACACGGTGTAGTTATGAAGCCAGCGATCCATCATGGACTCGTTGGTAAACACAAGTTGCCCTCCAAAAAACACAATGTCCGGAAATTTTTCCCGGATGGCCGGAACAAGCTTGTTGACCTCGTCAACAACATCTGTTCCAATGGAAAAGTATGCCTCGGAATAGTGACCATGATCTTTCATGTAATCCACATACTTTGACGTTTCGTTGCGGACAAAACTGCCAAGGTTGTCAATTTCGTCGGCCCCTTTGAAGTTGCCTGCATCTATTGAGCCGATTTCAACGAATACATAATTTTTGTAGGTATTTCCAAAAAGACGGAACACACTGAACAGCGTATGCAGACCCAGTCCGTTAAATCCGTTTACCAGTATTGCTGCCGTTTTAGCCTTCGGATTATAAACCGGAGATGGAGTGCTGCTGTCATGAACATCCGAGCCTGTCAGTACGGCTGCTTCTACAATAATATCCAGCCGTTTCAGGGTGGCATAGGTCTTGTTGTAATGGTTTTTTATAAAAAAAGCACCAAGAACCAGCATACCGGTTATCACCATGGTAACCCATCCACCTTCATTAAACTTGAGAACCAGTACGGAAATCAAAATAAAAGTGGTCAACGTCAGGCCTATTCCGTTAATCATAAGTTTTTTGAACCACTCCTTTTCCGTCTCTCTCTGCTCCCACCAATGCTTTACCATTCCAAGCTGTGAAAGAGAAAAAGTTATGAACACATTGATACTGTATAACACAATCAGAAAATCAACCGATCCATTTGACGCCAGCATCATGGCAAGTGAAGCGATACCCATGACAAGAATGCCCTTTTCCGTCACAAGCCTGTCGCTCAACATCGCAAAGCGGGTCGGCAGCCATTTGTCAAGCGCCATATTGGCAAGAACCCTTGGGCCGTCAAGAAAACCGGTCTGAGCAGCAATAAACAGCAGAACAGCTTCAGAAAACAAGGTGATCCAGACAAAACCGACTCCATAAAACCCGCCCCACGATGCTGTTACACTTTCGAACAAAATAGCGTTCAGTGTCTTGCCGGGGGAATCACGAACATCAAAAAGGATGTATGCCAGCATAAGCCCCATGACGGTCAAGGAGAGAGAGAGCGCCATATACTTCATGGTTTTTTTTGCCGTGGCAACTTTCGGCTCCCGCAAAACAGGCAGACCGTTACTGACCGCCTCAATTCCGGTAAAGGTGCCGGCACCAAGGCTATAGGCTTTCAAAACAAGAAAGAGCACACCGAACAAACCAAGAGTATGGAACGAATGGGTAAGCTCACGTCCGGTTTCATGATAGACCGCACCAAAGGTACCCATATGGGAGGTCACCGCATAGACAATAACAACAGCATGAGTAAAAACAAAGAGAAGGAAAACAGGAACAAGCGGCATTACAGCTTCCTTAATCCCTCGAAGGTTAAGCAACAGCAGAACCAAAACTCCGAAAACAGCAAACCAGAGCTTATAACCAATAAACCCTATGGGCAAAAAACTGAAAATCGCATCTGCGCCGCTGGCAATCGATATGGTAATGGTAAGAATATAGTCAATGAGAAGTGCGCTGCCTGAAATAACGCCCATCTCCGGGGAAAGCAGTTTGCTAGCGACCAGGTATCCTCCACCGCCATGAGGGAAAAGTTCAATAATATGCGAATAACTTGAGGCGATAATAAGGATGGTGATTCCCGTGCCTATAGCGACAAAAATACCGAGTGTAGGATGACCCTGGAGTGCTTTAAACGCTTCCGGAGGACCATAACAGGAAGAGGAAAGACCATCCGAACCAAGTCCTACCCATGCAAGAAAAGCTGAAAGGGCAAGCTGATGAAAAATGTTGTGATCCCGAAAATCACGCGCTCCGCCAAGAAAAAACGTTTTTAACTGCCTGAATACTTTATTCACTGCCATAAAAAACCTGAAAAATAATTAACTGGTATTATGATGCATAAATTGCTTGACGCTTACCAAGATTCCCTTAAAGTATAACTTATTTTATCTATAATAACATAAATTATAAGGCATATACGAGATGAAGTGAGCATGTCCTGGCTGGACGCAACAAAAAAAAAGGAAGCACTCCTTATGAACAGGGACTTCCTTTTTCTGGCTCCGCGGGAAGGACTCGAACCTACAACCCTGCGATTAACAGTCGCATGCTCTACCATTGAGCTACCGCGGAATATTTAGAACAGCAGAACCGGAGTTACATCTGCTGATGGGCTGATAATATAAAACGGTTTTTTTTAAATACAAACCATCTCTGGTTTTTTTTGTGATTTGGGATGAAAGATGTACCATCAACCATTTTCATTTTCCATAATAATTTTTGTACATTGGTGTTCTTTTACTGAAAAGAGGGTATATGCATAAAGAAAAATCGCACATAGCGATCCGAATTGCGGATCTTATGCAGGGAATCCATGAGTTTGATTTTACCTGCAATGCCTCTGATTTTGAAGGCTGGCAGTTAGCTGAAGCTGGTTTTACCAGGGATATCAAGATCAGTGTTGTTGTTGAAAAAAGTGAAAACGAAATAACTGTCGCAATTAATACATCCACTGCAGCAGATTTCACCTGCGATATCTGTCTTGCGCCGATATCCAGGACTCTTGCCGGATCGCTCAAGCTCTGTTATTTGTTCTGTGCACCTGTCGAAAAGGCTCAAGACTGGAATGAAGAGTACCGCTTCCTTGACAAGAACGCTGAATCCATAGACCTGACCGGCGATGTTTGCGAAACTTTGCTCCTGTCGTTACCATTGAAGGTGGTCTGTACTGATAATCCGCATTGCAAACTTTTTGGTAGTGATGAAAAAAATGAAAGGTCTCAGGCCGATGAGATAAGTTCATGGCAGGAGTCTCTTGAACAGCTGAAAAATAAGTATCGTTAACCGACTATAAACAAAAAGTACCGCTATGGCCAATCCTAAAGCTAAAATGTCTAAATCCAGACGGGATAAAAGACGTGCCCAATTCATTGCCCGTACCAAGCCGGCGACCACGGTCAACTGCGCTAACTGCGGCGAACCTACTCTTCCGCATCGTGCCTGTCGCCATTGCGGCCACTACCGGGGCAGATGCGTTGTCAATAAATTAGCAAAGAGCTGACAACCCTAACAAGACAAAAACCCCATCATGTTGACCATTGTTGTTGACGCCATGGGCGGAGATAAAGCTCCTGCCTGTGTGATAGAGGGAACGATTCAAGCTCTGCAGGAAAGCAGTAACAGGTTTGAAATTGTGCTTATCGGGCAATCAGAAAAAGTTGAACCACTGCTTGCCGTGCATGATATCACTACGCTCAACCTGAGATTTCTGCACGCCCCTGAAGTTGTGACTATGGAGGACATTCCTGCCATTGCCGTCAAAACGAAACAAAACTCATCGCTTGTCAAGGGCTTGCAGCTCTGCAAGTCGAGACAGGCACAGGCCTTCGTCAGCGCAGGCAATACTGGCGCACAAATGGCCGCTTCGCTCTTTGTTCTTGGTCGGATTCCGGGTGTACTCCGCCCGACTATTTATGCCTATTTCCCGCGGATAGGGGAAGGATTAACCAATATTGTCGATGTCGGGGCCAATGTTGACTGTAAACCGGAAAACCTTGTACAGTTTGCAGAAATGCTGACAATCTATCAGCGCTATGGCGCTGGAATAGAAAAACCCCTTACGGGTCTGCTCAATATCGGAGAGGAAGAGGGAAAAGGGTCTGAAATGCTCAAACAGGCATTCAGACTTCTGAAAGAGGCTGATGGCAAAGGAAAAATCACCTTCATTGGAAACATTGAAGGGCATGATATTTTGAAAGGACGAGCAAGCATAGTCGTTTGCGACGGCCTTGTCGGTAATACCATCCTTAAATTCGGCGAAAGCATCCCTGAGTTTCTTGGAACCCTGTTCAAACAGTCACTCGATAAATTTATTGCCTCAGCTCAGATGGATCAGGCGACCGCAAAACTTACATCCGATTTGTTCAAGGGTATGTTAGAACCATTTGATGTCGAACAATTCGGCGGCGTTCCCTTTCTGGGTGTTGACGGTATCTCTATTGTCGGCCATGGCCGATCTTCCTCAAGGGCAATCAAAAACATGATCTATATGGCCGAACATATGATCGAAAAACGAGTCAACGAACATATCGCGGATGTTCTTTCTGAAATGTAATATTGTTCTATCCGCACCCCTCCGCTGCTGAGTTATTACAACAAAGCCGAGGGGCATTTTTTTCCTTATCCTGTATGAAATAACGCCCAACAACTCATGAAAGCTGCAATTACGACTACAGCAAAATATCTGCCTGCCAGTATACTGAGCAATCATGACCTGGAACTCATGTTCGAAACCAATGATGAGTGGATTCGGTCAAGAACAGGTATCAGCGAACGCAGGATACTCAGGGATCCGGAAAAAGCAACATCATACATGGGCGGAGAAGTTGCTCGGGAGCTTCTTGAAAAAAGGCAGATAGGAGCCGACGAGCTTGACTTGATTATCGTTGCCACCATGACTCCGGATATGCTCTTCCCATCCACTGCATGTTTTGTACAGAGTATAATTGGCGCCAGCAGAGCATGGGCATTCGACCTTAATGCCGCCTGTTCCGGTTTTCTCTTCGCACTGAACACAGCTTCGCGCTTTATTGAATGCGGAGTCCATAAAAAAATCATGGTCATTGGTGCAGACAAGATGTCGTCGGTTATAGATTATACTGATCGTTCGACCGCCATTCTATTCGGAGACGGAGCTGGCGGTGTCATCCTTGAACCAGCAAAAGAGGAGGGATTCGGTATTCTTGATACGCGCATGTATTCCGATGGAGAAAATGGCAAAAATCATCTTCTTATGACTGGCGGCGGAAGCCTTCATCCGGCATCTCATGAAACAGTCGATAAGCGAATGCACTACATCTATCAGGACGGCCGTCAGGTTTTCAAGTCTGCCGTCATCTCTATGGCAGAAGTAGCCGCTGAAATCATGAGCCGTAACAACCTTAAGGCTGAAGATATTGACTACCTTGTTCCGCACCAGGCCAATCAGAGAATCATCAACGCCACAGCAGAACGGATGGGTATTGATGATGCAAAGGTTGTCTCTAACGTAGCTCGCTATGGCAACACGACAGCAGGCACCATCCCTATCTGCCTTGCAGAACTTGATGAACAGCAGAAACTGCACTCCGGATCAAACCTGGTGCTGGTCAGTTTCGGCGCAGGATATACCTGGGGCGGCATCTACATAAAATGGCAGTAAAATCGTTTCACCCATTATAAGAACGATCGCATTCATGAAAGCAGTTGTATTTCCAGGACAGGGCTCACAGTATTGCGGCATGGGCCGTGACATTTTTGAACATTTCCCTGCCGCCCGTACCATGATGGAGCAGGCAAACGAACTCCTCGGTTATTCGATAACTGATATTATGTTTTCTGGCAATGAAGAGGAGTTGCGTCAGACAAAATATACCCAGCCGGCAATTTTTCTGCACAGTATAGCAGTTGCTGCCATCCTCGGCAGTAAGGATATCGCGATGACTGCAGGACACAGCCTGGGTGAATACACTGCGCTTTGCTTTGCCGGTTCTATAGGATTTGATGATGCATTACGTATTGTTGCTAAGCGTGGCGATCTCATGCAGAATGCTGGCAGACAAAACCCGGGAACCATGGCTGCCATTATCGGTATGCCTGATAACGCTCTTGAAAACCTGCTTGCCGAAGCTGGTCGGGAAGGTATAATTCAGGCTGCTAATTTCAACTCTCCCGGTCAGGTTGTTCTTTCCGGTGATATTGACGCAGTAAAAAAGGCCGTTGAACTTGCGCCGTCCAAAGGAGCCCGCATGGCAAAGGAGCTGGTTGTTTCCGGAGCATTCCACTCGCCGCTCATGAAGCCTGCAGAACAGGAACTTTCAGCAGCACTTGATCACATTGATATACAGCCCGCTGCAATACCTGTCTGCATGAACGCCATTGCCCGACCCGTCACCAGCGCTGCTGAAATAAGAATAAACCTGATTCTGCAGCTTACAAGTTCTGTTCTCTGGTCACAGTCCATTGAAGTGATGGTGCAAAGTGGTATTTCAGAATTTATTGAAATCGGACCTCAAAAAGTTTTACAGGGTCTGATTAAACGGATCGATAAAAAAGTCACTACCCGAGGCTTTGATACCGCCGCGGACATTCAACCGCATATTTGAGAGTTGTACTACGAGGCCATTAACATCAACCGAATGAAACTATGTTTGAAGGAAAAATTGCTGTCGTAACCGGAGCTGCCAGAGGAATCGGTCAAGCTATCGCTTTTAATCTTGCATCTCAGGGTGCAGATGTTGTCCTTTGCGACATCAAAGCTGAATGGCTTGCAGAAACTGCAGAGGGGATAAAAAAGCTCGGCAGAAAAGTCTTCTGCTTTGAACTTGACGTCACCAACACGGAAACTGTACAAAGTGTCTTCGCTGCTATAGCCGCAGAAACCGGCAGAATTGATATTCTCATCAACAATGCAGGGATAACGCGTGATGGCCTCCTGATAAGAATGAGCGAAGAAGACTGGGATGCAGTTCTGACAGTTAATCTGAAGGGAACGTTTGCCTGTACAAAAGCAGTCAGCCGAACCATGATGAAACAGCGTTCAGGCGCTATCGTTAATATCGCTTCCGTTATCGGAATCATGGGTAACGCCGGACAGGCCAACTATGCCGCTTCAAAAGGAGGAGTCATCGCCTTCACCAAATCAATCGCCAAAGAGCTTGCATCCCGCAATATAAGAGTAAATGCCGTGGCACCTGGATTCATTGCATCAAAAATGACCGATGCTCTCTCTGAAGAAGTGAAACAGAAGATGCTTGATGTTATTCCACTCGCACGCTTCGGCCAGCCGGAAGATGTAGCAAACGTCGTATCATTCCTTGCCGGTGACCAGTCAGCCTATATTACCGGTATTGTCATCAACATCAGCGGCGGCATGGTCATGTGATTTGGGCAAGCTTATTTTCTTTGTATATTGACTGACTTTTTCAACTTTTTTTATCAGCAACCAACTATTTAATCTGGAGAACAGCACAATGACTGAATCACAAATCAAGGATAAAGTTTACGATATTATCGTCAGCAAAATGGGTGTCAACAAAGATCAGATCAAACCTGAATCAAAATTTTCAGACGACCTGGGAGCAGATTCACTTGATACCGTTGAATTGATTATGGAACTTGAAAACGAGTTTGGTGTACAGATACCTGATGAAGATGCCGAAAAGATTGGCACAGTTCAGCAGGCCATCGATTATATCCTTAAAAAGTAATCAGCATCTCCATGCATAAGCAGGCAAACGTTTAAATCAAAGCAGATGGGTCAGGAGCTCAAAAGAATAGTTGTTACCGGAATAGGTGTGTTATCTCCTATTGGTCTTAATAAAGATGAGCTATGGGCCGCTCTTTATCAAGGAAAGAGCGGTGCAGCTCCTATCACCTATTTTGATGCAGCTGATTTTGCCACAAACTTTGCCTGTGAATTGAAAGGATTTTCGACCGAAAACTTTATCGACAGAAAATCCGCCGACCGAATGGATCCTTATTGTCAATATGCAGTTATTGCTGCAGCTCAGGCACTGAAAGATTCTGGACTGGAACTGAAGGAGATAGATCCGCTCAGAATCGGCGTTGTTCATGGCTCGGGAATTGGAGGTATGACCACCTACGATAAACAGTTCAGAAACTATCTTGAACGTGGACCGAAACGGATCAGCCCCTTCTTTATTCCCATGCTTATTCCGGACATTGCTGCAGGCCAGATTTCAATCCGACACGGACTTATGGGTCCGAACTACGCTACAGCTTCCGCCTGCGCGACATCGCTGCACGCCATCATTGACTCCTATATGCTTATTCAGACCGGGATGGCGGACTATATGGTTGCCGGTGGATCGGAAGCGCCAATTACGCAGTTGAGTGTCGGAGGTTTCAATGCTGCCAAGGCACTCTCTACTGCAAACGACCGTCCACAACAGGCATCACGACCATACGACCGCGACAGGGATGGCTTTGTCATGGGTGAGGGTGGCGGATCGTTGATCCTTGAATCACTTGATTCAGCAAAAGCCCGAGGAGCAAAAATATACGGCGAAATTGTCGGGGTCGGTGCAACTGCAGACGCCTATCATTTGACAGCGCCGCACCCTGAGGGTATAGGAGCAGTCAATGCTATGAAAAATGCACTCGCCTTAGCAGGAATTACTCCCGACAAAATAGATTATATCAATACCCACGGTACATCAACGCCGCTCGGCGACATCGCTGAAATTACCGCCATTAAAACTGTTTTTGGTAAACACGCCTACAGACTGAGTGTCAGTTCAACCAAATCCATGACAGGACATCTTCTTGGTGCTGCAGGAGTTGTTGAATCGATTGCCTGCCTGCTTGCTCTGGAGAACCAGACTGTTCCTCCGACAATCAACTGCGATAACCTTGACCCGCAGATTGATATCGATGTAACACCAAACACACCCAGAAAACGCTCCATAGAATACGTCCTTAACAATGGCTTCGGGTTTGGGGGGCATAACGCCTCACTGATTTTCAGGAATGGTTCATCTCTCTGATAAAACCTTTCCTGCCAATGGTGCAATTCTGGCAACAACTTACATATTATGCATTTCCCCGATCAGAGGATAATTTAATCCGTTACACAATCGAGGACAATCATCCCTTGATAACTGCAGGCCTTTCAGAAAAAACCATTGACTATCTGCTGAGACTTGTCGGAGTACCCGGCATAAACCTGCCGATATACCTTACTGCCCTGACTCACCGATCTGTAGTACATGACCCTGCCACACCATCCATTATCGAATCAAACCAGCGTCTCGAATTTCTCGGAGACTCAGTACTCGCCCTCCTGATTTCCGATTATCTTTTCAAACGTTTTCCTGAAAACGCAGAAGGAAAGCTTTCAAGCAATCGGGCTAAAATAGTTAATCGCAAATCCCTTGCAGGCTTTGCTCGAAGTATTGGTTTGGGTGACCATCTTCTTATTGGCGATTCTGCTGATGAACACAAAATCAGAAATAGCGAATCAGCACTTGCCGATGCTTTCGAATCACTGATTGGTGCGATTTATCTTGACAGGGGAATCCAGGCCGCTTCCGACTTTATCAGCCGCCACATCATTGAACATGTGAATTTCACAACAATCGTAGCAGCCGAACATAACTACAAAAGCCGTCTCATTGAATACACCCAATCGCACCACCTCCCGCCACCAGTATACTCGGTTATGACCGAATCCGGAGCCGAGCATGAGAAAACCTTTACCATAGGGGTGACATGCACCGGTCATTTCCTTGGCAAAGGCACTGCACTGAGAAAAAAGGATGCAGAACAGCTTGCGGCCAAAGAAGCCATGGAACGTATCGAAACAGATGATATGGAATGGAACTGAAATAACTACCCCCTCCTCTTCTTTTTTTCCTGATTGTTTTGAGCTTGTCTCAGCCTTCGTCTATATTGGTGAACTGATTTATTATAGCGTAAAAGACCACTCCTGAAGCACTAAACACAATGAGAGAAAAACTGATTTTTGATTTATCCCGCGGCGGACGCAAAGGATACACACTTTCCAGTCATGATCTTCCGGCAATTCCATTGGATACTCTCCTGCCCTCAAAGTTTCTTCGCTCAAACCCCGCTGAACTTCCTGAGGTTGCCGAAAGTGAAGTTGTCCGTCATTTTGTCCGTCTCTCGACCATGAACTACCATGTTGACAAAAACATGTACCCTCTTGGAAGCTGCACCATGAAATATAATCCCAAGATAAATGATTATACCTGCGACCTGCCGGGATTCAGTGCGCTTCATCCCCTGCAGCCCACTGAAACAACACAGGGTGCACTGCAGCTCATGTATGAACTTGCTGAAATGCTTCGAGAAATTGCAGGCATGGCAGCCATAACCCTGCAACCAGCCGCAGGTGCCCACGGAGAACTGACCGGCATCCTGCTTATAAAAAAGTACCATCAATCAAGAGCCTCAAAACGCACCAAACTTCTTGTCGTTGACTCGGCACATGGCACCAACCCTGCATCAGCTGCCCTGGCTGGATACCAGATTATTTCTGTCGCAGGCAATAGCGACGGCCGCACCGATCTGGACGACCTCCGCTCAAAGCTTGACAGCGATGTTGCCGCACTCATGCTGACCAATCCGAATACCATAGGGCTCTTTGAAAAGGACATTCAGAAAATCGCAAAAATGGTGCATGATAACGGCAGCCTGCTCTATATGGACGGTGCCAACATGAATGCACTTCTCGGCATTACCCGTCCTGGAGATATGGGCTTTGATGTGGTACATTACAACCTTCACAAAACGTTTGCAGCTCCGCATGGAGGCGGTGGTCCAGGCAGCGGGCCGGTCGGCGTCAGCGAAAAACTTCTTCCATTCCTGCCGGTACCGGTGATTGAAAAAAACGAGACACATGAAAGAACAACCTATTCACTCAGATATGACCGTCCAGAAAGTATAGGAAGGATGATGAATTTTTACGGAAACTTTGCTGTACTGGTCAGAGCATACACGTATATTCGAATGCTTGGTCCTGAAGGGTTGCGCCGGGTTTCTGAAAATGCCATCATTAATGCCAACTACCTTTTGAGCCGTCTGCTCGAACGCTATGATCTGCCTTATCCTAAGCCTGTCTTGCACGAGTTCTGCCTGTCGGGAGATCGTCAGAAAAAAGCACACGGCGTCAGAACGCTCGATATTGCAAAAAGGCTGCTTGACTATGGCTTTCATGCTCCGACCATTTATTTTCCGCTCATTGTCAGCGAAGCAATAATGATAGAGCCGACAGAAACTGAATCAAAAGAGACGCTTGATGTTTTTGCCGAGGCCCTGCTCAGTATCGCAGACGAAGCTGAAACAAACCCTGCACTGGTTCTCTCAGCTCCGTTAACAACTCCAGTCAAACGACTCGATGAAGCTCTTGCTTCAAGGCAACTGAACATCTGCTGCTCTCTGTAATAGCCTGAAAAAAAATTAACTGAACTTTTACATCACTTATTGCGTAATACGAATCCATGTTGTTATACTATAAAAAAACTCGAGGATATGCTTTTACATCGCACGAAAGTTCTTGTACTCAACAGCAGCTATGAACCTTTAAGTATTTGTGACGCTCAGAAAGCCGTTCTTTTACTCTTTGGAGGCAAAGCCGTGTCGGTCGCCCACCACCCGGAACGGGTCATCTGCACGGTTTCCCGCAGTTACCCCCTGCCGAGTATTGTACGTCTGACCTTTTTTGTCAGGGTACCCTACAAAAGAATAATACTGAACCGGAAAAATATTCTCCTCAGAGACAGTTTCCAATGTCAATATTGCGGTATAACCGATCACCCCTTAACCATTGATCACATTCTCCCTCGTTCCAGAGGCGGGGAATACTCGTGGGAAAACCTGATAACAGCCTGCCCGCGCTGTAACTCGAAAAAAGGAAACAGAACACCACGCGAAGCGGGTATGCACCCTTTAAAACAACCAATCAGACCAAATAACCTGATGTTCATGCAACAATTGACAACAACGGTTTCCGATGAATGGAAACCTTATCTTTATATGAGCTGAGCATATTATGCCTGCAGACAACCATTTTTCAGGATTTTTTTCAAGCATAACCCGCATACTTTTCAACTGCAACATGAATATCGGAACGAATCCCAACTGAATGAAAAAAAGCCTATATCTTCTTCCCGGATTTTTCAGTCTTATGCTCCTCATACCGGCAGCATTAATCGGGTCTGCTCCAACAAAACCAGGGACAGAAACATGGGCTGCCCAGCAGATCTTCAATGTTGCAGATACCCGTATCGAAGCGACCCTGAAGAACCTGACCCTTTCTGAAAAGGTTGGACAGATGCTCATTGCAGAATCAGATGGCCATTACAACAGTTATGATGACACCGCCTACAAGCTTCTTGACAGGCTGGTAAAAGAAGGAAAAATCGGCGGCATCATGTTTCTCAAGGGCGATGCCTTCAGCGCTGCCATGCTGGCTAACCATTTTCAGTCACTTGCACCACGACCTCTTCTGATGAGCGCCGATATGGAACGAGGACTGGCCATGAGACTCAATGGAGCTACCGAATTCCCGCCGAACATGGCCCTGGCTGCAACACAGGATTCTAAAATGGCCGGTAAAATGGCGCAAGCTATTGCAAAAGAAGCAAAAACCGTTGGACTTCAACAAAGCTACGGTCCTACCCTCGATTTGAACATCAACCCCTTGAACCCCATCATCAACACCCGTTCGTTCGGTGATAATCTCCCTTTGACCATTGCATTGTCTCATGCCGTTATCGAAGGACTTCAGTCGAACGGCATTATTGCAACAGCAAAGCACTTTCCAGGGCACGGAGACGTAAGCGTTGACAGCCATATCTTTCTCCCTGTACTCAAAGCTGACCGCCGGCAATTGGATGAGTACGAACTGAAACCCTTTAAAGCCGCTATAGAACAAGGGGTCATCAGCGTTATGGTCGGGCATCTTGCCGCTCCCGAATTAACCGGCACCATGGAGCCAGCCTCAATTTCAAAAGTAATCGTCACCGACCTGCTTCGCAAGGAACTCGGATTTCAGGGCCTGATCATTACCGACGCCATGAACATGAAAGCACTTTACAACGGCCAGAATGTGCCTGATATTTCCATTAAAGCCATTCAGGCAGGAAATGATCTGTTGCTCTTTTCCCCCGACCCCGAACTTGCGCACCACTCAATCGTCCAGGCAGTTGAAAAAGGAGTTATTCCGATAGAGCAGATCAATGACTCGGTTCGAAGAATCCTTCAAGCGAAACAATGGCTCGACATAGAACACCGAAAGCTTGTCAATCTGAACAGGGTCAAGGATGATGCCAGCCCTGAATCACACAGAGATCTTGCCAAAAAAATTGCTGAAGCCTCAATCACTCTGGTTAAAGATGAAAACCACTGCATGCCCCTGAAACGAGTATCATCCGGCAGCCTTCTCAATATTATTCTGCAGGATAAAACCGATCTCAACGTCGGCAACGGCTATATCAAAAACATCGACAACTATTATGCAGCCGACCATATCAGGATTGATCCGGGAACCGACTCTCTTCGTTATGCGCATGCTGCCGACATGGCAATGAAAGCTCCGGCAGTTATTGTCACCTCGTATGTCCAGGCGCTCTCCGGCTCAGGAACCCTCAAGCTTACCGAAAAGCAGCAGGAGTTTATCCATACTCTGGCAAGGATGATTCCAAAAGAAAAACCACTGATCTTTATTTCTCTCGGAACCCCTTATCTGATCAACTATTTTCCGGAAATAACGACCTATCTCTGCACCTATTCATCAAAAGAAGCAAGTGAAGAATATGTTGTAAAAGCGCTGAAAGGAAAACTAATACCCCGCGGCATACTTCCTGTCTCGCTGCAGGGGAACTCACGCTGAGCAGAACGAACTGACCAATAACCGTTTACCAGTTTCAGACTATGGAAAAAACCGTTCGGGATGAATCAACTGCCAGTGCCTTCTGGGCGGCTGTCAATACTTTTTGTTCACTGAAAGACGTGCATGTCATTGCTGATGCCCCAGTCGGCTGCTACAATCTTGTCGGCGTAGCCGTCATAGACTATACCGATGCAGTTCCCTACCTTGAAAACTTTACACCGACAAGCCTTACTGAAAAAGAGATTGCCTCTTCCGGCAGTTCTGAAATTGTCAGGGAGACCATTGAAAAACTGCAGGCACCCGGACGTCAGCTGATTCTGGTTTCGAGTGCAGAGAGCGAGATGATCGGCAGCGACCATGAGCGTATGCTGAACATGAAATACCCTGACGTCCGGTTTTTTCCATCAAACTCCCTTGGCGATAATGAATGGCAGGGACGAGACCGCTCACTGCAGTGGCTCCATGAACAATTTGATGATCATAATCCTGCCGCAGTAGCACCCTCTACCGTCAGCATTATCGGCCCTACCTACGGCTGCTTCAACAGTCCATCAGATCTTGCTGAACTCAAGCGCCTGATTAAGGGTGTTGGCGGGAACCTCCGTCATGTCTACCCCTTTGAAAGCTCCCTCCATGATATTGCCGACCTTAAAAACTCGGACGTCATTGTAGTCATGTACCATGAATTCGGACGTACACTGGCGGGATTGCTGAACAGGCCTGTACTGCAGGCTCCTTTCGGCATTGATGAAACAAAGAATTTTATTCTGGAGCTTGGAAGACTGCTCAACAAAAATGAAGAGGCCAAAGCATTTCTTAAAGAAGAAAAACGCACCACACTCAAACCAATATGGGATCTCTGGCGAGGCCCCCAGGCAGAATGGTTTCCAACCATACGATTCGGAGTCACTGCAGCTAAAACTTATGCCCTCGGATTGAACACCTTTCTTGCCGGTGAAATGGGAATGCTCTGCCTGTTCAGCCACGACTCAGCAGAGGCTGACAACACCCAGATCCGTAATGAAATTAAGCAGAAACAACCGCAATTCCTCTTCGGCCGAATTGTCGATAAAATCTATCTGGCCGAAATTGATGCCAAAACACGATTTATTCCAGCCGGGTTTCCCGGCCCTATCGTCCGCAGAGCGCTCGGCACTCCCTTCATGGGTCATAGTGGAGCGGTCTATCTCCTCCAGGAAATTGTCAATGCCCTCTACGACATGCTTTTCAACTTCCTGCCACTCAATCGTCGCGGACCGGCAGGTGAAGATACAGCCGGAAAAGTGACATGGAGCGGTGAAGCCAATGCCATTCTGAACGAAATAGTTAAAAAAGCACCATTCATCAGTCAGATCTCTTTTGGCCGTGAACTGAAAAGAAAAGCTGAACAGTTAACCTTGAAACAAGGCAAGGATACCGTCACTCCGGATATCATGCAAATGATAAACTGATTTGGATTATTTTATTTTTTTATGTATAGTCCAAGTCCACTTTCCGGAACCGGGGATAGCATTTTTTATATGCTCAGCCCTCCCGGTCCGGCATTGCTAACGTAAAGAGGCTGTAGATATTTTTCCTTCAAAGAAGTTGCATGTGCAGCACGCTTTGTATGGAGTGAAACGACAAGAAAACAGAATGTCTGAAAATCAGGAACAACTGGCTTTGATAGCCCTTACCCTGCCGGACGGGACAATTAAATCATTCCCATCAGGCACTACCGGTTTGAATATTGCACTTTCTATCGGCCGCAAACTTGCTCAGGATGCCCTGGCACTGAAAATTAACGGTACTCCTGTTGATCTTACCGCGCCGGTTACCGCTGACGCGGCGATTGAAATCATTACCTTTGATTCCATGGAAGGCAAGGATATTTTCTGGCACAGCTCAAGCCATATAATGGCCCAGGCCATTGAAGAGCTTTTTCCTGGCAGCAAATTCGGCGCCGGCCCCTCAATAGAGCAGGGATTCTATTATGATATTGCTTCCGGCCACCGGTTCAGGGAAGAGGATCTCCGTACCATCGAAGCAAAAATGCTGGAAATCAGCAAACGAGATATACACATTCAACGGGAAGAAATGGCCCGTACAGCAGCCATTGACTTTTTCAAGCATACGAGAAATGACACTTATAAGGTAGAAATTCTTGAAGATACCCTGAAAAACGTCGACACAGTTTCACTCTATCATCAAAATGGTTTCACCGACCTGTGCATTGGACCGCACCTGCCGACAACGTCGAAACTTAAAGCAATTCTTCTGACGAATATCTCCTCGTCCTACTGGCGGGGTGATTCATCAAGGGAGAACATGCAGCGCATTTACGGCATCTCATTTCCATCGGAAAAGCTGCTGAAAGAATATGTCGCACGGCTTGAAGAGGCCAAACGAAGAGACCACAGAAAACTTGGTTCTGAACTTGAGCTCTTTATGCTCACTCCGGAGGTTGGAAGCGGTCTGCCGATCTGGCTGCCGAACGGCGCCATTATCCGTAATGAACTCGAATCATTTTTAAAGGAAGAACAGCGCAAGCGCGGCTACCTGCCTGTTTATACTCCGCATATCGGCAATATCGAACTCTACAAGCGTTCAGGCCACTATCCATATTACAGCGATTCGCAGTTTCCTCCCCTGACCTATCACGATGAAGACGGGAAACAGGAGCAGTACCTTCTTAAACCGATGAACTGCCCTCACCATCACCTCATCTACAACTCGAAAATGCGCAGTTACCGCGATCTGCCGATCCGCCTGACTGAGTTTGGAACAGTCTACAGGCACGAGCAGTCTGGAGAACTCAACGGTCTGGTGCGCGCCCGTGGGTTCACACAGGATGATTCGCACATTTACTGCCGTCCCGACCAGCTTGTCGACGAAATCTGCAACGCTATCGACCTGACACAGTTTGTTTTTGGAACACTTGGTTTTTCAGATGTCCACACACGCCTCTCCATGCATGATCCGGCAAATCAGGCAAAATACGGAGGAACAGAAGAGGTATGGGAACAGGCGGAAAAAGATGTCAAAGAGGCCGCAGACCGTATGGGTATTGAATATTTTATCGGCATCGGAGAAGCAAGCTTCTACGGCCCGAAGATTGACTTTATCGTCCGCGATGCTCTTGGGCGAAAATGGCAGCTGGGCACCGTACAGGTTGACTATGTCATGCCGGAGCGGTTTGATCTCACCTATATCGGAAGTGATGGACAGAAACATCGTCCGGTTGTTATTCACCGGGCACCTTTCGGCTCCATGGAGCGCTTTATCGGTGTCCTCATTGAGCATACCGCCGGTAATTTCCCGCTGTGGCTTGCACCTCTCCAGACTGTTGTACTGCCGATCGCAGAAGATGTTCACGACTATGCAAAAACCGTACACCAGGCCCTTCAGGCTGCAGGCATCCGTTCCGAGCTTGACACCAGAAGTGAAAAAATCGGAAAAAAAATACGCGATGCCGAAGTAAGCAAGGTACCCTGTATGATCGTTATAGGACAGAAAGAGCAGGAAAGCGGAGAGGTTTCGCTACGCCGTCATCGCATCGGTGATGAAGGGCGCTTCAGCGTAAGCGGACTTATCGAAAAGCTCCTGAAAGAGATTACCGGAAGAACCTGATTATCTAAAACAAACCTGAACGCATGAAGAAACAGAAGGTTACGACTCAAAAGCCTAAACTTACCTATCGGGTCAATGAACAGATCCGTGTTCCTGAAGTTCGAATTATTTTTCCGGACGGAACACAGGAGGTGATGAAAACCATTGATGCAAAGCGTGTAGCCGAAGAGCGGAATCAAGACCTTATCGAAGTACAGCCGAATGCCGAACCGCCGGTTTGCAAATTTGACAACCTCGGCAGGCTTCTCTATAAAATGGACAAGAGGGACAAGGATCTCAAGAAAAAACAGAAAACAACCACCCTCAAGGAGTTGCGGTTTCATCCGAACACCGACAAGCACGATTTTGACTTCAAAAGTGCTCATCTTGAGGAATTTCTGCGCAAGGGAAACAGGGTACGGGCAACTATTGTCTTCCTGGGCCGTTCAATCATCTATAAAGATAAAGGACTGGAACTGGCTGAACGCCTGACCGAGCGCCTCAGCATTGTCAGTAATCGTGACGGTGACCCGAAATTCGAGGGGAAAAAGTTGTTCGTCTATTTTGAGCCGGACAAGAAAAAAATAGATGCCTACGAACGTATTAAAGCAAAAACAAGTGCTTTGCTGCCGACGGAACCAGCTAAGCCGGCTAAACCGGCAGAGCAGGCAGAACCAGCCGAGTAAGCAGAAAAAATTCACCTTTTTTATATAAAACAATCAAGGACGATCATGCCTAAAATGAAATCACACCGCGGAGCATGCAAACGGTTCAAAACCACTGCCTCCGGAAAAATCAAGCGTGAACGAATGAACGGATCACACAACCTCGAGCACAAGAACAGAAAACGCACACGCCGTCTGCATCAGGCAACACTGCTTGAAGGCAAAAAAGCAAAGCAGATCAAGCGGATGATCCTGGCATAAATTTTTAACATTAACTCTACACAACGATGCCTAAAGCAAATAATGCCGTAGCTTCAAAAGCGCGGAGAAAAAGGATTTTAAAAAAGGCCAAGGGATTCTGGGGATCTCGCGGCAATGTTCTGACCGTCGTCAAGCACGCCGTCGACAAAGCAGAGCAGTACGCCTACCGTGACCGCAGGGTTAAAAAACGTACTTTCCGCGCGCTGTGGATCATGCGTATCAATGCTGCTGCACGTCTTAACGGTACCACCTACTCGAGACTTGTCAATGCAATGCTGAAGAAGAACGTCGAAATTGATCGCAAGGCACTGGCTGAAATCGCTGTCAAGGACCCTGCTGCATTCACTCAGATTGTTAACGCCGTTATTGAATAAGAATTACATCTTTATCAATGGAAAACACCATTCGCAGTTTACAGCAGGAGATCATTGATGTTGAGATAAACACTCCGGAAGATCTTCAAAACTTCCGCCTTCGGTATACGGTTCGAAAAGGGCTCATAGCCGCCCTTTTCGGCCAGCTCAAGTCAGTTGATCCTGCAGAAAAACCGCGGATCGGCCAGTTGCTCAACGAGCTCAAGCAATCTGCTGATGCCAGGCTCAGCGACGCAGAAGAAAAGCTTGCAACAACAAAAAGTGAGAGCAGCAAGGGGATTGACCTGACACTGCCGGGAAGGCGTTATTTTACCGGCAGTGAGCACCCTGTGCAGAAGGTACTGGGCGAGATGAAAAAGATTTTTTCGGACATGGGTTTCGGTATTGCCACCGGTCCGGAACTTGAGCTCGACCACTACAACTTCGACATGCTCAACTTTCCGCCCGACCACCCAGCCCGCGACATGCAGGACACCTTTTTCATCACCAATGGAAATGCCGAATCGGATGTACTCCTCAGAACGCATACATCACCGGTGCAGGTCAGGGTCATGCTCGACCAGAAACCTCCCATACGCGTCATCTGTCCTGGAAAGGTCTATCGGAACGAAGCTATAAGCGCCCGCAGCTACTGCGTCTTTCACCAGCTCGAAGGACTCTATATCGATAAAAATGTTTCGTTTGCCGATCTGAAGGCAACCATCTACTCTTTTGCCCGGCAGATGTTCGGCACCGACGTCAAACTCCGGTTCCGACCGAGCTTCTTCCCCTTTACCGAACCCTCCGCTGAAGTCGATGTCACCTGCTTCCTCTGCGGAGGCAAGGGATGCCGTGTCTGCAAAAAATCAGGCTGGCTCGAAATCATGGGCTGCGGCATGGTTCACCCCAACGTCATGCGCAACTGCGGCATAGACCCCGAAACCTGGTCAGGCTACGCCTTCGGCATGGGAGTTGACCGTACGGTACTGCTGCGATACAAGATTGACGATATCAGGCTGCTGTTCGAAAATGATTTGCGGATGTTGAAGCAGTTTACTGCGTAAGAGTTCGCATCATTTGTTTTACCGTCTCATCCAGTAAGCCAAGGTGCTCTTGACAGATTCTAAAAAATTTCCATACCCTGATCACTATCCAGAAAATCATCAGCAGTTTTGATAAGAGTAAACCGGCGGTTAATTTTTACGATGGCGGCATCTATCTGCACAAGTTTTTCCAAGAGAGATGCTTGTCATACATAACGAGCCTCACGATCAATGCATGCCTTGAGGTAAGGGTTCATTCTTTTCCAATACC
>JABDHL010000007.1 GCA_012972825.1 Chlorobiaceae bacterium
GAAGGCGTCGCTGACTTTGGAGTCGTCATAAAATAAAGTGTAAATTTTATCCGCAAGTATCGTCAGGCCTGAAAATCAGTGGTACACTTTCACCGGGATACTCCCCATTGGGGTATTACCTGTAAAGGTTTTATGTGAGGTCATTCAGACAAGATCACTTTGCTGATCTTAACTTGTCTGTGAAGGAACCGGCATAATCAATGACGGCTGTAAAACCATAGACACGATGAGGTCTTACACTGGCACCAACGAGATGAAACACAGGATCCATCATGATTGATCGATGGCCTCTGTCGCTAACGCCGTCATCAATCAGCATATTATTGACCATATCAAATCCTGTGTTCCAACAATAGCCGATCGTTTCGGCAACACCATGTTTCCAATGAGCATAACTCCTAATCCGCACAGCAAAACCCCTTCCTTTTGAACTCATGTGGCCAATGCTTCCCGTCAATGACTGATCGAGAGCAAGCTCATCAGCGGAACTATGCAGCCTTTTATCAACAACAAACGCCTGCACTGGAGCATGGTGAATCAGGTAGTAATACAACTCCTCGACAGGGACACGCCCTTCAACGGTTATAAGGTTTACACCGTTGATGCGACGACGGTTGCCATAAAAAGAAGATAAGATCGGGCGTATATACAACTCCGCATATCGGCTGGGATCCGTCCTGACCATATTGAGTGTCAAAATGATATCCTTTTCCATATTGGTCAGGTAATCAAGCTCTCTAGCTGCATCAAGCTGTTCCAGCTGCCAATTATCCTTGATGGCAACTGCTTCAAGGGAGCCTGATTCGATCTTTCTTTTGCGGCTTTCAAGTGGAAAAGAAGGAGTAACCAAGGCGGAGCAATTACCCTCAGCGAAGGAAACACTACGCGTATTTGCACAGAAGTATATGATCAGAAACGTAATCAGCTTTAAAAACATCAGCAAATTCTCTTCTAACCTGAATAATTCATGAGCACCTACAAAGCAGTTTTTTTAGCCCTTCATAAGAAGCGCAAAAGCGCCTTGGTTCGAATGCCTGATATCGGGGATGCTGCATCCACTCACTCCCTGACTCAATCCCGGTTCACCATGACGGCAACCGTATAACCGCCGCAGATCTGGTTTCTATTTTTCTGGGTTATGTGAATATAATAGATCGAACCCGGTCTTGCGTCCTTTGGGACAGTTATATCCAGCGCAACCTCCTGGGATTTATCGAGCGATATATCACTGATTTTTCCAGAGGCGATCAGCGTCTCATGAAGAGTTGTGACCGGAAACGCGACTTTTCTACCTGTCAGCGGCAACACTCTGGTATCGACGTTCTGGATTTCAACAGTTTTCCCGTTGGCAATGCTGAACGTGAGCTGTGGTATTCTGATTGACTGCTCAGGTCCAAGGATGGGAAGCTGAGCACTATGGGTCATATCGAGCTGAATCTCCGCCACATATCTTTTCAGGTACGGAAAAGGGTTCTTAAGGGCGATTCGGATGCTGTACTTAGACCCTTTCTTTGCCGGGATAATATGGACATTTCTCTGGGCGATATTGTTGTCCCAGGGAACATCGAATACGTAAACAAGCGGATCTGGATTGTCGGGGTCTGCGGGGTCGTCGTTAATATATGTGATCGCCAGGAGGCACTGGTGGGCAGGGGCCGCAGACGGAGTCCATTCGACATACGGGGCGTTGACGTATCCAAAGGCTGGAACAGAGAACGGTCCGGCAGGGTTGGAGTGACCGAGTGTCGATGGTATAGGGTGCCAGTCGGCAGGTGCGAGTCCGGCAGAGGGATCGGCCCAGTAATACTTTACAAAAACATTGTCAGCATTACAATTTGCCCGGTTCCTGATTCGTGCCCAGACCCTGTTGACGACTGAGAACTGGGGATTGAGGTCTCCCGACCCGTCGTATGGAGGCGAATCTACCATAATATCAGGACTTGTCCACCATGGCCGGTGCGAGCATTGTTCTCCGTCATCGGTCACCGAATCGGCAATCCAGAGGTCGGCAACTCCGTTGAGTGGAGCATGCTGCCGGAAACAGGCAACGTCGGTTCCGTAAATCGACGGAACAATCTGGGGAGGATGCATGTATTCTCCCCCGCTTCCCCATTTACTTCGAACAATTGTTGCGTGGCCCATTGCGTCGACTTCCCATATACGTCCGGTATGGGTGGTGATACCATTGTAGCGATAGCGAATCACATCTCCCGGCTGAAGCGATCCATCTGCTACCGGGGAACAGTTATCTTCAAGCACCCAATCCACCTCTGTCCCTGTATTGATTCTATACCTTCTTGGTATGAACGTGAAGCCCCAGCAGTTGTAACGACTCGAACAGTTAAGCTCCACTTCAGTGAGATCGAGGTGAGTATACTTGCAGAGCGTTGTTCCGGAAGGTGCCGGTTGGGGAGCCGGGTCCGGGAATGGATAATGATTTACTGTTATCGGTCTGCCTGCGGCAGTGGTTATTACGGGTGGCATAAGCTACCTCCTGTTATGTGTTGTGTTATCCTATGCTTCTCAATGTTTCGCGCAACTGCTCCGGAGTGAAGAACAATTCCCGTGAACTGACAGGCAAATTCTTTTCTGTTCTCAAAGTCCTGGCCATGAACATCGCAGCGAAGGAACCCGGACGATCGACAATCTTCGGGAAGAGCGGGCTGAGGATCTTTGCCGCCTTATGCACATTGATTTTGGAAAGAACATACGCAAAGCAGGATAAGGATATCTCGTGAAGGTCGGCTCCATTCTCTCTTATCTCCTGCTCAATCAGCGGGATTGCCTCCTCTCCAACGGCAATCAGTGCCTGTACATCAGGATCTTCATCGAATGCGAATCCGAGTACGGCAGCACTGTTCGCATAAAAAGCATTCTTGATCTTTTCAGGCTGTTTTATTACCTCTATTCTCTCTTTCAGGTTCATTTGAGTCCTCCATTTTTTTCAGGTTGTCGAGCCGGGTGGCTCAGGTCGGGGTGATCACCACAGCCCATTCTGGTGCGCGGATGCCGCGCCATAAAAGGTGAAATGACGATGTTTCAGTTTTCAGAAATGGGGGCATTTGCGCTGCATACTCGATAACCTCGTTGTCATCCAAAGGTATTGCGAGATAAGAACACAAATGACCCCAGTTCACCCCAGGTTCAAGATCGACAAAAGCGATATACCCATCCCAAGGCATTTCAATGACCACGTCCCCGACATGCAGGCTTTGAGAGACGCGTTTCAGGTTGCGATCCAGATAGACAATCGAACTGTCAATCCGCTCTGCACTCAGACGGTCACATACCTTTTTCAGGATGCGCTCTTCATGAATGTCCATCATCCAAAGACCTTTTTGATGACGGCAGTTAATGCCGTTCTAAGTTCTGCTTCCTGACCTGCTGAGGCATTACCGAGCTTGTCTTCGATCGGCTGAAGATTTGGAATGAGTTTTTCATGCAATATAGCGTAGAATTCCGGTATCGGCTTGTGCAGATAATAAGGCGTAAGAATCTCAACCAGAATCCGGCAGTAGATCGGCCAGATATACCCGTAACGCTCTCCCAGATAATAATCGCCAGCCGCCGCTGAGGATTCGCTGTAGACCGGCGTATCATAAGGATCCTTCACTGCATTGGCATAGTTGTATGCCTCCCTGGCTGAAACCTTACCGTTTCCGTTGGTGTCGGGATTTGATGCCAGAGCACCGCCATACGGGGTGTTGCCTGTCATGGCAGCAATCCAGTCACGTGCGAATGGATCGAATTCCGCACCGCCTATGGAATTATTCAATTCCTGGCAGGCAGAAGATACGCTGGTGAATGCAGCTGTGGAATGCGCCAGTATCGGGGCGTTGAAACCACCGGAATGGCATTGCTCCATCATCACCATCAGAGAGTTGAACTTCGGCAGTGTGCCCAATTTGCCAGCAAATTCAGAAGCGAGATAATCCGCTCCGCTGTAGGTGCAGAGGTAGGACTCCGTGCCATTGTGACCGCCATGATTGTTTGTGTGGATCAAGAGCAGATCGTCGATCTTCAAATTGGCTTTAAGGGTATCGAGTACCGTATCCAGATCGGCTTTGGTTCCTTTGCCATTAACCGGCATGCGATAGGCTGTATGGTCTCCCGGCCAACTTGCCACAGGTTGCGGGCTGCCGTTGTAATGCACCGCACCGTCATAGTTGAGAACATGAATATTCGCGGGAGGGAAAGCATAGATGTCTCTCAAAGTTCGGTAGAGAAACTCAAGATCATTGGCGTGGCGGTTGTTAGAGGCACCCGAAAACAGTACCGCATAGCGTTGGCCTTTTGTCCAGCGGATTGGACAGCGCAGTATCGGACGGATAGGGAAATGCAGTCCAATATCCGTGATTCGGACAGGCTGATGAAACGGTTGAAATGTTTTTGGTGCTTCGGTCGTAAGGTATGGCGGAAATTGTGCCTGGACTTCATGATAAAATTCACCGGTCTTGGCATCGTGAAGAAGGTAGCGGCAGGGATGTGACCAATTGTATTGAGGAGCATCATCGGCAAACACCATAATGGTGTCGCGTTCGATCGGAATTCGTTGCTTATAGGCAAGAACATTTGCGCCTTTTGTCAGAATAGTCGAATCTGAATAAAGGTTGGTGGCAAGCACAGCCTTAAAAGATAGGCTACTTACAATTCTTGACTTTATTTCATTGTGTATGATACCTGGTACAGTTGGCATGAGAGTCTCCTTTTTGTGATTTCATGATTGGGAATAGATTTTACCTATATCAAAGACTATCCATAGGCCAAAATAACAGCCCATCTTTCAAACCTCTGTTTCAGCATCACCTCCTTCTCTCTTCGATCTATCAAAATCGTTGATTATTGAAATGCAGTTTATTGATGTCAACAGTTTACGTCATGATGAGTCTGTTATTTATCTGAGCGGCATACGCATCCATTTATTATATCTGATCAGTCAATGGAGCCCGAACCTATGATAATAAACCAGTTGAATCTCAGCCATTCACTACGGCTTATGACATTGATACCACCAGACAACTCGACCGGAGATAATCGGCATTGAGCTGTCACTGAAGAATCAATAAAACTTTGCAAGGATAAACAGTATGGGGAACAGGTCTGACTTTCTTTGCACGATAATCTGTACTTTACGCCTCATTCTGAATTAAGCAACGGTCTTCGGAATACCCATTGTTATGGCCAGAATGTTCTTGACGATATTCAATATCAGCAGCCTTTTTCATGATGCTTTTCGTAACGGCGAAAAACAGTCATGTAACTGCGAACTATGTACTTATGAAATAAAGGGGATGGAGGACTACCTGATAATGCTTTCTTGTCGGGGGAAAAGTCTCAATAATAAATACTATCAATACATCCTTCCCTCCTTTAATTTAATTATTTTTTTAATATTTAAAAAAATGGAAAAAACACATTTTCAAGAATCATCGCTCGCGGACTTCTTTTTTTTACTGTCTGAGCCCTCCTTTGCCTGTCTGCTTACAACAACCGTTGAATAGCATACTGGAATCGGCTGCTACGAATTTTTGAGTTCTTTCAGTTCAGCTTCGAGCAGATTCAGTTTCTCTTTCATGGCGCCAAGGTTGCGCAGCATTGCTTCGTGCTTCAGCTGTTCACGCATAGGCTGCGCCGGATATCCGCGAAGGGCTATGCCGGGTTCAAGAAAGGATTTTGAAATACCGGCCTGCGCAGCGACCTGGATGCGGTCGGCCAGTTCAAGATGGCCGGCGAATCCTGCCTGTCCTCCGATCATACACTGCCGGCCAATTGTTACGCTTCCGGAAATGCCGGCCTGCGCGGCAATAACCGTATCTTCACCGATCCTGCAGTTGTGTGCGATTTGCACAAGATTATCGATTTTAGCGCCTCTGCTTATGACGGTACTACCCATGGTGGCCCTGTCTATTGTGGCATTGGCACCGATTTCAACATCGTCGCCAATTTCAACAATACCCATCTGGGGAATCTTGACATACGTTCCGTCACTTTGAGGAGCAAACCCGAAACCATCTGCTCCGATGACGGTTCCCGAATGAATAACCGTCCTTTTACCAATAAGAGTGCCGTCGTAAATGGTCACGTTGGGAAATAAAACAGCATCGTCTCCGATTGAGATGTCGTGAAAAAGAACAGTATGCGGTCCAATAACAGCATTGCTGCCAATCGTGCACCGGTCACCGATGACAACATGATCGCCGATGGAAACATTTTCACCGATAGAAACGCCTTCACCTATAACAGCTGTTTTGGCAATACCCTTTGATGCTATTGTTCTTGGTGCTGCAAATTTCTGCAGGAGAAAGACAAAGGCTGTATAGGGATCGCCTACCTTGAGAAACGAGGTGTGATTGCTGAACTCATCGACATTAACCGACTTGTGGAGAATAACAAGGGATGCAGCGGTAGTGTCAAGATATCGGGTATACTTTTCGTTGGCTATAAAAGTGACCTGCCCTTTTTGCGCGGAGTCAATTTTTGCGGGCCCGGAAATCAACGCATCTGCGCTGCCTACAAGTTCAACGGCACCAAAAAACCGCTCAAGATAGTCTCTGATCTCCTGAATAGTCATATTTTTGTACAAATAACTGTGCTTGTAGAAAGAGGAAAAAAATAGTTAATTTTTCAGCCTTTTTAATTATATTGCAGTTCTGGCGAATATTAATTCGCCTCCGGAAAAACAGTTAAGGATGCTCTGGGGAGCAGGAAGACTGCCATAATATAATTTCTTTCATCTGAATATGCAGGACATGATGGAAAAACCCATTAAAATTTTCGCAGGACGCAGTAACCCGGATCTTGCAGAAAAGATTGCCGAGTACCTGGACATGTCTCTTGGCAATGCCAAGCTTGAAAACTTTTCGGACGGAGAAATTTCGGTAAATTATTTTGAATCGATCCGTGGTTCGGATCTCTTCATTATACAGTCTACCAATCCTCCCGGTGATAACCTGTTAGAGCTGCTGATCATGATTGATGCAGCCAGAAGGTCTTCAGCAGCAAGGATTACCGCTGTTATTCCCTATTACGGCTATGCCCGACAGGACAGGAAGGACAGGCCTCGAGTTGCCATTACAGCAAAGCTTGTAGCCAACCTGCTTACCCAGGCCGGAGCAAACCGGATTTTAACAATGGATCTGCATGCGCCTCAGATTCAGGGATTTTTTGATATCCCGTTTGATCACCTGTATTCGAGCGTGATACTGATAGATCATATCCGCCACAGGGAATTTCGCGACAACCTCGTTGTTGCCTCTCCTGATGTGGGAGGTGTGAAGCTTGCCAGAAAATTTGCTGAGGAACTCGGCACTGATCTGGTAATTGTCGACAAACGCCGACCGGCCGCCAACGTAGCCGAGGTCATGAATATTATCGGTGATGTCAGCGGGAAAAATGTCCTTCTGGTTGATGACATGATTGACACTGCCGGAACCCTTGTCAACGCTGCAAAAGCTATCCGTGATGCAGGAGGCCTTAACATCTATGCGGCAGCAACACACCCGATTCTTTCAGGACCGGCCATCAAACGAATTGATGCGTCAATACTTGAAAAAGTGATTGTCACCGATTCCGTGATCACGAATCATTCATATTCACCGAAAATTGAAACGGTAACCGTCAGCAACCTTTTCGGTGAGGCTATCAAGCGTATTTATGAAGATGATTCGGTCAGCTGCCTTTTCGACAGCAAGAATATCGTTGAAAAACTTACGAACCTTCACTAAACACAAGCGATAAAAGAGATAAAGGAAGACCACATGGAAACAATCGTATTAGGAGTTGAACCTCGCATTATTAAAAAGAACAAAGCTGATAAACTGCGCAAGAGCGGTATTGTGCCCGCAGTTATCTATCATAAAGGCGAAGAAACCATTGCAGTAGGCGTCAATGAACTTGCATTGAGGAAGCTGGTACATTCAGCCGAGTCTCATATTATTGATCTTCAGTTCCCGGACGGAAAGATCAAGCGTTCTTTTATCAAGGACGTTCAGTTTCACCCGGTCACCGACAAAATTATTCATACTGACTTTCAGCTCTTTTCTGCAGATGAGATTATTGAGCTTGAAGTTCCGGTTGCTGTCTCCGGCGAGAGTGCCGGCGTGGAGAAAGGCGGCAGACTGCAGATTATCAAACATGCGCTGACGATCAAGGGCAAACCGGAAGATATGCCTGATCATTTCGTCATCGATGTTACAGCACTGGAAATCGGACACTCCATCCATGTGAAGGAACTTGCTATGGATGCCTATAAAGAACTTATCATTATGGATGATCCGGATACTCCGGTTATTACGGTGCTCGCCTCGAAAAAAGAAGCAGAAGCTACTGCGGAACCAGCTGCTGCAGCAACAGCAAGCTGAGAACGGTTCAACTTCATTTTCGAAATCGGTTCTTTATTTTTCAAAGCTGCTTTTCTTCAGGGAAAAGCAGCTTTTTTTCATCGAAAGCCATACAAGCTTGAAAACAGAGAACGGCACATCATCATCCCTGCAGAACCCGGCTCCCAAAGCAGGATCATTTCAATTTCACAATAAAGGATCGATTCTTTTTCTGTCGATCTCTTTCATCGTTTTTCTACTGATTCTGTTCATCAAGGCAGATCTGGTGCTGCTCAGTTTTCGGTCTCTGTATACAGCGACAATGCTTTTTTTCAGCGCACCGGAAGCTCTAAAGGAAATTTTCACTTCCGAGATCCTTGAATTCTGGACAGGGGCGATCTACCTTATTGCAATACCGTTATCTCTTGTGCTTGTAGCCCGAAAACAATTGCGGAACATTGCCGTTGAAAAGAGACAACCGGAAAAGGCTGAACCAAGCCTGGGAAAAATCAGCTGCAGAGCTTTCATGCGCCAGACAATAGCACTGTATGCTTCTGCAGTCATCTTCATACTTTACTCTCTGGCATTCCTTGCTCCGTTTATTGCGCCCTTCAGTCCCTATGATCAACAGGATTTTCTGGTCACAGCCTATCAGCCGCCATTCGCCCGACTGAATGCGCTGGTGCTCAAACAACCTAAAACGTTGATAATCCCGCTGCAGACAGGAAACGGAAGAACGGTTCAGCTTGCCAACAGCCTGATCAGTGATTTCCAGAAACTGAAAACGCGTAATGAACCGAATAGTGTCCGGTTTGTCAACGAGTACCGGATAGATGGAGAGAATGTGATTTATCGTCAGGGCATACGTACAAAAACAATTGCCATGAATGAACTTGCCGGCAGCGGAAAAAAAGGTGCGGAGGCCGTCAGCAATCAGCAACCGGATTTTGTCGTTACACGTACCTTTGTGTTCGGTACAGACCAATATGGTCGAGACATTCTCAGCCGCGTCATATACGGGTCAAAAATATCGCTTTCGATCGGCTTTCTTGTGGTCTTGATTTCAGTCACCCTCGGGACGATTATCGGAGTCTCTTCGGGATATTTCGGCGGATGGATAGATGCGGTCATGATGAGGATTGTCGATATCCTCATCGCATTTCCCGCTCTTTTTCTTATTCTTATCATCATCGCCACTTTTGGAAACTCGATTTATCTGATTGTGATCACCCTCTCCTTTACCGGTTGGATGGGAGTGGCAAGAATAGTCAGAAGCCAGGTACTTTCGCTTAAAGAGCAGGAGTTCATTCTTGCCGCGAAATCCCTCGGCCTCTCTCATATGAGAATTATCTTCCGCCACCTTGCACCCAATACCCTGACTCCGGTTATTATTGCTGCGACACTGAGGATAGGAAGCATTATCCTTACTGAAGCAGGCCTCTCCTTTCTCGGTCTGGGAGTTCAACCGCCTACCCCGAGCTGGGGAAACATTATCAATGAGGGGCGTGACAGCCTTTTGAACTACTGGTGGATTTCTACTTTCCCCGGTATTGCAATCCTGACTACTGTTGTGTGCTTCAACCTTATCGGCGACGGTGTCCGAGATGCCCTTGACCCAAGAATGAGAGGATAATTCATGACAATTGAACACGAACCGGAACACTGGACCACCCTCGGCACGAAATACCTTTATAACAAGCCATGGCTCACCATGCGTCAGGACACCGTTCAGCTTCCCAACGGCAGAGTCATTGACGATTATTACATCTGGGAGTTTCCTCCATGGTGCAATGTGCTTGCTGTTACGAAAGAGATGCACTTTGTGCTGATACGGCAATACCGGCACGGAATCGGCAAGGTTTTTTATGAACTGCCTGCGGGGGTTCACGACAAGCAAGGAGAATCTGTGCTTGAGTCGGCACAGCGTGAACTGCTTGAAGAGACCGGTTTCGGTGGCGGCTCATGGAGGCCGTTGATGGAGCTTAGCGCCAACCCTGCCTTGCAGAATAATATTACCTACAGCTTTCTTGCTGAAGGGGTTGAAGAGATCGGCAAACAGGAGCTTGATGCAACTGAAGATATAAGCGTGCATCTTGTCACATTTGATGAGCTGCGCGCTATTGTGCTTGATGGCAGCATGATGCAGGCTCTGCACGCTGCACCGATACTGAAATACCTTTTAACAGAAGCCTTGTGAACACTCTATCAAAGAACTGTTCATGAAAAAAGCTGCACAGCTTTCTCTGCTTGAACGCACTATACAAGAGCTTGGATATACTGTACGCTTTGAAAAAGGCAACTTTCTGAGTGGAGAGTGCAGACTGAGAGAGGATAATGTTGTTGTGGTCAACAAATTTCTGCCGATTGAAGGGAAAATCTACACCCTGGCACAAGTCATCAATAAAATCAATCCTCCCGGTCTTTCCCCCGACATTGCCAAACTGGTTGACAGTCTGGTGGACACAAGTTTGTTCAGCAGGGATAACCGTGGATGAGATTTCAGAGACGGAAGGGAATGCAGGGAGAGGAGGGTTTCTGTATCACTCCGGCTTTGACGGTATTGATATCGTCCATGGTCAGAGTGCTGTTTTCGGAAAGCACCGTATAACTTCGAATTGACTTCTCCAGAGATGCTATTGCACGCCTGAGGCGGAGGTAAAGCAATATATCAAGATTGTGTGTTTTAAAACTTTGATATCCTTGAAATTCTTTGGTTGAACCAGGAAAGCCTTCCCATTTGAGTGTCTTGCACACACGGTTCTTCAGTCCAAGTTCTACAGCATAACCACAAAGATATACTGCACCTTCATAACGGTGGGATGCAGCAAGTATCTCTGCGTCATTAAGCCTGGCTTTTGCAATATTTTTTAAATCTCAAATTCTAATCATTATTGAACAGGTTGGTATCTGAAATATGCGGTTTTCCAGTGATATAATGGCAGCGTTCAAGCTGCTTGTGCGTCCAGGTCTACCTCTGGGTATCAAATCAATTTTAAAAAATTACGTATAATTTTCGCTTTATAAAAACCGGATATTAGTTTTGGACACACCCTATGGCACAACCACCTGACGGGTTTTGCATCGAATTTCGAGTCCTGGATGTATGGCGACAAAGCGTTGCATCGCAGCAAGATGGGAGTGGGATAAAAATGAGCCGGGGATGAGGATGCAGTATTTCGGGTGGACGTAGTTGAGCCATGACTGGAGCTGCTGCTGCTGTTTGTCTGCAAAACGGTAGATCCAGAGGAGGGCGATATCGGCTTTGTAGAGTTCCGCCTCTTTCAGGCGACTTGTGCCTGACACCATGAGCAGCGAGCGTTTCCTGCTCCAGAGTTTGAGTACCCTATCCCCAGGGCGGATAATGAACATTGATGGGAGGGAAAGTTTTGTGCTGTCCTGCTGCATGTGAAACCGTGCGGGCACCTTTTGGATGAGAGAGTCGGGGGTATAAAACTGCACGACCGCTTTTGGTGCGGCCAAGCCGTATTCGTCGAGCTGCTGCTCAATACGCTTCTGATCGTGCGGCTCTCCCCTGCCGGCATCAATCAGCACTGTTTCGCTGCCCGAGGAGAAAAGAATGGCAAGGTTTTTCCCAAGATTGACCGTCACCATGTCGGGTGCAACAGGGTGGGGATAGATGATAAAGGAGTACCAGAAGAGTAAATTCATCCCGAAAAGGAATGAAACAGCAAGCTTTCCCCAGGCTTTTCGATAACTGAAAATCAGGATGGCACCAAGAATTGCGTAATAAAGCCAGACTTCAGTCGCATCAGGCTTGAAGCTGATGGAAGCAAAAGGAAGAGTACTGAAAAAACGTGCTGACTTGAGGGTGAGCACAGCAAAGAAAAATGAGCTTGAGGCAAAAAAAGAGGCTGCATAGGGTGAAACAAGGTTGAGAATGAGCATAGGTACAAGATCGTACATCAGCAGATTGGAAAAGAGCACAACAGGGATATTGGCAAGAAAGCTGATGAGGGAAAAGGTTCCAAAATAGCAGGCAATGACCGGCGACACTCCAATGATGGCAGCAATCGTTACCATAAAACTGCTTAACAGGACATACCCTGCACTCTTAAAAAAACCACACCCCTTTCGCTGTGGACTGATGAAACGGGGATAAATCACAAGAATGGCCAGAACAGCACCGTTGGTCATTAAAAACCCGGGATTCAAAAGGTCGAGGGGATTAAGCAGGAGAATAAGAAAATCCGCAAAGGCAAGTGAGTTGATCGGATAGGTTTTTCTTCCAAACGTTTCACCACCGACAAGAACCAGGGACATGAAGGCTGCACGCTGGACAGATGCAGAGTTACCGGTCACATAACAATAAACAAGCAGAATAAAGGCAAAGAGTGCGAAAGCTGCCCAACGGCCAGTTGCAGTAACTTTGAGGCGCTGCAGGCATATATGAATGGCAAAGGCGAGGAGCCCGACGTTCAGCCCTGAAACCGCAAGGATATGCGCGGTACCGGTAAGCTTGAAGGATTCGAACACCTCCTCTGACATGGACTCCTTTTCGCCGATCAGCACCCCTGCTGCAAGCCTTTGCTCCTGACCCGCAGGAATGAGTTTTTCAAGACTCTTCATCATATAGTTGTAGACCGGAAGCACAATGTAATGCTCAAAAGCGTTCAACCTTGACTCCCCTTCATGCTGAACCAGCCATGGTCCGGCACAGTAAAGCTGGACTGCCACCTGCTTAAGGCGGGCAGCGCTGCGGGGGTTATACTCTCCCCTGTTTGCGGCTTCCGGTATAAGGTCGAGCTTTCCTTTCACCCGAACCATATCGCCTTTATTAACCTCTATCGGCAATGAGCCTGAGGTTCGGAGAAAAACCTTTGCGCGGTCGTGAATCTTCACCTTCCTGCCATTCTCAAAAACCTCTTCAACATCCATAAGCCAGCCTGCTCCTTTCTCAGAGAGTTCAGGGCGTCCATCAACGCACCCGTAGAGTAAAACGGTTTTGCCGTTGAATTGCAAGAGACCATTGGATGGGAGACAGTTTATCTGGAACGTGCCGCAGGCTGCAAAACTGAAAAACACAAAAAGAGTGTAGCTGAGCGCACTGAGGAAAACCGGAGTGGC
>JABDHL010000008.1 GCA_012972825.1 Chlorobiaceae bacterium
GCCGTCACGATAAAGAATGTACTGGCCGAATCTGAGCTCCGTAAAAACTTCAAACTTTTTTCCTCTGCTATCTCACAAAATCCACTATCCATTGTCATAACGGATATCAATGGAATTGTAAAATATATCAATCCGGCATTTACTTCTGTTTCAGGTTATACTGAAAAGGAGGTGATAGGCCAAACCCCTCGTGTTCTGAAATCCGGAAAACATTCAGCAGCCTTTTATAAAAACCTCTGGAAAACCATTAGATCGGGCAATATTTGGAAAGGAGAATTAATAAATAAAAATAAAAACGGAGAACTGTACTGGGAACTTGCCACTATAAGCCCAATAACCGGTACCAACAACAAAATTTCTCACTTCATCAGCATCAAGCAGGATATTACGGAGAATAAAAAGAAACTAACTGAACTTGCTGCCAGCCAAATGAGGTTTCACGACCTGGCTGATCTTCTTCCGCAGACCATCTTTGAAATGGACATTCACGGGATGATTTCCTTCACAAACCGCATGGGTTTTGAAACTTTCGGGTATACAAAAGAGGATTTACAAAAAGGTGTTCCATGCATTCTGCTCTTTGCACCGGATGATCGCGCAAAGGTGCAGTTCAACATGCAGCAACGTTTAAAAAACATTCCGTTTGACAATCATGAATACACCGGCCTGAAAAAAGATGGAACATCTTTCCCTATACTCGTTTACACATCACGGATTATCGAGAATGGAAAGCTTGTCGGCATCAGGGGAATTGTGCTCGACATCAGCGAACGCAAAGAGGCTGAGGCAAAACTGCAGGAGCTTAACAAGACACTTGAGCAAAGGGTAGAGGAACGCACCAAAGATCTTGCAATAAGCCAGCAGCAAATTATCCAGCAGGAAAAGCTTGCATCCATCGGTCAGCTTGCTGCAGGTATCGCACACGAAATTAATAACCCACTTAATTTTATAAAGATCAATTTCGCAACTCAGCAGGAAAATATCTCGGATCTGCTTGCTATACTTAATGAGTACCGTACCTTCATACAACAAATTGACAAAGAAAACCTGTTTACTGCAGAACTGCTTAATCTTAAACAACTTGAACACGACCTTGACCTCAATACCCTGCTTGCAGATCTTCCGAAAATTTTTTCCGAGTCACAACGCGGGTTCGAACGAATCACAACAATTATCAACAGCATGCGAAACTTTGCCTACAAGCACGCTTTTGAAGAGAAGGTTCTTTTCGATATTAACAAGGGCATCCGCGACACGCTCATCATCGCCCGAAACGAATACCGTTATTGTGCTGATATTGAAACCAACCTTAAGGAGTTGCCGCTGGTACCATGTAATCCGGAGCAGCTCAATCAGGTCATTCTCAACCTGATTATCAACAGTGCGCACGCTATTGTGTCAGAAATGAAAACATCGAACGGTAAAATCGTCATTAATACATGGAAAGAGAGCAACTTTGTCTATTGTTCCATAGCCGATGACGGGCCAGGCATTCCCCCTGAAGTCCAGGAACATATTTTCGAGCCTTTTTTCACAACAAAAAAACCTGGACACGGCACGGGACTCGGGCTCAGCATCTCCTATGACATCATTGTCAATAAGCATGACGGAAGGCTCAGCGTTCATTGTCCGAAAGAGGGTGGTACTGTTTTTACCATAATGCTTCCGATCAAGCACAATCAAGTAAAAAATAATCATGATAAACGATAGCAAGATTACCATCCTTTTTGTTGATGACGAACCAGACATTCTCAGCTCAATAAACAGATTTCTACGCAAAGAAGACTACAAGAAACTGTTTGCCCAAACTGGCATAAAAGCACTTGAACTTATTAAAAGTAATACTGTTTCCATTATCGTTTCAGACCTTCGAATGCCTGAGATGAGCGGTCTTGAATTGATCGGTGAAGTTAAAAAGCGAAATCCGGACATTGTCCGGCTTATACTCAGCGGTTCTCAGGATATCGATCCGATTATTGAATCCATCAATAGAGGCGAGGTTTTCCGCTTTATTCCAAAACCAGTTGACCCCACTGCTTTCAAAAAAATACTGAACGATGCGATTGACTATTTCTGCTTGAAAACGGAGCGGGAAATACTTTTTAATGAACTTTCAGTATCAAATCAGGAGCTGACCAAAGCAAATGAAACCCTCAGTGTCATGGCAAAAAAACTGCAGCGGAGCGAGGAGGAATTCCGCTCAATGACTGATGCCGCACAGGACGCCGTATTCATGCTCAATAATGAGGGAAACATCATCTACCGAAACACAGCTGCGGAAAACTTGTTCGGATTCCGCCGCGACACATACCATGAACAGAATTTTCTGGAACTTATCTCACCGGACTCTCCAAAGTATGACATTCATTTTTTATGCAAAATGCCTTCCGGAAATGCCTCTGATTTTGATGAACGCATGGTACAACAAATCGAAGGCATAAGAAAAAACGGCACTGCTGTCCCACTCGAGATATCAAGGGGGTGCGTTCAGATTGATGACACTCCACACACCGTTATTATTGCGCGGAATATCACTTCACGGGTAGAAGAAGAACAAAGCAGACTGCGATTCGACAACCTGCAGAAAGAGTTTGAATCAGAAATTGAAAAAAAACTGCTCCAGAGCCCCGTCCCCGAAACCTTGCAGGGAGTTTCAATCAGCAGGATGATGGTGCCTTCAGGTCATCTTGACGGTGATTTTACCGATTTTATCATTTTCGACAGCCGTCGCGCAGACATCCTTATCGGGGATGTCATGGGACACGGACTCCACCCTGCCTTGATAGGAGCCGGCATTAAATCGCTTTTTCTGAAGGTCCTTGCACAAAAGAAATACCCGCATACCGAACTTCCCGCACTGCAGGATATCGTTGCCGGGGTACATGAACTCTGCATCAAGGAACTGATAGAACTTGGTACCTTTGCAACATTGCTCTATGTGCGCCTCGACCTTCTATCAGGCCAACTTTCATTAGTCGACTGCGGACACCCCCCGATCATTCACTTCCATGCCGATACGGCAACCTGCTCGATGCTCAAGGGCGAAAACC